>JAFTBM010000006.1 GCA_017455205.1 Bacteroidales bacterium
ATCATCGCTGCCGCTGCCATGCCCACCCTTCGGGCACCAGCGACCAATCTCTCTTTCTTTTTGCTCTTTCTGTTCATCTCTTATCTATGATTTACATGTTACCACAACCGAAAAAGGGCGAAGCCTCGGCTGCATACACCATAAAGGTATGCAACCGAGGCTTCACATCGCCACCGTAGAGGTGCGACACCCCCACAGAGACGCGGCACGCCGCGCCTCTACAGCCCATACAACCCCTCGCAAATTGGGGGGGGGGGGGGGGCTGATAATCAGTGTATTATACACACGCCCTACCATATCTACCACTTCTTACAGCTTGCGCTTGACCTCTACCACCTCGTAGGCTTCCACTATGTCGCCCACCTTGATGTCGTTGTAGTTCTCGATGTTCAAGCCACAATCCTGTCCGCTAACCACCTCCTTGACATCGTCCTTAAAGCGCTTGAGCGAAGCAAGTTTGCCAGTGTAGACCACGATGCCATCGCGAATGATGCGCACATTGTGGCTGCGCTGAATCTTGCCGTCGAGGCACATACAGCCAGCGATGGTACCCACCTTGCTGATCTTGAAGGTCTCGCGTATCTCAAGGTTGGCCACAATCTTCTCCTGCGTCTCGGGGGCAAGCATACCCTCGATGGCATCCTTGAGTTCGTTGATAGCATCGTAGATGATGCTGTAGAGGCGAATGTCGATATGCTCGGTCTCGGCCTTTTTGCGCGCACCTACGCTCGGGCGCACCTGGAAGCCGATGATGATGGCATCCGAGGCGATGGCAAGCTCCACATCGTTTTCGGATATCTGCCCCACGGCCTTGTGGATGACATTGACCTGCACCTCTTCGTTGCTGAGCTTGATGAGCGAGTCGCCCAATGCCTCAACCGAGCCGTCCACGTCGCCTTTGACGATGATGTTGAGCTCCTTGAAGTTGCCCAACGCGCGGCGACGCCCAATCTCCTCGAGCGTGAGGTGCGTCTGTGTGCGGATGCCCTGCTCACGTTGCAACTGCGTACGCCGCGTGGCGATATCCTTGGCCTCTTTCTCATTCTCCATCACGTTGAAGGTGTCGCCAGCCTGACAAGCCCCAGCAAGTCCGAGCAGCAGCACAGGCTGCGAGGGACCAGCTGAAAGCACCTCCTGATTGCGCTCGTTGTACATAGCACGTACCCTACCGGCCACCGCACCTGCCACAATCGGGTCGCCTTTGCGGATAGTTCCCTCCTGCACCAGCAGTTTGGCCACATAGCCGCGCCCTTTGTCGAGCGAGCTTTCGATGACCACACCGCGTGCCCTCTTATTGGGATTGCCCTTGAGTTCCATAATGTCGGCTTGAAGTATCACCTTCTCCAGCAGTTCCTCCACGCCGATACCCTTCTTAGCACTGATGTCCTGGCTCTGATACTTGCCACCCCATTCCTCTACCAGCAGGTTCATATTGGCCAGCTCGGTCTTAATGCGGTCAGGGTCGGCACCAGGCTTGTCTATTTTATTGATAGCAAACACTATCGGCACCCCAGCCGACTGGGCATGATTGATAGCCTCGATTGTCTGCGGCATAATCTTGTCGTCGGCAGCAATGACGATGATGGCTATATCCGTCATCTTCGCACCGCGGGCACGCATGGCCGTGAATGCCTCGTGGCCAGGCGTATCGAGGAAGGTAATCTTGCGCCCATCAGCAGTCTGCACCTCATAGGCACCGATATGCTGTGTGATGCCGCCCGCTTCGCCAGCGATGACGTTGGTCTTGCGTATATAGTCGAGGAGCGATGTCTTACCGTGGTCCACATGTCCCATCACCGTGATGATCGGGTTGCGCGGCACCATATCCTCCGGCCTGTCTTCTTCCTCTATCTTATGGATGGTGTTCACCACATCCTCGGAGGCGAAGTTCACCTCGAAGCCGAACTCGTCGGCGATGAGCTTGATGGTCTCAGCATCAAGGCGCTGGTTGATGCTGACGAAGATACCCACACTCATACAGGTGGCTATGATCTTATTGACTGGCACCTGCATCATCGTGGCCAGCTCGTTGGCTGTAACGAATTCCGTTACCTGCAGCACATGCTGGCTCTCCTGCTCGTGGAGCATCTCCTCCTCCATCTGCGCGTGTACTTTCTGTCGCTTCTCGCGGTTGTGCTTCGAGGTCTTGCTCTTGCCCAGCGGCGAAAGGCGAGCCAGCGTGTCGCGTATCTGCTTCTCAATCTCGTTGCCGTCAATCTCGACTGGCTTCTTTTCCTCTTTCTTCTTTTTCTTCTTCCCAGCAGGAGCCAAAGTCTGCTGCGAGACGTTGCGCTGGCTGTCTTTCTTGGCCTTTTCCTTGCTCTCTTTCTTGGCCATCTCCGCACCTATCTTCTTCACCTCCTGCGCACTGACTGCATCTTTCTTGGTGTGCTTGCGCTTACGCTTGCTTCCCGGCATGTCAGCCCCATCCTTGCTGAACTGGCTGAGGTCGATCTTATCAAGCACTTTCGGCCCTTCCAGCTTGGTATACTCCGTCTTGATGAAGTCAGGCTCTTTCTTGGCGGCAGGTTTCTCCGCAGCCGCTGGTGCAGGTTCGGCCTCCACCTTCGCTGGTGGCACAACCTCCGCCGCAGGCTTGGCCACCACAGGCTTCTCGCCCCTACGCCGTTTTTCCTTGCTCTTGTCCGGACGCGTACGCTGATTGATAGCCGACAAGTCTATCTTGTCCACCACCTTGAACGGACTGCTGCTACCTGCCTCCTGCGTTCCCTCGTTGGAGACCTCTTCCTGTTTTTCAACGGATTCTTCAGCGGCCAATTCAGACTCCTGCCGAGGTGCAACAGGCGTATCCTGCACTTCCTCCACTGGCCGACTTGCCTCCACCACTGCATCCTCTTTCTCCTCATTCTCCACCGCGACTGCTTCGCTGGCCTTCTCCTCCACTTTCTGCTGCTTGGCGACGGGGGCTGGCCCAGCTGCTTTGCGAACCGAAGCCTCCTTTATCACCAGCTCCTCCACCTCGCTCTCGGCCTCACGCTTGCTCCCAACCTCTACTGCGTGCACACTATTGCCCACCGTCAGCTCTATCTTGTCGGCCTCCTCCTTCACCTTTCGCTCACTCTGGAAGGCTGCGGCAAGCAACTCATATTGCTCATCGGTTATCTTGGCGTTGGGGCTGCCATCCACCGTGTGTCCGTGCCGTGCCAAATGGTTCACCAAGGTCTCTATGCCTACGTTGAAATCCGTTGCCACCTTTTTCAGTCTGTAGTTTGCCATATCCTGTCGCGTCCTTTCTTGTTTTACTTTTCTTTCCGCAAGCCGCAACGCCTGCCCCACAACCACACCCTCACTCTTCTCTCATCATTCAAACTCCGACCTCAACACCTCCAGCACGTGGTCTATCGTCTCCTCCTCCAAATCCGTACGTGCTATCAGCTCCGCCTTCGGCAATGCCAACACGCTCTTGGCCGTATCGCACCCAATCTTCACCAGCTCGTCTATCACCCACTGCTCTATCTCATCATTGAACTCGTTGATGGCCACATCGTCGTAGTCCTCATCTGTATCGCGATACACCTCAATCTCATATCCCACCAGCTTGCTCGCCAGCTTGATGTTGTAGCCTCCCTTGCCGATGGCCAAGCTCACCTGGTCGGGTTGCATAAACACCTCCGCCTTCTTCTCCTCCTCGTTGATCTTGATGTTGCTCACCTTGGCGGGACTGAGCGCACGCTGTATCATCAAGTCCGTGCGCGGCGTGTAGTTCAGCACGTCTATATTCTCGTTGCGCAACTCGCGCACTATGCCGTGTATCCTTCCTCCCTTCACACCCACACAGCTCCCCACCGGGTCTATCCTATCGTCATAACTCTCCACCGCCACCTTCGCCCTCTCGCCCGGCTGCCGCACGATGTTCTTTATCGTTATCAACCCATCGTATATCTCCGGCACCTCGGCCTCGAGCAGCCGCTCAAGGAATATCGGCGTCGTCCGGCTGAGGATAATCAGCGGATTGTTGTTGCGCATCTCCACCTTCAGCACCACCGCCCGCACCGTGTCCCCCTTGCGGAAATGGTCGGCCGGTATCTGCTCCTGCTTGGGCAGCACCAGCTCTATCTTCTCCTCATCCAGCACCAGCACCTCCTTGTTCCACGGCTGATACACCTCGCCCATAATAATCTCACCCACTTTCTCTTTATACTTTTGGAATATCAAGCTCTTCTCGTAATCCTGTATCTTCCCCACCAAGTTCTGACGGATGCTCAATATCTCGCGCCGCCCAAACTCACTCATCAGTATCGGCTCCGACAGCTCCTCGCCCACCTCGAAGTCATCCTCTATCTTCAGCGCATCGCTGAGTGCTATCTCGCGAAGCTCATCCTCCACCGCTCCATCCTCCACTATCGTCCGATTGCGGAATATCTCAAGGTCCCCCTTGTCAATATTGACGATGATGTCAAAATTGTCATCCGTGCCAAAATGCTTGGCCAGCGCCGACCGAAACACCTCCTCGAGAATGCGCATCAGCGTCTCGCGGTCAATGTTCTTGAAATCCTTGAATTCCTGAAAGGAACTGCTGAGATCTAACGTCTTCATAGTCTATCGTTGTTTTCTGTTGATTCTAAAACTTTATCGCCACCCTCACACTCTTCACCTCCCCACGCTTCAGCGTCTCAATCCGCTCCGCTCGCTTCTTCCCGCCAGCCACCCTTACCCTCATCTCCACCTCATCTGCCGCCTCAAGCACCCCCTCTATCCGCTCGCCATCCACCATCTCCACCTCCACCTCGCGGCCAATATTCTTCACCAGCTGCCTCGTCAGCTTCAGGGGCTGACCCAACCCCGCCGAACTCACATCAAGCGCGAAATCCTCCTCATCGCGGTCCAACTGACTTTCCACCTTTCGGCTGAGCTCTATGCAATCGTCGATCGTAACGCCGCTGTCGCCGTCTATGTCTATGTAAATCCGATTGTCCGTCGTCACTTTAAGGCTCACAAGAAACTTATCCGACCCCTCAAGTGCCGCATTGACAATCTCCAATATCTTGATTTTCTCTATCATAACTAATAAAAAAAGAGGCTTTCGACCTCTCTCATTCCACTGCAAAGATACACCTTTTCCCAATACCCACCAAATTTTTTTCATCCTCCGCCCTTTTCTCTCCCTTTCTCCGCACTCCCCACAACGAAAAAAGGACTGCCCAGGGCAATCCCGGGCAATCCCAACCATAACCAAATAACATCTTCTATCTGTCGGCCCAGAAAGCACCGCCCCGTCGCCGAGGCATTGCCACCCAGTGCCAAGATATTGGCTTGCTATTTGCGCAATCCCAGCTGCTTGATAATGGCACGGTAGCGCTCAATATCCTTCTCCTTCAGGTAGTCCAGCATCTTGCGACGCTTACCCACCAGCATCACCAGCGCACGCTCGCTCACCTGATCTTTCTTGTGCTGCTTCATCAGCTCGGTCAGGTGCTGGATGCGATAGGTGAAAAGCGCAATCTGCCCCTCGGCACTGCCTGTGTCCTTCGCATTCTTGCCATACTGGGCAAAAATCTCCTCTTTCTTCTCTTTTGTCAGATACATAGTCTTTTAGTTTTATTTGTTTGATTAATTCCTTCTTCCAATTCGGCTGCAAAGTTACTCCTTTTCTCCCATTCAGCCAAATATTTTTTACCCAAATTCTGCAATTTAACTTTTATTAGGAAAGTTAAGCACCATTCCATGCCACCTACTCCACACCCACACCATTCTTTCACACCTCTCTCAACCACCACAGCACTTCCTCCCCTGCCCCACACCTTCCCATTGCCCTCACCACACTACCTTCTCACTCTCCCTACACTATCCTTTCAATTTTCCTTCAATTTCCTCCCTCTTCCCACCCATTTTCCCTTCATTTTCCTTTCCCTTCCACTCTTTCGGCACCTTTCTCATCCACAGCCTTTTACCATCGGAAGAATTAGCACCCGCTTCTTCCCCCCTTCTTCCCCTCTTCTTTTCCCCTTCTTTCCCGCCTGCTCCCAGGAAGAAGAGGAACAAAAGATGTTAAAAATTTATAAATAATAGCGTACTTGGCCATTGAGGTCTTATATTATATATGTCGCTTTTTCCGCAAGGTGGCTTTTCGCTGGTGCGGCTTTCCTAATGTTAGGAGGGTCAGGCTGCTTTTTGCACCCCAAAGTGCGAGTGCATTGAGGCGAAGTTAAGCTGCCTCGGTGCGCCCTGTCCCACAGCGGCGAGCGGCGAAAAACAGAGGAGAAAATAGTAACCAATCAAATATCATCACTATGGGTTTACAATCAGAAGGTATCAATGGCGGCTTCAGTGGTCGTGTAGGAACGGTGGTGGGCTATCGGCGGCTGGGAACTTGGTGTGTTAGGGCCTATGTGCCGAGCGTCTGCGATGCACGCAGTGAGCGGCAACTTGGGCAGCGTGGACGCTTTGTGGCGATGGTGCGCTTCGCCTCGCAACTGCGCGAGGTGCTTCATGCGGGCATGGGTTTCTGCTCGCACGAGGCGCACCTGACGGAGGGCAACTATTTCGTGAAGCTCAACAAGGGGTGTTTCGCGCTGGAAGGCGAGGCACTGTCCATCGACTATCCGCAGCTTCGGGTGAGCGATGGGGAGGTGGCGGAGGTGGGTTTCGGCGAGGTGGCTTGCCGCAACGAGGGGATGCGCTGGCTGCTGGCAGCCACTTTCGTCCGCAATCCGCTGCGGCTGACGGTGGACGGGGGCGACCGCGTCTACTTGGCGGCTATATGCGCCGAGCGGAGCGAGGCGCTGCTTTCGGTGCCTGCCTATCGGCGGCAGGAGGCGGTGGCTATCACCTTGCCGCAGGAGTGGCAAGGATGCACAGTGCACCTCTACGGCTTTGTGCAGAGTGCTCACGGCGAGGCTTCGCCTACCACTTACCTCGGACGTTTCCAGCTGACAGAGCCTTCTGCCGACGTCGAGGTTGGACCCGATTATCAATCAGAAAGCGGGACACCCACGAATGAGGATGCCCCGCAGCAATCGCTTTCCGAACCGATGGCATCAACCGATGGCCTTGCTAATCTGGGCGGCAAGGTCGGCCAGCTCGTCGTGCCCCATGCTGACGTGGTGGCTGAAGTTGAGGTCGGAGGGAGCGTTGAGGGGCAGGAGGTGGATGTGGGCGTGGGGGACGTCAATGCCGACCACAGCCATTCCGACCTTGATGCAGGGACAGACTTTTTTCAATCCGATGGCTACCTGCTTGGCAAAGAGTTGGAGCTCGGTGTAGAGGATGTCGTCGAGGTCGAAGAGGTTGTCGACCTCGGCTTTGGGGATGCAGAGCACATGGCCTCGGACGACGGGGTTGATGTCGAGGAATGCGAGACAGTGGTCGGTTTCGGCCACACGGTGGCAGGGGATTTCGCCCGCCACAATTTTGCTGAAGATACTGCTCATGAGGATAGGTTTAATGGGGGTTAGCGTTTCACTTCGACCAATTCGAAGGTCATCTTGCCTGCCGGGACGTTGACTTCCACGGTGTCGCCCACCCGATGCCCCAAGAAGGCGGTGGCGAAGGGCGAGGTTACGCTGATTTTGCCTTGCTTGAGGTTGGCCTCGCTTTCGGGCACGATGGTGTAGGTCTGCCGTGCACCTGTCTTGAGGTTGCGGATGGTGATGATGGAGAGCAGGAGGACTTTGGAGGTGTCGATTTTGCTCTCGTCGAGCAGCCGTGCGTTGGCCACGAGGGCTTGCAGCTTGCTGATGCGCGATTCAAGGTGCCCTTGAGCCTCTTTAGCGGCATCGTATTCGGCGTTCTCGGAGAGGTCGCCTTTGTCGCGTGCCTCGGCGATAGCGGCCGCGGCGGCGGGGCGCTCGATGGCTATCAGGTGGTGGAGCTCGTCTTTGAGCTTTTGCAGGCCTTCTTCGCTGTAGTATTTGATTTCTGCCATAATGGTTGGTTTTTTTGTCGGTATCTAAAAATCAGGAAAGGCTTTTGTGGTGAAGCCTTTCCCAATTCTGGTTTATGTTCGCTTCTGTCTTTCAGAACCTCAGGCTTGCCCCGAAGGCGTGAGTGCCTTTGAGGGGCGAGGCTGTCCGATAGGAGTAGTCAATGGTGAGGCCGAGGTTGGAACCCTCTTTCTTGCTGAACGGGATGTCTATCGAACCGCCTGCGCAGAAGCCGTTGTTGGCGGTGGCTGCATCATCGTTCCACAGCCCAGGCTGGAAGATATAGCCCGTGCGGACTTGGAACATATTGAGCAGGCTGTATTCAAGGCCGAGGGTGTAGTTGTCGCGCAGGAAGGCGTTGGAGGTGAAGCTCCCAGCTACGGTCAGCCGCTGATCCCACTTGGAGAAGAGGAAATCGTAGGAGAGGCCGATGTTGAGGCAGGTGGGGAGTTGCATCTCGGCAGCACGGGTTTCGACGGTGAAGTTGTTGTCGGCGTTGTTGACCATGGTCAGCGAGTGGCCAGTGCCACCGAACTTCATGGTGGGACCCCAGTTTTTGAGGGAGATGCCGAATTTGAGCTCGTCGTTCTCGCCAGTTACGTACTGGATACCTGCGTCGATGGCAAATCCCGAGGCCGAGACGTTGTCGGTGCTTTCGGTGGCGACTTTGAAGACTACGCCACCATGGATGGTATTGGTGAAGCTGTGGGCGTAGGCGATGTTGATGTTCATGTAGCTGGGCGAGAAGGTGCCGTTGTCGCCTGCCTCGGGGCTGTCGTAGGTGGTGATGGGGAGGTCGCCGAAGCCAACGGTCATCACGTAGGCACCGAGTACGCCCGATTCAAACACCCGCACGCCGAGGCCGAAGGTGTTGAGCGTGGCTCCGCTCGTTACACCACTCCGACCGCCGTAGAGCATCGTGTTGGAGTAGGCAACTTCTATATTCTTGACGAAGGCCAAGCCTGCCACATTGTTGAACATACCGTCGAGTCCGCGCACGTTGGCGACATTGACTCCACCCCAGCCAGTGCTGCGTGCCCACGGGTTGAGGAGCAACTCGGAAGCACCAGCAGTGCCGCGACGCTCGTCGTTGCCAGCCATTGCTGGCTGCAAGGCGACCGCCGACAAGGCCACAACTACTGAAAATATCTTGAATATATTTTTCATTTCTGTTATGTTTTTGAGGTTTCTGACGGTTTAGAACTGGAACGAGTTGAGGTCGACCGGGCGCATGGTGCCGAACCACTTGACCACACGCTCGCCGATGCCAGGCACCGAGACGTGGATGAGGTACATGCCACCCGCTATGGGAATGCCCGTGTGGTTGTGGAGGTCCCAATCAATGTAGGTGGTATTGACTGGCGTGGGGCCAATGGTGCGCACCAAGGTGCCATCGACGGTGTAGATACGGATGTAGCAGCCTTCTTGCTCGCCGTTGCTGTTGCGGCCTGTGGGGAGGTTGACTATGCGGACTTTGGTCTCGAGCTGGCTGGCAGTCTCGTAGTTGGAGTAGCTATAGTAGGGGTTGGGAACCACGTTGATGAGGTTGAGCAGCGAGTCGGCATAGGTCTGCTGGTCGTTGCTTGCGGTGGCGAGGTTTTCGAGCACCGCGTCCGAACCGCCGAGGCGGAACTGGTAGGCGGGCATGTTGCTGTTGAGGTCTGTCAGGCCACACTGGGTGTTGGTGGTCATGTTGGGACTCATGTTGCGATTGTAGGGGATGCGGACATCAAGGTCGACGGTAACATCGGTGGGTATGCCATTGGATGCATAGTCGGCGTTGAGGTTGGCATCACGACCAGGGTAGTAGAAAGCGTAGCGTGAGGAGACGAGCGGCATATTGACCCAGGCCACCGAGGCATAGAGCATGGAGATGGAGTCGCGCACGGGGATGCCCACGTTGGTGCTCGACCAAAGCGTAGCCACACCATTGAAGAGGCTGTAGTAGACGCTGTTGGCTTTGCGGTGGATTTTCATCATTCGCTCTGCCGAGCGGAGCATAGAGATGGACCAGCGCCCAGCATCATAGGAGGGGGTACGGTATTGGACATAGTTGCGCACGCCAGTTTTGAGGTTGAAGAAGGGCTGCGAGCAGGCGTTGAGGACGTAGATGAAGTGGCGTCCACCCATGATGTAGTTCTGTGTGCCTTCCATCATAGTGGAGACGGGGTTCCACAGCATGTCGCGCCCGTTGTGCTGCACGTAGCGGGAGTCTTCGCCAAACATCATGTTGAGGCGCTCGCCAGTGACGGTGTTGATAGCGTAGCCGGGGAACCAGCCCATCCCCATCTCGGAAATGTAGGCGGGGCTGCTGGGGTCGGCCAAGTCGGCGGCGGTGGCTGCACGGGTGAGGGTGTCGCCATGCTTATCGACCGATTTGTGGCGACGGGCACTGAACTTGCGAGCGTAGCCCTCGGCCTGCGTGTGGTCGTCGCACATTTCCACCACTGGGCAGCGCGTCCACTTGGAGGTGTCGGCGGTGAACACTATGCGTACGCTGGGGAGCTGACTGAGGTCGCTATAGTTGATGGCATCGTTGTGGAAGTTGTCCATCAGCGAACGCTTGACTCGGTTGGCGTTGTAGTTGTTGCTGTTGAGGCTATCCGACCAAGCAGCCACGGTGTCGGGGTCGGGCATATAGTAGGAGAAGTTGAAGCCTGGGTGGTAAGGCATAGTGGAGACCAATGCGTAGGGCGACCATAATCCACCTACCACATCCTCAAACATCTGATCTTTGTCGAGGGCACTGGTCTGCGATTGGTCGTTCTGATGCTGGTATTGCTTATAGTAGTCCTCGTCGAGGTAGGATTCCGAGAGGCTGACCTCGGTGGTGAGGGAGGTGAACGACGACACTGCACCAGCCGAGAACTGGGCTCCAGAGCGTATCCAGTTGTACTGGGCATAACTATCGTTGTCGGGGACACCGCTGAGCCACTGGTAGTTCTCATCGGTGAAGGTCATCTTCGAGCCGAGCAGTCCACCCGATTGGGCGAAGCCGCCATAGAAGCGATAGGAGTTGTCGGTGGAGTAGGTGGGAGTGGAAGCAGTGGGGTCGGAGTTGACCAATGCAACCGAGAGGCCGAGCTCAAGGAAGAGTTGCTCATTGTAGCGCGAGATGGTGAAGTCGGACCAAACAGTGTCCTTATACACGATTTCGCCGCCTTCGGGCATCGGTATCTTGCCACCATCGGCGCGGACGATGCACCAGCGAGTCTTGCCATTGATGCCGTCGACAGCACGATTGTAGAGACGCCCCGAGGCGTTGTAGGCTTTGTTCCAGAAGAGGATGTTGTAGTCGCCTTTCTTCACCTTGAGGGGGTCGATGACGGTTACATTGATAGGTCCATAGTTCTCCTGATACTGCGGGTTGGCGATGATGCAAGGATCCTGCATATAAGAGGCATCGGTCAATCCATCGCTCGCGACACTGCTCACAAAGACACCCGGCGCTTTGGCCGCACCGCCTTTGCCGCCCATAAGCTCTTTGATGGAGGCATCGGTCAAACGAAGCACCGAACCGCCGTTGCCATAGCCTTCCAAGCGGACAATGTTGGGACTCATGCCATACTCGGACTGTGCCACCATGCCGCCGTTTTCAGCTATGGGGTGGTGAGGTATGGCAGTGATGGCAGTGATGCCACCTCCATCGCGTTCGTTCTTACGGCCTGCAAGGTAGGGTTCTTTTTGGCCATCAAGATAGGCGGCCTCGGTCTGGGAATACTCTTTGAAGCGGTTTTGCGCATAGGCAATCGCCACATAGTAGTATTCACGATTGTTCACAAGCCCTGTGTTGGTACCCGAAGCGAAAGCATCCTTGGTGATGCGGAATGCATGCTGGATACCTTTGTTTGCTCCCTCAACCATCACGTTGCCAGTAAGCAGGCCAGTGGCCGTGTTGGTAGTGAAGTTGACCAGAGTGCCAATGGGCAGCGTGGGGTTGGTCTTATAGATGGTGTCGTAGGCGTAGGTGTAAACCCAAGTGCCGTTTACTTTGGTGCTATCGCTCTTTCTGCGCTTGATGTCCTCAATAGCATCGTAGTAGTTTTCAATATCGCATTGAGCCACCAAGCGTGCTTTGGTTACGTCGTTGATGTCGGCAATCGAGGCACTGGCATCTTTCAGCTGATAGATCTGATAACCTTCGAAGAGGTAGCTGCGTTCCTGCTTGCTGTATTCATGGGTAGTGGTTACCTTGGTAATGTCATCGGTAACGGAGTAGGAGCGGATGATGGAGGGGTCTTCCTCGGCATACTTCTCATTATAGTTGTTGGAGCTTTCGTTCTCGTAGGTTAGATAGAGGATGATCTCGTTGCTGAGCTCCTGGCAGGTGAGCGTCGGGGCATCTGGGCCGTCAAGCACTTTGAAGCAGTTCTCAAACAGGGCCTGGCAGATGTCGTCGATTTGGCGGAGGAGTTCCACCGAGTTCCACTGGTCGCCAGAAGAGGCTTGAGCAAATGGAATACCCACAGTGATATAGTTCACCGCACCTGGCTTCAATGTGAATGGACCAGCTGACTGCATGAAGCGGCGGTCGTTGGGGGGATTGTCGGCCATGTTGTACTCCGTCCAAGTTTCGGCATCTTCATCGGGAACTACACCTTTAGTACCCCAATGCCACGGGTCGCTATCACCAGGGAACATAAAGTCGCAGTCAAGCGTTCCCGTGAGAGCCATCTTGCCATATTTCATGTGCGTATTGTCCTTCCAATAGCCGCGCAGGTAGTTGTAGTAGTCGGTGGCTTTGGAGGGTTCTGAATTGATACCAGTGGAAGAGTTGTTATAGTAGACAAAGCGGCGCATTCCGAAGCGCTCGTCATCAATGATGTTGTTACCGAAGTTTACACCATTGATAGCACAATTGCCCACCTCATCGCCTGGGACGAAATACCAACTATTGTAGTCAATAGTATAGAAGAGGTCGGCGTTGTCGGTGATGGAAATAGTGTCGTAGGTGCCATCGGCCAACTTGTAACGTTCGAGGAGCTGCTTGAGCTGTGCGTTGTCGCTGTTTTGGATGTACGGAATGTTAATCTTCGGATTGTCCTTTCCATCGGGATCCATATAAGGGCCTTGGAAGAAGTCAATACCCACAGCGGGAGCAATGCCAGAATAGCTACCTGCACCTGGGAGATCGGTCTTCGTGCCATTGTAGCAATAGCCAAGTCCACGGCGGACATCGCATCCAACATAGTCATCTTTGGCATTACCCAAGTCGGGGTCAACCCACTGGCTGAAGTAGGTCTCGCGCAATTCGTAGGTAGACCGGTTAATGATCTCATACGAATAGAAGGTCATGTTGTTGATTTCATCGTTGGTGGCAAAAGCGAATGCTTGAGCACGAATCTCAAGGCCGATTGACTGACCGCCCGACTCTGTGTGCGTGTTACCCATGTCGTTAAATACCCACCAAATGGTCTGGTCGCCTTTTAACACTTGGTCGGAAAGAATGCCGCCCGAAACAATTCGGTTACCCTCCTTCACGCCAACGATGCCAGCATCCGTCTCCATTGTGGGCATGCTCGTGTAGTTCTGTCCCGCTTTTAAGGACGCCTTAATGGTACGAGGGCAAAGCACATTGTCGAAATCATAATAGGGATAGTCACCATCACGAGGATTGTACTTATTATCGTTGTTGGCATCATAGAATGGAGCAAGGAAACTGCTAAGGTCGTCTCCTTCGCCCGTGGCAGGCCAGTTCTCAATCACATCGGTGATGTCATTGTCGGGACTGGAAATTTGCACCACAGTGGTGTCGGAAAGATAATTGAAATGGCTCTTCAGGGCAAGAACCTCGCTTTTAGTGATAATCCAGTGCTTATCGTAGGCATTGCAGACAGGGAGGTCAATAGAAGCAGTACCATTGATTTTAAGTGGGCCTGGCCAATAGTCATCGCCCCTTTGACCAAAGCGTAAGGCTGCCAAACGTAACTGGTCGTTCACATCAGTGCCACCAATCCACAAAGCAGCGCAATAAAGCGGACTGCTGTTACTATTTTTGGGCACATGGTATTGCGTAACGCTTCCATCGTACCACATATTGCCATAGCCATTAATCAAAGCACGGACGTTGTTGATGTTCAATTCAGCCGTACTTTGAGCACGTTTACACGCCGCTGCTTTGGCCTGCAGACGTGCGTTCTTCACATTGGTCTCCTTGCATTCAGTGCATTCACGAGCCTGTACCACTCCTGAGAAGGTGGTTAGTAAGAAGGATACCAATAATAGCTGTTTCGATATATTTTTCATATTGATACTTTTTCGCGTTACTTTAGAAGTTATATGACAACGAGAGCTTGATATGACGCGGCGAGGAGTAGTTCCAAGTGCCGTTTCGCAAGGTAATGGCGTACAACTCACGATATGCGGTAGGATTGAACTGGTTGTTGATAGTCGACTGGGTCTCGGGGTCGGTCAGATAGCCATTGTCCTCGGGGTTACCCGTGACGGAAAAGACACCAGTTACGTTGCGAATGTCAAAGAGGTTGTTGATAGTGATAGCAGTAGTCAAGTAAGTGTCTCGCTTGCCGACCTTGATAGGCCATACCTTATCGGCAACCACATTGAAGTAAAATCCCCACGGCAGACGTGCACCACGGTAACTACCCACAATGGTAGACTGCGTGATGGAGTAAGCACGAGTGTAGGGACGACCCGACTGGGCAACAGCCATAAAGTTGATGCCAAAGTTTTCGAGGAGTTTGATTTCTTTCTTGCGTTTTTCTCCAGTGGCTTTGTCAGTAACTACACGAGTGATGGTGGGGCCATTGTATTTAGCTCCACCAGCATAGCGAAAGTCTACGTTGGCCTTAAACTCATGACGACGGTCGTCGCTGATTGGGTTGAGCATTTTAAGCGTAGTGTAGCCTTCTTTGATAAGCTCGGTCATGGTAGTCGAGGAGAGGCCAGTACCTTCAGCATACTGGAGCGTATAGTTAGCATTGATGCGGATATTCTTGGTCTGACGCAGGTCGTAGGAGAGGGTTACACCTTTGGTTGTGCGGAAGTCTTTATTGTCATAGCTATAATAGTTGGAGTTGGGGTCAGCACCTGCATATTGCACCAGCTGTATAAGGTCGCGCGTCTCTTTATAATAAGCCGAAACGCTGACAGCGGAAGTCTGATTGAGAGCCTGCTGGAATCCAAGCTCGTAGTTGGTAATCTTTTCGGGTTTGAGGTTAGGATTGCTTATCGAGGTGATTTGAGTCATATAAAGGTAGTTGAAGTAATTGGCACCCCAGTTGCTCGACGGGCGACGAGCAATAATATCATAGCTGGCCTTGAACTGCGACTTGTCGCCAATGGGGAAGGAAAAAGCGATACGGGGCATGGCAACAATTTGTGGCTTATAGCGTTCAAACACACCATCAACGTGCACTTTGGTTTCGCTGAATGCTTTTTGGCCAGCGAGCGTACGATATGGGGTTGGCTTACCCGAATTACCATTAACCGCACTGGGCGATGCCACTTCTACACCATTTGCATCATACCACTTTCCTTCGGTGTCGCGGTAACCTTTAATCGTAGGTGTCGTGTTGGTAGTTTCACTCGGGGCAAAGTCGACGTATGGTACCCAGTCATCGCCAGCACCTGAATAGATTGCATTCTTGGCGACCGTCTCACCAGCAGCAACGCGGTCACGCAACTGACCCACCGTGTAGGATTCATACAGCAGGTAAGGATCCTTCATCACGTACTGGTTGCCATCGAAATAGTCGACACGGACACCAACATTGAATATAAGGTCTTGGAAGTAGAACTTATCCTGGATATAGCCTGCCATATAGATTGGCGATGAAGCGGGAAGATACTGATACTTGCTGTCGCCTGGGTTGAAGAACTCCTCAAGCGACCAGTTGGAACCATTGTATTTCTTACCCGTATGGTCGTAGCCTACGTATGAGACATACGAATTCCCACTGTTGAAAAGCTCGTTGGCGGAGAACATTTCGATACCACCAGCCTTGACAAACTCTTCTGGGTCATAACGATCCACGTCAATCCAAGTAAGCGCATCCACATTCTCACCTTTGTTGATGAGATACTGGCGGAATGCTGCGTCAAATGGAGTCTGTGCTTCAGCATCAAGCAAACGATTATAGTTTACATAAAGCTGTGAGCCACGCTGCTCGTAGATGGGATTGTTCTCGTCCATCATCTTGATGTGCTTGTTGGCATCAGTGCGCATCAACGACCATATACCATAAGCATTGAGCGAGTAGGACGAGCTCCAATATTGGTCGTACTGGAAGCCGAGCTCAATTTCGTGGCCAAAGACATCGGCGGAGGCTTTTGCCTGCAGGTAGAGATAAGTATTCTGTGCTTGGCTGAAACTTGAGCCACGAACACCCACATTGGAAATCAAACCATAAATTGACGAGGGAGAGTCTCCATTGAACAGACCCTTATACTGACGGATATAGTCAATCGTAGTTAGATTGCCTTGGATAAGACGGAATTCATCGCTGTGGAAGAGCTGCTCGTTGTAGTTGGAGAGTATTGGATTGTACTCGGAGCCGCCCATGTAGGTAACGTAGTCATACCAGTTGTTTTGCACCATTGCCGTACGGGTTGTTCCGTGGTAGTCTATGGTCTTCTCCTCGTAGCTGGGGATTTTCTCCGTCCAAAACTTTGCTATATAACCATACTTAAATATGTCATCGAAGCTCTTGCCGAACTCTTCGTTGTAGGATCGCGAAGAGGTGCGGGTGACCATACCCGTGATGTTGTACATCACATTTTTGATTGGCGAAGAGGACTTGGCTTCATCCTCATTGCTCGCCTCTGCATCGCGGAAACGTTGCGTAAAGTCAACGGTCAAGCCCATGGTCAGACCATCAGAAACCGTCGAGCCTGCGAGCGACATATTCAGCGGCGAGATACCCACACTCGGCGAGTGACTGGCGGCGAACTCACCTGTTACGGTCAGCGTGGCATAGTCGGAGAAGCGGAAATCCAAAGCACCCTCCATTGCGACACCATAGTACTGCAGATTGGGGACACGCGAGGCATCGCCACCGAAGTCGGATTTGGTCAGACGGGTAATTTCATGGAAGTCGGTTGCACGCAGACTGGTTTCGGCAGAATAGTTAATAGCACCCGTCAGCGGCGAGTAGGCCAACGGGGCAGCTTCCAGCTCACGCACTTTTTCGTCATTAACAATCTGATAGCGGTAACCTTTTACGCGGTAGAACGGCGACTTTTCATAGGAAGCTTGGCTCGTCAGGCGGAAACCCACCAACGTGCGTTCCAGCGAAGAGCCGTCATCGTTCTTGACATTCTTTTTGATAACAGGACCTGTCAAATAGACCATCAGCGTGTTGTACAGGCGATAGTCAAGCCATCCCTCCCAGCGCACCATGCCTTTGAATTGGCTCGTTGGCGGTTTGAGGGTGATAATCTGCGTACCACCGATAGCCTCACCAATGCTTGCAGGCGTACCGCCGAGAATGACCTGAATCTCCGCAATAGCATCTTTCGGCACACTGATACCCGTACGTTTTCTGACGTTGCCCTGCATAGTAACCATACCCGACTCTCCGCGAGCCGTCGCTGTGCCACCATCGCTATAACCCACACCACCGACTGCTGCCACGATGCTCTCCACCGAAGTACCTGGCATACGGGCAATATCGTCAGAAGAAATACGCGAACCCGATTCAGGCGTACCGATTTCAATCACAGGAACTTTCTCTTCCACAATCTCCACAGCCTCAAGCATCGTAGCCGAGGGGTTGAGTTCCACATCCACCACCGTGAATCCCGAAGCCGTCACGTTGATTCCCTGACGAACCACCGTGGCATAACCCACCGACCGCACTTCCAAATCGTACTTTCCCACAGGGAGCGGCTTGATAGTGTAAATACCGTCGAAGTCGGACACGCCCACCAAAACCTGCTTGCCGTCCTGCTTCGCGATAACGTTGGCAAAAGGCAACGGCTCCTTGGTCTTCGCATCAGTAATAGTACCCTTCATTGTGCCTTGGGCAAGGGCTACCACCTCCGCCAGCAGCAAGAGTCCGAATGTCAATAGTACTTTTCGAAACATTCTCATTGCGATAACATCTAAAGAGATTATTGATTCCGTTAATTTTCTATGTTAGCATATTTGTTTTGCAACAAGGTGTGGTAGATGACTGCCTGGCGCAAATCAAACCTTGCTCCTTGAGGCATCGCCTTTCCAACGTTCACCTCCTCGGCCACTGGTTCGCCGAGTGGGGAAAACTCCGCACCTTCGTCCTCATACGAGAAAGGCTTCTCCGTAAACGGACGCTCCTCATAGGGTTGTTCATAGGCAGGAGCATCATAGTCCTCCTCCATTTCCATGGCCTCGCCATCGTAGGAAGGAGCATCGCCGCCCGCCACGACACTGCGCTTCGAATTGCCCATACTGGCAATCTTCGAAATTGCCCAAATGGTCAACCCAGCTACCAATATCAGCGTCTTAATCATCTGCTAACTGCCATGTTGCAACCTTCAACTTATCGCCTCACCAGTTCCTTTTCGTCTGCTGTTTTCTGCTTACCTGATATTTCATACACCACTGCGCAGGCGATGCAAAGCGAGGAGAAGACACCCACCAGCACACCTGTGAGCAGCGCGAAAATAAAGCCGCGTATGACCTCACCACCGAAGATGAACATCATCAGCAGCGTAATAAAGGTGGTGCCAGAGGTATTGACCGTACGAGCCAATGTGGAGTTGATGGCATCGTTCATGTGAGTACGCAAGTCGCGCTTGGGGTAGAGTTTGCGGTATTCACGCACACGGTCGAAGATAACCACCGTGGCATTAATCGAATAGCCAATCACCGTCAGCACTGCCGAGATGAAATACTGGTCTACCTCCAAGTTGAACGGCAGCAGGCCATAGAGCAACGAGAAGATGCCGATAACCAAGATGGTATCATGAGCCAAAGCGGTAACGCTGCCCACACCAAAACGCCAACTGCGGAAGCGCAGACCGATATAGACAAACATCACCAACAATCCACCTATCACCACCCATATCGAACGCACCATATTGTCGTGAGCTATCGTGCCACCCACCTGGTCGGCCTGGATGATACCCAGCGGATTTGTCTCTGTCGACTTGAACTCATCCACGGTGATAGCCTCTTTGAAGTGGCTGACGGTGCCAGCGTAGAGCTTATTGACAATCTCATTTTTCACCTCGTCGCCGTCCTCGGCAATCTTATACTTCGTGGTTATCTTCAACTGCTTGGAAGGGCCATAGGTCTTCACCTCGGGAGCTTCATCGAACTGTTGCGCCAAGTCGGCACGCACCTCGACGGCATTGACTGGCTGGTCGAAGCGCACCACGTAGGTGCGACCACCCGTAAAGTCGATACCGAAGCTCAACCCCCTCGTAAAGAAACTGGCCACGCAGATAACAATCGCAATGCCAGCAATGATATAGAACGTGCGGCGCTTGCCCAGGAAGTCGATATGCACATCGCGCAAGAAATTCTCGGAGAAGGGCAGCGAGAAGGTCATCTTGCGCTTGTGGCTGAGCGAGCTGTCGATAAAGAGCCGTGTGATGAATATGGAGGTGAAAAGCGAGGTAACGATACCCACGCAGAGCGTAACGGCAAAGCCTTGCACCGCACCCGAGCCGAACATGATGAGCACCAAACCCAGCAGGAAGGTGGTTACCTGGCCGTCGATGATGGCAGAGTAGGCATTCTTGAAGCCGTTCTCCACAGCCACTGCCATACTCGCCCCCGCACGCAACTCTTCCTTCACGCGTTCATATATAATCACGTTGCCGTCCACTGCCATAGCCATCGTCAGCACGATACCCGCAATACCTGGCAAGGTCAGCACCGAGCCTATCGAAGCCAGCACGCCAATCAGCAAGAACACATTGGTGATAAGAGCTGCCACCGACACCCAGCCTGCACGGCTGTAGAACACCACCATGTAGGCCAGCACCATGACGAAAGCCAGGATGAAAGAAATCAAACCGTTGCGGATAGACTCTTGACCGAGCGAAGGGCCAACCACCGCCTCCTGCACAATCACAGCCGGGGCAGGCAGCTTACCGCTTTTGAGGATATTGGCCAAGTCTTTGGCCTCTTCGAGCGAGAAATCGCCAGTGATTGACGAGCGACCACCAGCAATCTCGCCATTGACACGCGGTGCGGAGTAGACTTGGTCGTCGAGCACAATGGCAATGCAGTTGCCCACATTCTGACCCGTAATCTTTTGCCACTCACGTGCACCCTCGTTGTTCATCGTCATCGAAATCTCGTTGCCACCGACGCTGGAGAAATCCTGTCGGGCATCCGAGATGGCACTTCCGTCGAGCAGTGCCGAGCCATCGCGCGTACTTATTTTAATAGCATACAACTCGTACAGGTCGCCTTTGAAGTAGCTACTCTCCTTGGCCGACCAGAGAAACTTCATCGACCTGGGGTCATAGATTTTCTTGGCGGCGGCAGTAGCCAGCATCTCGTCGATGGCTGCACGATCCTTGGCAGCAGCCACACCAACTATCGGTCCACGCGGCACACCTTCACCTATATATGGCGAGAGTTTAGCAAAAAGCGGATTGCTCTTCTCATCGGCAGCACCGACCTCTTCGGCCTCATCAGCTTGGGTCAGCTGCTGCAGGAGGCTATTACTGTCAGCCTCGGCTGCCTTTGCCGTGTCGGCCACTTCTTCGGTCGTCTCTTGGCGGGTGGTGGAGGCGATATAGGTGTTGATGTTCTCCAAAATGGGGAGCGTCTCGTAGTTATCATAGGTGAGCCAAAACTCCAACTGGGCAGTTCCCTGCAGGAGCTTGCGCACGCGCTCGGGTTCCTTCACGCCCGGGAGCTCTACCAATATGCGCTCCGAAGCACTGAGCTTCTGAATTGTGGGCTGCGCCACACCGAACTTGTCAATACGCTGGCTGAGCACTTGATAGGTGCGCTCATAGGCACTGCTGGCCTCCTCTCGCACGATGCCGACCACCTTCTCGTTGTCGTCGCCGAGGCTGATGCGGTCGCGCAATTGCTCGCTGAAATAGGGAGCCAACTGCACATCGGACTTGAGGCTGAGGATGGCATCGTAGAAGAGGGAAACGAAGTCGCGGTTAGTTGAACGCTTCTGGTTGGCCAAAGCCAAATCAATGGCTTGGTTGAACAGAGGGTCCTGCGTATGGTCGGCCAAAGCACGCACCACATCGACCGTGGAGACTTCAAGCATCACGTTCATACCACCCTTGAGGTCGAGGCCGAGGCTGATTTCGCGAGCCTGGCACTGGCGGTAGGTAAAACCGAGGTAGATTTTTTCAGAGGCTATGGAGTCGAGATAACGAGCCTCGACTGCATTCCGCACCGAATCCTCCACTTGCTGCACATCGGCGACATTAGCGGCGAACTGCGCCACTGCATTGCGTCCTTCCTCGCTCTCCACATAGTTGCTGGCAGTTTTTTTGGCATTGCGCTCCACGATGCCCGTCGCAAAGGTAAACGACAATTGCACCAAGCAGACAATGACGAATGTCCATGCCAAAAACTTTATAAGTCCTTTATTCTGCATAGTTTGAGTATAATTTTATGTTTTCAGTCCACTTTACTTTGAATGTGCAAAGATACCAAATTTTATTGATATGCACACCATTTTTCAAAAAAAAGATGTAACTTTGCACAAAAAATAAAGATACACAGCAAGATATGACTGCAAAAAAATCTTTCACCATCAAGGAATGGGCCGACGAGGACAGACCCCGCGAGAAAATGATTTCCCGTGGGCCGAAGCAACTGACTAATGCCGAGCTGGTTGCCATTCTCCTGCGGAGTGGGATGGAGGGAAAGAACGTAATGGAGGCAGCGCAGGAGGTACTGCAAGCGTCGGGCAATAGCCTCGTCGAACTTTCGCGTATGGAATACAAGCAGTTGCGAGCCATCAAAGGTATGGGTGAGGCCAAGTCCACCACCCTCATGGCTGCCCTCGAGCTGGGCTGGCGCATGCAGAGCGAGATGGGGAGCGAACACGAGGTGGTGATTAGCAACAGCGATGTGCTCTTTTCCTACATGCTCTCCACCATGGCCAACCTTGACCACGAAGAGTTTTGGGCCGTCTATCTCAACAACCGCAGCAAGGTGCTCCACCGCCAGCGGATTTCCGTCGGCGGACAGACCGACACGATAGTCGACCTGCGCGTACTCTTCCGAGGGGCGTTGGAGAGCAAGGCCACAGCCCTGGCCGTTGTCCACAACCATCCATCTGGGCAGCTCACTCCCAGCCAGGCCGACATCGACCTCACCCGCCGCATCGCCGATGCAGGTCGTCTGCTTTCCATCCGCCTCGTTGAGCATCTGATTATCGCCATCCTACCCTCGCGCCAATCCGCCTACTACAGCTTCCATAACGAGGGTGAAATCTGACTGAGGATTAACATAATTTCACTGAAATTCGGCAGAAAGAGGCTATTT
Source organism: Bacteroidales bacterium (assembly GCA_017455205.1). GTDB lineage: Bacteria > Bacteroidota > Bacteroidia > Bacteroidales > P3 > Colimorpha. The sequence continues at coordinate 22,303 of JAFTBM010000006.1, forward strand.
TGCAACAGCCTCATTGTCAGCCACCTGTTAGCATCCCCTTCTTCCCCTCTTCTTCTCCCCTTCTTTCCCTCTTCTTTCCCCCTTTCTCTTTGGAAGAAGGAGAAGAAAAGAGTGTACGAAAAAAAGGCAGACGGGGTGCTACCGGCTGCCTTGTTGGATGGCTAATTTCGGGTGGAATGTTAGCGATGGGCTTCGAGGGTGATGCTGACCGATTCGATTTGTCCGCCGAGCGGGGGGGCGAGTTTGCTAACCTTCACCTCTGCCGACTGGATTGCTGGAAATTGGGCGAGGATGGCGTTGAGTATTCTGCGTGCCAAGTGTTCGAGCAGATGGCTTGGCTGCTGCATCTGCTGGGCTACGGCTTGGTAGACATCCAAGTAGCTAACCGTCTGTGCGATGTCGTCGGTCAGTTCGGCGCGGGAGGTATCGGTGGTGTAGGTGAGGTCGGCACGGAAGTGGGTGCCGATAGTTTGCTCTTCGGCGAAGCAGCCGTGGTGGGCATAGAACGACATGCCGCTGATGGTGATGGTGGCCATAAGGGGGTGGTGATAAAGGGGGTCAGACGAGGTGGTCGAACTGGTGGAGGAAACGGAGGTCGTTCTCGAAGTAGAGGCGGAGGTCGCGGATTTGGTGCTTGAGCATGGCCATGCGTTCCACTCCCATTCCGAGGGCAAATCCTGTGTACTCATGGCTATCTATCCCACAGGCTTCAAGCACATTGGGATCCACCATACCGCAGCCGAGGATTTCGAGCCAACCCGTACCTTTGCAGATGTTGCACCCCTTGCCTCCGCAGATATTGCAGGAGATGTCCATTTCGGCACTGGGTTCGGTGAAGGGGAAATAGGAGGGGCGGAGACGGATCTGGGTCTGCTCGCCGAACATCTCTTTGGCGAAGTAGAGGAGCGTCTGCTTGAGGTCGGCGAAAGAGACGTGTCGGTCGACATAGAGTGCTTCCACTTGGTGGAAGATGCAGTGGGCGCGGGCACTGATAGCCTCGTTGCGGAAGACGCGTCCTGGGGCGATGATGCGGATGGGGGGCTTGTGGGTTTCCATCACGCGCACCTGCACCGAGGAGGTGTGGGTGCGGAGGGCGATATCCTGCTGGCCTTCGGTCTTTTCGACAAAGAAAGTGTCCTGCATGTCGCGTGCTGGGTGGTCGGGCGGGAAATTGAGGGCGGAGAAGAGATGCCAGTCGTCTTCGATTTCGACCGATTCTTCTACCGTGAAGCCGATACGGGCGAAGATGTCGGCTATTTCGTTCATCGTTACCGAGAGGACGTGCCGGCTACCGCTCTGCAGGAGGTCGGTGGGGAGTGTGAGGTCGTGGGAGGCATTGAGCTCGGGACTTTCCTCCACGAAATGTTTCCATTCTTCCACCCTGGCCTGCGCCGCCGTCTTGAGCTGGTTGAGGATAGTGCCGACCTCCTTTTTCTGGTCGGCGGGGAGGGTCTTAAACTGCTCGAACAGCTCGTTCATAATACCCTTACGCCCGAGGAAACGCACGCGGAAACGGTCGATTTCGGCGGCTTTGTCTTTGAAGTCTTCAATACGGGCAGCTCGGATTTCTTCGAGGTATTTGGCTATAAGCTCTTTCATTGTTGTGGTGAATAGGGGTTAATCGATAACGGTTGCCTTTTTGATGCGAACATCTTCGATGGGGCGATCCATGCGGTCGCAGCTGACGGAGGCGATGCGGTCGACCACCTCCATGCCTTCCACCACCTCGCCAAAGACGGTGTATTCTCCATCGAGGTGGGGGGTGCCGCCAAGGGTGGTATAGACTTTGCGCTGCTCGGCAGTGAAGTGCTTACCCATCTGCTGCTCCATCATATTGAGCTGCTGAATGTTCCACACATTGCCTTGCACGATGTAGAACTGCGAGGCCGAGGATTCGCGCTTGGGGTTCACATTGTCGCCCTGACGGGCAGCACAGAGGGCACCTTTTTTGTGGAAATGGTTGGCACGGAACTCGGCGGGGATGGTGTAGCCAAGTGTGCCACTGCCAAGGGGTTGACCTGCCTTGGCAGTGCGGGAATCGGGGTCGCCACCCTGAATCATGAAGTTGCGGATAACGCGATGGAACAGCAGCCCATCGTAGGTGCCGTTTTTGACCAATTTCAGGAAATTGTCGCGGTGTTTGGGGGTGTCGTTATAGAGGAGAACCACAATTTTACCATAGTTGGTTTCCAACGCCACGCGAGTACCTTTCGCTTCCGTTTTATTTTGGCTATCAGCCGATTGCGGAAACAAAAATAATGACAGGAAAAGAAAAAAAGGGGCAAAAGTGAACTTTTTCATTGTACAACGAATAAATTTTACTAATTTTGCAGTGCAAAAATAAGAATAAAAACGTCAGTGGGGCAAAAAAAAAGCAAATTGCTATGAATAAAAGAGCCAGATTTTGCATGTATCTGCTGTTAGTCAGCATTTTATCAACGGCGGTGTTGTCGGCTTGCGATAAGGACACCAAGTGCTACTTGGACGTCAAAGTGTATAGTGGCAACACGTCGCGGACGGTTTCTGGAGCGAAAGTGCAGATATACCAGCACTCGCCCGACACCAGCGACGATTTCTACACCGAGGGTAGGACTGGCAGCGATGGGGTGTACTCGACCGACTTTGCTGCACCTGGTATCTTCAAGGTGAATGCCACCCTTTGGCTCGACACATTCAATGCTGACAGCACCCAACGCGGTTGCCGCAAGGGCAATGCCACAGTGAGGCTGGCCGAAGGTGAGACCAACAGCTGCAACGTAAGGCTGTCGCTGGACACGGCGTGGGATGCTGTTAATCGATAGTACTGCTGGTCTATGTCGTTTGTTCCCACCGCCGAAGATTTGCGGCAGATGGCGCAGCTCGGCCTCACCGAAGAGCAGCTTCAAGCCCAGATAGAGAATTTCCGCAATGGATTCCCCAAGGTACACCTTGCCGATGCAGCCACCCCATCCAACGGAGGCATCCGTATGCTGACCGACAAGGAAATTGCCCACTACGAAGAGCAATATCGGAAGTTGAAGAAAGGCAAACGGCTACTGAAGTTCGTCCCAGCCTCGGGTGCAGCCACCCGCATGTTCAAGGAGCTTTACGCCTTTGCCGCCACATACTACGGCGTGTCGGGTAACTTTGGCAAAGAGTTTCCCGAAGTCAAGACATTCCTCGAACACCTGCGCACCTTCGCCTTTTGGGGTGACCTCAAAGCCTGCATGGAGGAGGCCGACCTTGACATAGAGGACTACCTCGCCCGGGGCGATTACTCTACGATAATCAACTTCCTGCTCAAAAAGCAGTACCTCGGCTACGGTGAGTTGCCCAAAGCCCTGCTCAAGTTCCACCGCTACGGCGAGGTACAGCGCACACCGCTGGAAGAACACATCGTCGAAGGAGCACTCTACGCACAGGAGAGCGACCACAGCGTGAGGCTTCACTTCACCGTCTCGCCCGAACACCGCAGTGCATTCCGCCGCAAACTGCGCGAAGTGCGGCCCTACTACGAAAGCACCCTCGGCATCAAGCTGTCGGTATCGCTCTCCGAGCAAAAGCACTATACGGACACCATCTCGGTAGACGAACAGAATATGCCCCTACGCGATGAAGAGGGACACCTGATATTCCGTCCTGGCGGTCATGGAGCCCTAATAGAGAACCTTGCCGAACAGCGAGCCGACCTCATCTTCATCAAGAACATTGACAACGTGGTGCCCGACTGGATGAAGCACACCACCGTCATCTACAAGCAGGCACTCGCGGGTATGCTCCTTGAACTCCGCGAGAAGATTTGCTCTGCACTGCACGTACTCGACCACCAACCTGATAGCAACACCATAGAGGAAATAGCTCGCTTCGCTACCGGCACTCTCGGCCTACCTCTTCCCTCCCCTATCACTCCCCAAATGCTCCACCAGGCACTCAATCGCCCATTGCGAGTGTGTGGCATGGTGCGCAACCTCGGTGAGCCTGGCGGTGGCCCATTCATCGTGGAAGACACCCAAGGCAACCGTAGCCTGCAAATCATCGAATCTGCACAAATCAACCATAAAGACCCACAGCAAGAGGCACTCTTCCAAGCAGCCACCCACTTCAATCCCGTAGACCTCGTCTGCTGCACCAAAGACTATCGCGGACGCTACTTCGACCTGCGCCGTTATATTGACCCCTCCACAGGCTTTATCAGCAAGAAGACCAAAGGTGCCACCACACTCAAGACCCAGGAGCTTCCCGGACTGTGGAACGGGGCGATGGCACACTGGATCACCCTGTTTGTTGAGGTACCAGTGGCTACATTCAACCCCGTCAAAACCGTCAACGACCTGCTCCGCAAAGAGCATCTACAGAGCTGACCGTCTGCCCTCATTCTCCCCTCGCCTAACACCCATAAGACATACACATCATATACACTACATAATTTATGTGCGGAATAGTAGGATACGTCGGTGAGCAGGATGCCTATCCCATCCTCATCAAAGGGCTTCACCGACTGGAATACCGAGGTTACGACTCGGCTGGCTTAAGTCTCATCAATGGAAGTGGCCTACTCAACGTCTACAAAGCTACTGGCAAAGTAGCTATGCTCGAAGAAAAATGCACCGATAGCGACCTCACCGGCAGCATCGGCATCGCCCACACCCGCTGGGCCACCCACGGCGAGCCCAACACCGTCAACGCCCACCCGCACCTGAGCCAGAGCGGCAACCTGAGCCTCGTGCACAACGGCATCATCGAGAATTACAAGACCCTCCGCGCCATGCTGGAGAAGGAGGGCTACACCTTCTGCAGCGAGACCGACACCGAGGTGCTGGTGCAGCTCATCGAGTACACGCAGAAGAAGGGCCGGTGCGACCTCTTCACCGCCGTGCAGCGTGCGCTGAAGAACGTCATCGGCGCCTACGCCATCGCCATCCTCGAGAAGAGCCACCCCGACCAACTGATCTGCGCCCGCAAGGGCTCGCCGCTGGTCATCGGCGTGGGTACCGACGCCCGCGGCCAGAAGGAGTTCTACCTCGGCAGCGACGCCACGCCTATCGTGGAATACACCAAGCAGGTGGTCTACCTCAAGGACGAGGAGATTGCCTACATGGACCGCAGCGGCAAGCTGGACATCGTGAACCTGGCCAACGTGCACCAGACGCCTGAGAAGCACACGCTGAGCCTGAGCCTCGACGAGCTGGAGAAGGGCGGCTTCCCGCACTTCATGCTGAAGGAGATCTGGGAGCAGCCCAACGCCCTGCGCACCTGCATCAAAGGCCGTCTGCACCGGAAGACGAAGGATGTCGTCCTCAGCGGCATCATCGACCATAAGGACAAGTTCATCAACGCTCGCCGCATCATCATCTGCGCCTGCGGCACCTCGTGGCACTCGGCCCTCATCGGCAAGTACTTCATCGAGGAGGCGGCGCAGATCCCGGTGGAGGTGGAGTACGCCTCGGAGTTCCGCTACCGCAACCCCGTCATCTATCCCGACGATGTGGTCATCGCCGTGAGCCAGAGCGGCGAGACGGCCGACACGCTGGCCGCCATCCAGCTGGCCGAGCAGAAGGGCGCCTTCCTCTACGGCATCTGCAACGTCATCGGCTCCAGCATCGCCCGCGCCACCCACAGCGGCACCTACCTCCACGTGGGCCCGGAGATCGGCGTGGCCTCCACCAAGGCCTTCACCGGCCAGGTCATCACCCTCTGCCTGCTGGGCCTGGCCATCGCCAAGGAGAAGCACACGCTGAGCGACGAGATGTTCCACATGCTGGTCGACGAGCTCTACCAGATTCCCGACAAGATGCAGTGGACGCTGGAGAACAACAAGAACATCGACCAGTTCGCCCAGATGTTCACCTACTGCCGCAACTTCATCTTCCTCGGCCGCGGCTACAACTACCCCGTGGCCCTCGAGGGCGCGCTGAAGCTGAAGGAAATCAGTTATCTGCACGCCGAAGGCTACCCCGCCGCCGAGATGAAGCACGGCCCCATCGCGCTGGTCGACGAGGAGATGCCCGTGGTCTTCATCGCCCCCAAGCGCGGCATGTACGACAAGATAGTCAGCAACATACAGGAGATCAAGTCCCGCAAGGGCAAGATCATCAGCGTGGTCACCGAAGGCGACACCACGGTGCGCAACATGAGCGACTACACCTTTGTCATTCCCGACACGCGCGACTGCTTCGTGCCCATGCTCTCGGTCATCCCGCTGCAGCTGCTGGCCTACTACATCGCCACCGCCAAGGGCCGCAACGTCGACCAGCCACGCAACCTTGCCAAGAGCGTAACCGTAGAATGACCGAAGCCCTCATCCTCGCCGCTGGCCTTGGCACCCGCCTGCGCCCTCTGACCGACCACCGTCCCAAAGCCCTCGTCGAAATCGACGGCACACCCCTGCTCCAAATCGTCATTGGCCGCTTGGAGCAAGCAGGCATCACCCGCATCGTAGTCAATATCCACCATCTTGCCGACCAGATTGAAACCTTTATCCACTCCCACACCTGGCACAGCCAAATCCTCATCTCCGACGAGCGCAACCTCCTGCTCGACACTGGCGGTGCCCTCAAACACGCTGCTCCTCACTTCAGCGGCACCAGTCCCATCCTCATCCACAACGTAGACATCCTTTCCGACATCGACCTCCGCAGCCTCGCCCGCCACCACCTTGCCCATCACCCACTGGCCACCCTCTGCGTCAGCCAGCGCCCCACCCAGCGGCAGCTTGCCTTCCAGAGTGGACAACTCATAGGCCGCGCCACCAGCAGCCAACCCGCATCACCGAACACCGAACACCTCGCCTTCAGCGGCATCTCCGTCGTCAGCCCCGATCTCCTATCCCTCCTTCCCCCTGCCGACCATCCCTACCCCATCATTGACACCCTCATCAGCCTTGCCCCCACCCACCCCATCATCCCCTACCGCCACTCCCCCCTCCACTGGCTCGACGTAGGCCGCCCCGAAGCATTAGCCCAAGCACAGACATGGAAACCTTCCTCCAGCAAGTAGCCCAGCGCATCCTCGACGAGCACCCCACCGATGCCGACACCACCCTCGTAGTCTTCAACAACCACCGCTCCGAGCGCTTCCTCCAACGAGCCTTCGAGACCCTCTCGCGCAGCAACGGCACTACCTTCTTCCTCCCTCGCACCACCGTCATCGACGACCTCGTCGGCCAACTCAGCGGCCTCCAAATCATACCCAACGAATTCCTCCTCTTCGAACTCTTCGACATCCACCAATCCATCGGTGGTGAAAACCGCAAATACACCACCTTCGAAGAATTCATCTCCTTCGGCGACATCATGCTCGCCGACTTCTCCGAAATCGACCGCTACTGCGTCGACGCCCACGACCTCTTCGTCAACCTCCACGACCTCAAAGCCATCGGCGAATGGGACATCTCCAACCCCCATTTAAGCCCCTTCCAGCGCAACTATCTCGCCTTCTACCGCTCCCTCTTCGACTACTACACCCGACTTCGCCAGCGCCTGCTCGACCGCGGCCAAGCCTACGGCGGCATGGCCTACCGCCACGTAGCCGACCGCATCCCCGACCTCGCCACCGAGCTCCCCTACAGCCACCTCTACTTCGTCGGCTTCAACGCCCTCTCCGAATGCGAACGCCGCATCATAGGCCACTTCGTTCAAACCCACCGCGGCACCCTGCTGACCGATGCCGACACCTACTACTACACCGACCCACAGCAAGAAGCTGGCCTCTTCCTTCGCCGCCACAGCACCCAATTCCCCACCATCATCCCCCACGGCCCATCGCACTTCGCCACCGCCAGCAAAGACATCACCATCGTCGAATGCCCCGAACCCGTGATGCAATGCAAATACGTAGCCAACCTCCTCACCTCCCACCCCGAATGGCTCGACGAACCCGAAAGCACAGCCATCGTCCTGGCCGATGAAAAACTCCTCATCCCCATGCTCAACGCCCTCCCCGACACACCCACCCCCTACAAAGTCAACATCTCCCTCGGCTACACCTACGCCGAAAGCCAAATACACTCCCTCACCCTCAAACTCCTCGCCCTCTACCGACACGCAACCCCCCAAGGCTACCTCCACACCGACCTCATCGCCCTCCTCTCCGACCGCCTCATCGGCCACCTTACCGCCGCCCCACTCCACCGACAACAAATCATCACCTACCTCGAGCGCGAAAACCGCATCCGCTGCCACGCAGCCGACCTCGCCCCACTCCCAGGCATCCAAAGCATCGCGCACCTCCTCCCCCCCGACCCACCTGACGCCGACCAAGCACTCACCCTCCTCGACAGCCTCACCCGCCACATAGCTGCCGACAGCCTCCTCGACAACAACAAAAAAGAGCAACAAGCCCTCGGCGCACTCATCGAAATCCTCACCCACCTCCGCCAACTCCAGTCCACCTACCACTACCTCACCTCCGTCACCACCCTCGAACACATCTACACCCGCCTCGCCCGCCACCACAACATCGCCTTCCTCGGACAGCCACTCTCCGGCCTCCAAATATTCGGCATGCTCGAAACCCGCAACCTCGACTTCAAACGCATCATCCTCCTCTCCGCCAACGAAGGCATCCTCCCCTCCGCACGCTCACAGAACACACTCATCCCCTACGAACTCCAGCGCGCCTTCCACCTCCCCACCTACGAAGAAAAAGAAAGCGTCTACGCCTACAACTTCTACCACCTCCTTCAACGCACCACCGAAGCCTACCTCCTCTATACCGCCGCCACCGACACCCTCGGCAAAAACGAACAAAGTCGCTTCCTCCGCCAATTGCAAAGCGAACTCGCCCCACGCCACCCCGAAAGCATCCACCTCCGAAGCCTCGTCCTCACCTCCGACCCCATCCGCCACCTCCCCACCCTCCCCACCTCCCTTCCCCACACCCCCGCCATCGACTCCCGCCTCCAATACCTCGCCCAGCGAGGCCTCTCCCCCACCGCACTCACCGACTACCTCCTCTGCCCCCTGCGCTACTACTACACCAACCTACTCGGCCTCAAACCACTCGACAACCTCGACAACGACCTCGACGACTCCCAATTCGGCAGCTGCATCCACAGTGCACTCCAGCAAATCTACACCCCCTACCTCGGACGCACCGTCAGCCCCGACGGCCTCCGCCAAGCACTCGCCAACCTCCCCACACTCATGCAGCAAACCTTCGCCCAATACTACCGCAGCGGACGCTCCACCGAAGGCCGCAACCACCTCCTCTACTCCGTCGGCGAAAGCCAAATCCGCCACCTCCTCCAACGCGAAATCGCCCTCCTCGAACAAGGCAACCAAATCGAAATCCTCGGTCTCGAAAAAGAAATCATCCTCCCCTTCCCTATCAACGCTCCCTTCCCCGTCAACCTCCGTGGCACCCTCGACCGCATCGACCGCCTCAACGGCCAACTCCGCATCCTTGACTACAAAACCGGCAAAATCACCCCAGCCGACCTCAAACTCTCCACCCCAAAACTTGACGAACTCCAAATCCCCGCCAAACCCTTCCAACTCCTCTTCTACGCCTACCTCTACACCCACGACACCCCCCTCACCCAAACCCTCCAATCTGGCATCTACCCCCTACGCAACCTCAACTCCGACGTCTGCTACCTCCAACTCGACAGCGAACCCTACCTCGCCACCCCACAAACCGACCGCTTCCACCAAGCCCTCACCACCCTCCTCACCCCACTGCTCGACCCCAACCAACCCTTCACCACCACCACCACCGACCAAAACTGCAACTTCTGCCCCGCCCGCCCCTTCTGCACCAAACACAACAACTGACCATCCACGCTCCCCCCGAACCACCTCCAGCCCCCCTCCGAAAAAGCCACACCCACAAAATTGCAACCGCCTGAAAGCCAATGAAATGCAAAATTGGCTTTCTTCCTTTCTATTTCGCTCATAATCAGCCACTTCTTTGCTTCCCCTTCTTCCCCTCTTCTTACCCCCTTCCTCTCCCCTTCTTCCCCCCCTCTACCGAGGAAGAAGAGGGGACGAAAAAGGCACGAAGAAAAGGGAAGGCACATCGCACGAAGAAAGCGACTGCACACGGGCTGGCGAGACTGCACAGAAAAAGAAAATTTTATGTAAAACAAAATAAAATCGTATATTTGCACTACGGCAATAGTAGGCCCAGCACGGGGAGAAACCTGTGTATGTGGCTGATAGAGCGTAGAAAATAAAGAACAGAGAATACAATGAAGAAGACCTTAAGCGTGGTAATGCTGGCCTGCATACTCATCGTGGGATGCAGTGGGCTGTCGAAAATGAAATCGTCGAGCAAAAAGGTACGCTACCAAGCCAACCCCGACCCCGTGGAGACAATGGACGACAAGGTGGTGGTGAAATTCACAGGCCAGGTGCCAGGGAAATACTTCAACAAAAAGTGTGCCGTCTTCCTGCAACCCGTCTTCTCGTGGGAGGGTGGTAGCATACCGCTTGAACCCCTAACGCTCAAAGGCGAAAAAGTGGAAGGCGATGGCACAATCATCAACTACAAGTCGGGGGGGCGCTTCACCTACACCGACATGTTTGACTACCAGCCAGGCATGGAGCGTGGGCGCGTAACGCTGACACCCGTAGGCTACAAAAGTCGCCGCACCAACGAGGATGCCCGCACCGCCGACGACATCCTGCGCGACAGCAAAGGCAAAGAGTTTGCGCCAGTGCTCATCTCCGACGGCGTAAACAACACCTCATCGTGGGTCGACATCAAAGGCAACATCTCCATCGCCCCCATCAACTACAACAAGACGCAGGGTGTGGTTGAGACAGCCGACATCTACTTCCTCAACGGCACTTCGGAGCTGGACTGGAACTTTGAGATGAACCAAAAGTTCGATGCCCTCAACAGCTTGCAGCAGCTCAAGCGAATCATGCTGGAGCAGGGGCTTCCACGGCAGATTAGCATCACGGGTTGGGCCTCGCCCGAAGGGGAAGAGAGCAGCAACGTGGGGGTGTCGAAAAACCGTGCCGACATCGCCACCGCCGAACTCAACAAGCTACTCGACGAGGTGCTGACCATCATGGCTCGCCGTGCCAAAGTGAAGCCGCAGGATGTGGACTACTACAAATACCAGCAACTCAAGCCGCTGGTCATCACCACCCGTGCCGCCGGTGAGGATTGGGTACACTTCGTGGTGATGGTCGAAGGAAGTGATATCCAGGACAAACACGCCATCATCAACATTGTCGAAACGCAGCAGAACCTCACCAAGCGCGAGCAGATGATTCGCAACATGGCCGAAGTCTACAGCGAGCTGCGCGAAGAGATATTCCCCAGCCTGCGCCGTGCCCAGATAGCCCTCTACTACAGCGAGGCACGCAAGACCGATGCCGAGCTGGCCAAGTTGGCCTCCACCAAGCCCGAGCGCCTCTCGTTTGACGAGTTGATGTACGCCACCTACATCAACTACAACTACGAGACCAAGATGAAATACTACAAGTGGGCCACTGAAAACCACAGCTCGGAGTGGGCCGCTTGGAACAATGCAGGTGCCATAGCCTTCTACTTGGAGGATTACGACGAGGCTGAACGCTACCTCAACGTGGCACGCGACCTCAACCCCCACAACCCCGACGTACTCAACAACACGGGATTGCTCTACCTTGCCCGAAAAGACTACGCACTGGCTAAATACTACTTCGAGGAGGCTCAGCGGCAAGGAAGCAGCGATGCCGAGGCCAATATCCCCATCCTCAACCTCAAACGAGGCAACTACACCGAGGCCGAGCAGGCACTCAAAGCCAACGTCTGCTCCTACAACTTGGCCTTTGCCCAGCTGATGAACGAGGAGACGGGTACCGCCATCCGCACGCTTGACTGCTGCCTCAACCAGAACAAGGAGGTGAACTACCTGCGAGCCATAGCCTACGCCCGTCTCGGCGACAAGACCAACTGCTTGAAAAACCTCAAAGCCGCCATCGACGAAGACTACGACTACAAGCAAAAAGCCGCAGCTGACACCGAGTTCAAAGCCTACTGGGGCGATGAGGAGTTCCGCACCATCACCAAGCTCTACAACAAGTAATCCCTGCACTGCGGCAGCCCCCATGGCAAAACTCAAGACACAGATACCCAACCTGCTGACGCTGGGAAACCTCACCTGCGGGGTGCTGGCAGCCTACGTAGCCGCCCTCGGACGGCTGCACTGGGCGGCGGTGCTGGTTATGTGCGGCATCGTATTCGACTTCTTCGACGGCTTCGCTGCACGGATGCTGAAAGTGGCTTCGCCTCTAGGCAAGGAGCTCGACTCTCTGGCCGACGTGGTTACATCGGGCGTAGCCCCAGCCATCATCCTATTCCGCCTGCTGCTCTGCTTCCACGGCTGGAAATACTGGGCACTGGTGGCTTTTCTTATGCCAGCATTCGCAGCCTATCGGCTCGGCAAATTTAACCTCGACACACGGCAGAGCCACTCGTTCCTCGGCCTGCCCGTGCCAAGCAACGCGTTGATATGGGTATCGATCGGGTTATGTGCCATCCACCCCGACTGGGCACAGGTGGCACTGATTCCCATTGAGGGGATTGACCGCCTGCTGCTGAGCAATCCTGCACTCATCGCACTGGCCGCATTCAGCCTCTTCACCGACTGGCTGATGGTATCCGAAGTGCCACTGATGGGATTGAAATTCACCTCCTTCGGGTGGAAAGAAAACTGGGAGCGGTATGTGCTGCTGATGGGTGCGGCTGCACTGCTGCTGCTGTTTGGCCTGCTGGGCATTGCACTTTCCATTGTTTGGTATATTCTCTTTTCGCTGCTTACCGCACGATGCAAATAGACGAGAGCCTGCGGCAGCTGTCCATTGCCGACTTTGACTATCCCTTGCCTGAAAGCCGCATTGCCCGCTACCCCTTGGCCGAGCGCGACCATTCCAAGCTGCTGACGCTCATCGGCGGTGAGTTGGGCGAGCATCATTTCTACGACCTTCCTTCGCTGCTGCCAGCCGATGCGCTGATGGTCTTCAACGACACCAAGGTCATCCACGCCCGCTTGCGCTTCCGCAAAGCCACTGGGGCCACCGTTGAGGTATTCTGCCTTGAACCCTACGCCATGCCTGTAGCCCAGGCATTCGAACAGCGCGAACATTGCACTTGGCTTTGCCTCGTGGGCAACAATAAGCGCTGGAAAAGCGAAACGCTCGAGATGCCAATACCGATGCCCTCGGCCAGTGGGGCGACTCACTACCTGCGTGCCACGCGCATCGAACCCCAGGGCGATGCGTGGACGGTCAGTTTCCAGTGGAGCGGTGGGATGACGTTTGCCGAAGTGATAGAGCAAACGGGGACAATGCCACTCCCGCCCTACCTCGGGCGCGAGGCCGAGGCAAGCGACGACAGTCGCTATCAGACCGTCTACGCCCACCACGAGGGGTCGGTGGCCGCCCCTACCGCTGGGCTTCATTTCACGCCTGCACTCCTTGGTCGGCTTCGCCAGCAGGGTACACAGACCGAATACCTCACCCTTCACGTAGGAGCGGGCACTTTCAAGCCCGTCAGTTCCGACACGGTCGGTGGCCACGAGATGCACACCGAGAAGGTGCAGGCCACCGCCGACAATCTACGCCACTTGATAGACCACTTCGGGCTGCCTGTCATCGCCGTAGGCACCACCTCGGTGCGCACCCTCGAATCCATCTACTGGTTTGGTACGCAGCTGCTGCACTCGTCCGAGCTGACGGCGATGCACGTAGGCCAGTGGGAACCCTATGAGGGGACTGATTCTCTGCCGACGGCTCGCGAAGCCTACGCCGCAGTGCTGAAGTGGATGGAACATCGTGGCACTGACCGCTTGGAAGGCGAAACGCAGCTACTCATCGGTCCGGGCTACCGATACCAGATAATCAGCGGTCTTGTTACCAACTTCCACCAGCCGAGAAGCACCCTGCTGCTGCTGCTGGCTGCCCTCATTGGCGACCGCTGGCGCGAATGCTACCGCTATGCCCTCGACCACCAGTTCCGCTTCCTCAGCTATGGCGACAGCTGCCTGTTCATCCCCTGACGCACCATGTCGCCCTTGTCAGCCATCTTCAACGTGATTTTCCCCAGCAGCTGTGCCTGCTGCGGACGGCTGCTCGTCTACGGCGAGCGGCAAGTCTGCATCCATTGCTTGACCGACCTTTCCCAAACCCTCTACAGCCAGCACACCGACAATCCCGTAGAGCGAATGCTCACAGGGCGCATCCCGTTCGCGGCAGCCACAGCCACGTTCCACTTCGCACGTGGGAACACTGTGCAACATGCAGTCCACGCCATGAAGTTCCACGGCAACACCGAGCTCTGCCTTCTGATGGGGCGGCGTATGGGGATGGACATTATGGCCAGTAGCCGCTTTGATGGTGTGGACTGCCTTGTACCAGTCCCGCTCCACTGGCGCAGGCGCATTTCGCGGGGCTACAACCAAAGCGAGCTGCTCTGCCAAGGAATGGCCGAGGTGATGCACAAGCCAGTGGTTACCACGGCCATCAGCCGCCACCGCTATACCCAGAAGCAGAGTCAGAGCAGTGCCCGAAGCCGAAGCGGGAACGTGGAGAAAGCCTTCCGCCTACGCAAAGCCTCATTGATTGAGGGGAAACACGTGTTACTGGTGGACGATGTGCTCACCACTGGAGCCACCTTGACGGCCTGTGCCGATGCTCTGGTGGGCGTGGATGGTTTGCAAATCAGCATCGCCACATTCAGCTCTGTGGTGTAATCATCAGCAAAGAAGCCACAGACGGCATAGATACCTTTCAGCAGCCTATTTTCCACCAATATGGGAGCGTTAGACAGAATCAAAACAACGCCTTTCGCAGGCAGTTCAAGAGGGAATGAATGATGGTATAAACAGGTGTCAATTAGCATGATGATACCGACAGAAGAAAAAAATCACCAATTTTGGTTATGAATTGAAAAACTTTTTGTAACTTTGCAAGCAACAAAGCAGGAGAGACCATTGAAAAACATTAATCTTATAAAACTAAAATTATGGCATTTAAAGGACAAATCGTAATCGATACCGAGCATTGCAAGGGCTGCGGGGTGTGTGTACCTGTATGCCCCATGAAATGCATCGAGCTGTCGAAGGAGGTGAACGGCAAGGGGTACAACTTCACCCACACCGTGAACGACAATTGCATCGGATGCGCAAGTTGCGCCATGGTGTGCCCCGATGGGGTAATCTCGGTCTACAAGAAGAAAATCTAACGTAAAAAGGAGTTAAAAGGAAGCAGGGCAAACGGCCGGTAAGGATGCGACAGCGTGGGGCGAGACCCTGTCAGTGCAAAACTGACCGCTACGCCACAAGACACCACGGAGGCTTTGCTTCTCCAAAAAAGCAAGAACATGGCAAGAGAACTGAAACTGATGAAGGGCAATGAAGCAATTGCCCGCGCAATGATTGCCAGCGGTGCGGATGGCTATTTCGGCTACCCAATCACCCCGCAGTCGGAAGTGATGGAGACCCTGATGGCCGAGAAGCCTTGGGAGACTACTGGTATGGTGGTGCTACAGGCCGAGAGCGAGATGGCCTCGATCAATATGGTCTACGGCGGTGCCGCCACGGGCAAAAAGGTAGCCACCTCGTCGTCAAGCCCTGGAATTTCGCTGATGCAGGAAGGTCTGACCTACTTGGCTGGTGCCGAAATCCCCTGCTTGGTGGTCAATGTGATGCGTGGCGGCCCCGGTCTGGGTACCATCCAGCCTTCGCAGAGCGACTATTTCCAAAGCGTCAAGGGCGGCGGACATGGCGACTACCAGCTCTATACCTTGGCACCCGCCTCGGTACAGGAGATGTACGACTTTGTGTTCGACGCTTGGGACATTGCCTTCAAATATCGCAACCCCGTGCTGATACTCTCCGACGGTGCCATTGGCCAGTGCATGGAGAAACTCTACACGCGCGACAATGTGGCTCGCTGGACCGAGGAAGAGCGCCGCGCCAACGCCCCTTGGGCAACATGGGGCAAACCAGCCACTCGCCCGCACAACATCATCACCAGCCTTGAGCTCGATTCAGCTCGCCAAGAGGTGTTCAACCTCAAGCTGCAGAAGAAATATGCCGAGATGAAAGAGAAAGAGGTGCGCTATGAGATGCTCAACTGCGAGGATGCCGACTACATCATCGTAGCCTACGGATCGAGCAGCCGTATCGCCATGAAGGCCATGCAGATGGCTCGTGAAAAAGGCATCAAGGTGGGGCTGTTCCGCTTAATCACCCTCTTCCCGTTCCCGAGCAAACAGCTGGCCGAGGTGGCCAAGCGCGTGAAGGGCATCCTCTGCGTTGAGATGAGTGCCGGCCAGATGATCGAGGACGTGAAGTTGGCCACCGAGTGCGGTGTGAAGACTGAGCATTTTGGCCGCTTCGGAGGCATCATTCCAACCCCAGGCGAAGTGCTGGAAGCTCTTGAAAACAAAATTATCAAATAAGGAAAAGACATGGCAAACACAGATATCGAAGCTCGCAAACAAGAGCTGTTGAATGAAGGCTACGAGCAGGTGTATACCAAGACCAAGGTGCTGACCGACACGGTGATGCACTACTGCCCAGGGTGTGGCCACGGCACCACCCACCGACTGGTGGCCGAGGTAATCGATGAGATGGGCATACAGGACAAGACCGTCGGCGTGTCGCCGGTGGGCTGCTCGGTGATGGCCTACAATTATTTTGATGTGGACTTCCAGGAGGCCGCCCACGGCCGCGCCCCCGCACTGGCCACCGCCATCAAGCGCCTCAACCCCGACACATTCGTGTTCACCTATCAGGGCGACGGCGACCTCGCCGCCATCGGCACTGCCGAAACCATCCACGCCTGCAACCGTGGTGAAAATATCACCATGATATTCGTCAACAACGGCATCTACGGCATGACTGGCGGACAGATGGCCCCCACCACGCTCGTGGGCATGAAGAGTGCCACCACGCCCTACGGCCGCCGTGTAGACCTCAACGGCTATCCCCTGCGCATCACCGAGCTTATCTCCACCCTGCCAGGTACCTACTACGTAACCCGCCAGAGCGTGCAAACCCCAGCCGCCGTACGTAAGGCCAAAGCAGCTATCCGCCAAGCCTTCGAGAACCAGAAACTCAAGAAGGGCCTCAGCTTTGTGGAAATCCTCTCCAACTGCAATAGTGGTTGGAAGATGACCCCCGTGGCAGCCAACAAGTGGATGGAAGACAACATGATGCCCAACTATCCCGTGGGCGACATCAAGGTGGACGGCAAGCTGGTGGACAATGTCGATGTCAGCCGCTTGGCTCTTGACCATCCATTGACTGTGATGCAATAGCGACCTAGTGAAACTAGTAACCCTAGTGAGACTAGAAAATAGGAAAACAATAAAAAAAAGCAAAACAATGACAGAAGAAATCATCATAGCAGGATTTGGCGGACAAGGCGTCCTGTCGATGGGTAAGATATTGGCCTATTCGGGCGTGATGCAAGACAAGGAGGTCAGTTGGATGCCCAGCTACGGTCCCGAGATGCGTGGCGGCACAGCCAACGTGAGTGTCATCATCAGCGATGAGCGTATCAGCTCGCCCATCATCAATCAGTTTGACACCGCCATTATCCTCAATCAGCAGAGTCTCGACAAGTTCGAGCACTCGGTGAAGCCCGGCGGTCTGCTTATCTATGACCCCAACGGCATCACCCACGAGCCCACCCGCAAGGACATCAACATCTATAAGATTGCGGCCACGGCTAAAGCCCAGGAGCTCGGCATTAGCAAGGTCTTCAACATGGTGGTTCTCGGTGGCTTCTTGAAGCTCAAACCCATTGTCGACAAGCAGTACATCCACGAAGGCCTTGAGCACTCGTTGCCACAGCGCCACTGGAATCTCATTCCCCAGAACGAGGAAGCTATTGAGATTGGCAAAAGCATCATTGAGCCAGTCCAAGTGCTGTAGCCTGTCTGTTGCCAATAGGGTACAATAACCCACTGGCCAAATTAAGTTGGATGTCCCGAGAGGGGCATCCAACTTCACGTAAAGCATATTGTTCCCCCAATAAACGATTTCCACGTATGGCAACAAACATCAGTGTCAGTAAATTGAGCGTGCTTGAACTACTCTCAAACGGCAAGACCAGACCATTTGTCATCCCCGAATACCAACGTCCCTATATGTGGTCGGACGAGCAAGTAGAAACCCTCTTCGAGGACATATGGGAGTTTGCTAAGACAACAGGAGGAACGCGCCGTGAGGGGACCTACTTTCTCGGAAGCATTGTATCATACGAAGAGAATAATGAGCAGCTAATAATTGACGGCCAGCAACGCATCACCTCGCTCTTCCTTCTGCTACGTGCCATCTACACCAAACTCTCAACTGGCGAGGATGCACAGACCGATGCCGCACAGAACTTCATCCGCCTAATTGAGCCGGCCATCTGGCGTTTGGACAAACTCACTGGAAGAGTGAACCACTCGGACATACTGCTTACCTCTCGTGTAGTGGATGATGAGAAGAATGCTATTCTCCACTCCATATTGGAGACAGGTCAAGCCAACGCGAAAGCCAAAGACAATTATTCCAAAAACTACCTCCATTTTCAGCAATTATACGACAAACACTGCATGAGCGGATCGCTGCAAGTCTATGACT
The DNA here is from genome assembly GCA_017455205.1 of Bacteroidales bacterium. Lineage (GTDB taxonomy): Bacteria > Bacteroidota > Bacteroidia > Bacteroidales > P3 > Colimorpha. The sequence goes on from JAFTBM010000006.1 coordinate 40,856, forward strand.
TTATCTACGCCCTACTCAACCAAGCCATCCTGCTGCCCATCACTGCCGACACACAGGACACTGCACTCACCATCTTCCAGACTCTCAACAACCGCGGCCTCCCACTCAACGATGCTGATATTTTCAAGGCCAAAATCTACAACCACCTGCACGATGAGGACAAGGCCGACTTCATTAATAAATGGAAAAAACTCGAAAAGGAAGCCGAGGAAACAGGCGAGGATGTTACACGCCTATTCTATTACTATATGTTCTACCTCCGAGCCAAAGACAAGATTGTAGACTCCACCACGCCAGCTCTGCGCCGATATTTCCTTGAACACAGCGGAAAACGCCTTTATGAAGATTCTTTAATGGACAATCTTGACCGTATCCTCACCCTATGGAAGGTGGTCAATCGCAAATATGATATCCCAGAAGAAAAATGGGACAACAATCCCAACATCCAGAAAGCACTGGACACCCTGCGTTCCTACCCCAACGAATACTGGAAATATCCCGTTGTAATTTACTACCTAACCCACGAGAAAAACTCCGACTTCGAGCAGTCGTTCCTCGTGTTCCTAAACAAACTATGTGGCGAACTGGCCATACGCTTTACACTCACCCCCACCGTCAACGCAGTAAAAACCGACGTACTCAGGTTGAACGTAGCCATCATCGGTGATGCTCACCCCACATTTACCGAATTCCGCCCCATAGACACCTCCACCCTCCCCGAGCGAATCAAAACCCCGCACTCTAACATCGTAAGAATGCTGCTCAAGATGTACACCTACCACCACCAACAAGATATCCTCAAAGAAGACTGGCAAGTTGAGCACATCCTTCCCCGAAAATGGCAATCCACTTTCTTCACAGAAGCCGAAACCGAACAAGTTGATGCTATGATCGAACATATCGGCAACAAGACTCCCCTCGGTCGAATACTCAACATCGTGGCCAGCAACGGCTATTTCGCTAAAAAGAAAGAACAATACAAAGAATCCAAAGCCGAGGTAACACGCCAACTAACCGCCATCGACCACGATTGGACCCTGCAGGACATCAAACACCGCGATGAAGTTATCACCCAAGACCTGCTCGACCTTATTGCCTCGTGGAACAAAGAATACACCGAATACGGACAACCAGTCCCAACACCCGAAGAAGCAGCGATGATCAACCGCCTCAAAGAAAGAGGACTGATTTAACACCAGCACTATAAGCCGAAATCCCGCCTCACCCTCTCCGCCAGTAGCGACCCTCCCCTGTGGTTGAGGTGGTTGGAATTGCAGTAGAGCGAATCGTTGCGGAATTCTTCGTCATACGAATAATCGCGGTACTCAAATGCATACCTCCGTTGCACCCGAGCCACCATCTCATGTATCCGACCCTGCATATCGGGAGGATAAAGGGCAAGGTAGCAATCCGTACGCGGAGTGGTCAGAACAATCAGCCTGATGCCTCTTTCATCGCACTGACGTGCGATCTCCGACAGGTAATGCTCATAGCAAGCTATCCCTTCCGATGAAGGCGGCTTGAACTTTTGGCAAAACTCATCGGGCAGGCCACTAAAAACGTCATCCTCACGGTCGTAGCCAAGACTATCTGCCGAAGCTCTTTGAGCAAAATAATAGGGAGATATCGTACCCGAAAGCCACGCCGAAGTGGCAACAACATTGTAGGGAAAATGGGGCGGACGCAGACCAAACACTTTGTAGTAGTTGATGGCATAATCATAGTGAGCCAGTTTATATGGTCTCTTATCTCCAGCGATACCCTCATGCGAAAGCGGCATTATCACCGTCTTGAGATTCACCATCGAAGGAAGATAACGCTCCAGCAAATAGGCATCGTAGTACACCGCACGTCCACTCTGCGCAAGGCAGTAGGCACTGTCTCCCATCAGGTGAACATTGAACGAGTTCTCCATGTGCGAATTGCCAAGCAGCAGCAGCTTAATATCCTGTGCATGACTATCCATATAGTCGCGCTTGGCGGTGTAATTGTTATGCACGCAATGAGCGGCTATCCACTCCATACCGAGGCTTATTAGCAGCACCAACAGCAGCACGTAGCAACACTTTATCAGAAACCTCTTCATAGCCTAAAACTGAAAGTAGATAAACTGTGTAGCACCACCTTTGAAGAACAAGATAGCAAGAAACGCGAGAGCATAGAGCAAATAGCGCACAAAGGCTGGGCGTATCATAGGGATTCGCTCCAGCCCATGCTCTTTGCCTCGGTTGAGCCATTCCACGGCGAGCATCATGGCCACCGGCAGTAGCTCCCAGTGGGTGAAGAGCTTGTAGGCAGCCGTGAGGGTCTCGGGCGTGAGCATCGCTCGGAAATACCCCACCGTACTCGGTATGCCTGTGGCCCTA
>JAFTBM010000033.1 GCA_017455205.1 Bacteroidales bacterium
TGGGCAGGGCGGCAAGCAAAACGGTGATAAGGGCGGATAGCACCCCGCCCGTAAGCGAAGCGAAGATGGGCAGGGCAGCAATCAAAACGGGGATAAGGGCGGATAGCACCTATCCCGTAAGCGAAGCGAAGATGGGCAGGGGAGCAAGCAAAACGGGGATAAGGGCGGATAGCACCTGGGGCGTAAGTGAAGCGGGAATGGGGCGTGATTGGTGCGTGTGATATCCGAGCGGAGTCGGACGTGACACGGACCTGACACGGAGTTGACACGGAGTTGACACGGACCAAGTCCCTACCCATCGGCAGGATTCTCCCCCGCCCCAAGGGTCAAAATTCTCTGCCCTCGAAGAGGAAGTCCAAAGGCGATGGCAGGGGGTAGAATTGGAGGGTAGTGCCGACGGTGAGGTGAGTGGGTGCGATGATGGTGAGAGGTGAGAAACTGCTTGGGAGATGGCGGAGGGAGATGGGGGGCAACAAAATGGGGACGGGAGCGTCTACTGGGGAGAGAGGTGGAAGAAAATCCATGTGCGCCATTATTTTGCGATATATATTAAAGAAAATTTGTATATTTGCAAGTTTGAGGGAACTCTAAAAGAAAAGATAAGGACTATGATATACAACAAGATGAAGAATATGAAGAGTGTTTGGATGGGGGTGTTGTGTGCGGTATGGACACTGGTGCTGGGGATGAGTGGGGTGGTTTATGGGCAGGGGACGTGTACGCCGGTGGGGCTTCCGATTGTGGAGGATTTTGAGACGACGGACTCGCTGCCGAGGTGCTGGGAGCGGTGGGAGAATTTTGATGCCGAGGCGTGGAAGGCTCATATTGTGGGGTCGCCGGTGTATAGAGGCGAGGGGGCGTTGATGGTTTCGTGTGGGGCGGATGCGACGAATGAGCACCAGTCGATAGTGATGATGCCGCAGTTGCAGAGCGGGCCTGCTGGTGCGAGGTTGAAGATGTGGGTGAGGGCTAATCAGGCGGGTACGCTGGTGGTGGTGGGTGTGTGTTCGAGTACGGGCATTATGCACAACTTTTTCAACTTTGAGCCAGTGGACACGATAAGGGCAGCGGTGGCCAACCAGTGGGTGCAATATGAGGTGGATTTCAGTGGGTATAGTGGCAGTGGGGACAGGATGGCGCTGCGGATGATAGAGGCGATGCAGGGGGGAGCTACTGGGCGGATGGTGTATGTGGATGAGATGACGGTGGAGCGGTGCATGGTGAGGGATTTGCGGGTGAGCCATCGGTCGGATGATGAGCTGACATTGCATTGGACACAGACTGGCGGTGGGACGGCGGATTTGAGTGTGGATGCTGCTGGGGGTGGGAATGCAGCGAGGGTGAGCGGGGTGAGCAGTCCGTACAGGATAACTGGGCTGACGGCAGGGACGCGCTACGTGCTGACGCTAACGCCCCGATGCGAGGGCGAGAGCTTGCCTGGAATATCGCAGAGTTTGGAGGCCACGACGCTTGCTGGACCGAGGGGGGGATTGGTGTATTGCGAGGGGTTTGAGGGGACGACGTTGCCCGAGAAGTGGACGGGGAGCGGTGCGAGCACAAGCAATACACGACGGCTGGAGGGAAGTCGCAGCCTGCTGCTGAATGGGAGTGGCACGAGGGCTGTGCTTCCGAGGATAGCTTTGGGTAGCGGGACGGCGGTGGCGGTGAAGGAGCTGATGGTGAGCCTTTGGGCTTACGGAGGCAGCGGGGTGATGATAGAGATTGGTGCTACCAACTATCCCGAGGAGGATGAGCGGACGGCGATAGACACGCTGACGCTGGCTGCGGGGCAGCAGTGGACGCTGTTCACCCGAAGGCTGAATGGCTATACGGGGACGGAGAAATACCTTGTGCTACGGGCGATAGGAGGGTCGGTGAATGTGGACAAGATGCGCGTAGGACGATGCTTGGTGGATGGAGTGGCACTGGTGGATTATACCACGACGACGGCCACGATTGAGTGGGAGGCACCGCAGACAGGAGGGCAAGTGGCAGTGGTGGCGGTGAGCGGAGGTGGCAGTTCGGCGACGGTCGCGGCTGGGGATTGCACGGTGGAGGGAGGCAAGTGGCGGTATACGCTGCGGGGGCTTACGCCTGGGACGGCGTATACGTATGCTGTGCGGGGCGCTTGCGATGAGGAAGAGTGTGCCCCCACGGTGGCGTTTACCACCTACGCGCAGGAGTATCACCTGCCCTACTGCAATGATTTTGAACAGAGTGGGACATTGCCGACCGATTGGCGAGTGGGACAGGCGGTGGGTAGCAGCCCGATGGTGTCGAACACACGGCAGCATAGCGGGACGCAGGCTTTGAGGATGAATGCTGTGTCTGGTCAGGCGAGCATTGTGGTGCTGCCGCCGATAGCGATGGCAACGGCTCGGGATGTGGTGGTGAGCTTTGCGGCGTGGGCATCGGCTGCGGGAAGCAGTGTGGAGGTGGGGGTGATGAGCGATGTGGCCGATGCGAGTAGCTTTAGCGCTTCGGGGGGGAGCGTTGCCATCACGGCAGGAAGTTGGGTTCGGTATTCGGCGACGGTGAGCGGTTATCAGCAGAGCGATGGTTATTTGGCATTGAGATACCGCAGCAGTGGCACGACAGAAGGTTGGATAGACGATTTGGAGGCGAGCTATTGTGGGGTGAGCAGAATGGCGGTGGGGACGGTGCATGGCGAGGGTGCGACACTGACGTGGAACAGCACTGGCAGTGGGCAGACGCAGATAGCGATATACAAGAGTGGGAGTGCAGCACAGCGGCTGATAGCGTCGGCCACGAGTCCGCAGGAGGTGGACAACCTAGAGAGTGGGATGACGTATACTTACTACGTGAGGAGCATCTGCGGAGCGGACACGGGCTGCTGGCTGTATGGCGGGAGTTTCACCACGACACAGGGGAATCTGCAGGAGGATTACTGCATAAAGAATGCCTTCAACGTTGGTGCGTCGGGGTGGACGAGTAACTACTTGGATGCAGACAACTACACTGGCCTATACTTGAGCTATGACTATCTTGGTACAGGTAGCGTGACGGCGGGGGTGATGAGCGATGCAAACGTAGCCTCGAGCTTCTTCACCATAGACGGGCCACGGAACGGGAGCAGCACAGAGTGGCGGCACGTGCAGATACCACTGGCTGGGAATGAGAGCCACGGCCACTACCTCGGCCTTCGGCAAAGCGGTGGGGCGATGCAGGTGCGCCGATTGAGGGTGAGCCGTGGGAGCTTGACGGATGTAGCGGTTGGGCAAATCAGCTCGACTTCGGCCACCATCACCTGGGGAACCGAGGGAGCGGTGGACAGCGTGCGAATCATGGTGGGGCAGACAGAGGTGACGGTGGCGGGTGTGAACAGCTACACTTTCACTGGATTGACTCCTGGGACAAGCTACACCTACGTGCTGACAGCCATCAACCGACAGTCGGCACATAGTTGCTCGGTGGACGAAGGGACGCTGACCACGCTCAATGCCGAGATAGCCGAGGGATTGTGCGAAGACTTCAGTGCGAGCAACTATGGTACGCTGCCGACGGGATGGAAGGCGGTGGAGAGCGTGAGCAGCACGCCATCGCTCTACACGACAGGCGGTAGCCGATGGTTGCGGATGACCTCGACGGCAGCCAATAGTGCGATGGTGGCCATGCCTGCGGCCACGGTGGCACTAAACGGGTTGATGCTGCGGGTGAGGATATATGCCACTGGGAGCGATGTGGATGCGAGCATGGTGGTGGTGGGGATAATGACTGATGCGGGAGATGCGAGCAGCTTTGTGGCTGTGGACACGCTTCGCCCAAGCACCACGGCACAGTGGGCGGTGGCCGACCTGCGGCGATACACTGGGACGGGGCGCGTGATAGCGATGCGGTATGTGTCGTCCGGAGGGCAACGGACGGTGTATATCGGGCAGTTGAGCTTGGCCACACAGCAGGTGGGCGAGGTAACGGCAGACAGGGTAACCAACCATAGCGTCCGCCTGCGGTGGACACCGCCGACGGCAGTGGCGATAACTTATGACGGGCAGACGATGCAGGCGAGCGGTGGCGAGGCTGTGGTGGATGGGCTATCGGCAGACAGGGTTTACACCATAGGCGTTACTCCGACGGCGAATAGCAGCGGCTGCGGGACGACGAGCAAAGCAGTCCACACACTGCCCGAGGCGATGCTGCTGCCCCTGTGTGCAGGGATGGAGAGCTATGACAGCGACACACGGTTGCCCGTAGGCTGGAAGATGCTCTACGGTGGAGAGGCTTGGAGCCAGACGGCACAGACGGCAGAGGGAAGCCGGGCGATACAGATGCGGAGCGGGAACGGAGTGCGGACGCTGGTTGTGTCGCCGTGGATAGAAGGAGGTAGTGTGCAGGGGATGTACATAGCATTTTACCTAAAGAATGATGCCAACGGGACGGTGGAAGTGGGGGTAATGAGCGATGAGACCGACACATCGACTTTCGTGGCATTGCAGCAATATAGCGGTGCGACAGACTGGGTGCGGAAAGAACTGCTGGCGAGCGGCGTGGGGGCAGGGGCACGGTATGTGGCGTTCAGACTGAAGGGGGCAGGTGGGACAGCCAATGCCTACGTAGACCACCTAATGGTGCAGAGTTGCCCGATGCCTACGGCGGTGAGCTTAACCAATCCGAGGAAGCACAGCTTGGAGCTTCACTGGACTGGTGCGACAGACAGCGTGATGGTGGAATGCGGGGCACAGAGGCTGCGGGTAGGCACATCGCCCTACACGATAGAGGGGCTCACGGCAAACACGCTCTATCAAGTGAAAGTGTGGCCGATATGCAGTGCTGGAAGCACCTTTGAATGCCACAAAGACACGGCCAGCATGCGCACCTTGCCCGAGGACAAAGAGGTTACGGGGTGCTATCCTATCACTGGCAACAGCCTGCCCGATGGGTGGCGTGCTTGGACAGATGGGAGCATCAGCATCACCTCGGCCACGCCCGACCGCAAGAGTGCGATAAGGCTGACGGCAGCTGCGGGCGGCACGGCGACGGCTGTGATGCCAGGACTGGAGCGGGAACCCGACTGCTCGGAGCTGGATACCACGTTCTTCAGCTTCTCGGTAGTATCAGGCGGATCGGGGACATTGGAGCTGGGCGTAGTAACGGATGTGGTAGACATGAATTCATTCAGTGCCAAGCATCAAATAGACTTGTCGACTATAAGTACCTCGCAGTGGACAGACCTTATTTTGGGCATACCAGCCGACACGCTGGAGTTGGGATTTGCAGCCTTCCGCATAGTGGCGCCGAATGGTGCGAGTGCGGCAATGATATTGGGGGATGTGTGTACGGACAGGTGCATGGTGACTGATGCCGACAGCACGGCGATAACCCCACGGACAATCACCTTCGAGTGGAAGAAATATGGCAATTGCACGATAACGGTCAGCTACAATGGGCAGACGGATACGCTGGGCGAGTCGCCGCAGACCATCACGGGGCTTACGCCGAATAAGTTCTACACCTTTGTGTTTGAAGCCATCTGCCCGTGCGACCACCCTGCAGAGAAGTCCATCAGCTTGACGGTGCAGATGCCGGCCGAGCCGATGGTGATACCGACTTGCTACACCGCCGACACCTCGGCAGTGGGAGGATGCCCAGTGGAATGGCGCCGTCATGGAGGTGTCAGCGGTTCGTATCCGCAGGCTAGCCGCCAGGTGGCATACAGCGGCAACCAGTCGCTTGACTTCTACGCCAGCAGCGGTTCACCGCAGACGCTGGCATTCGACCCCCTACCCGATGGGACAACATTTGCGGTGGTCAGCATGAGAATATACTGCACGTCAGAGGACATGGCCAACAGCAACAGATTCAGCATAGGGCTGGTGAGCGATGCCATGAAACCTGAAACCTTCACAGCACTGCAATCATTCAGCATCGAGGCCACCGACACCTGGAAGACGGTACACGCAGCGATATCCAACCCAGCGGAACGCTACATTGCGTTGAGGTTCAGCCCCAGCGGGACGTACCACGTATATGTGGAGGATATTTCGGTAAGCACGTGTGGGATAGAGAGTGTGGCCTACGATGGTAGCAATATTGACATTGTTGGGTTAGGCAGTCCCAGTGCGTACCAAATAAAGGCCACCAACCTGGAGAGCCACACAGTGCGGACGGTTACACGGAGCGAGACGCACTTGCCAATAACGGCGATAGGCTTGTCGGCAGACTCGGCCTATGGGGTAACGGTGGCAGCGGTATGCACTGAAGGCGGAGTGAGCAGTTGCACAGCAGACAGCCTCACCTTCGGACAGCGGATAGCACTGCCCTATTGTGAAGAGTTCGCCGAGGCGACCCTTCACCCCGAGGGATGGGAGGTGAGAAACCGAATGAGACCGCGCGGGCCACGCATAGAGAACGGTCGGTATCACTTCTACAACGGCGACATCGTAGAGCTTCCGCTACTACCCATTGGCACTACGGCTGGGGGACTCTACCTAAGGTTAGACCGGAGGGTAAGCAACCAGGCGGATGCCTACAACACCGAACTGGAAATCGGCTATATGGACGGAGGATCGTTTACAAGCCTGACCACTCTAACTTCACCTTCGATTAACACCACATTCTACGCTACCCTGCCCGCCTGCAGTGCTATACGGATTGCCCTCCGTGCACACTCCATGGGAGGCAACCGAGAGCAATATATCGATAACCTGCAAATAACACGCTACCCCGAGCCTCCCGAAGTGAGGCTAACCGAAACTGGATACAGGCAGCAGCACATCTACTGGGACAACACGGCCAACAACGCACATTACGACATCGAATGGGGGGCGGCTGGATTTACACGCGGAACGGGGACTCGGCTGCATTCCGATAGTTGCCATGCCGTATTCGCCCCGCTACAGGCTAACACCCGCTATGAGTACTACTTTATTGACGATGATGGCAATTACTTCTGCTGGCCACACACCTTCACCTCGTTGCCCGCAGCCGTGAACATCCCCTATTGCGACAACGCACAGCATACCTTGGGCAATGGCACATTATACATCTTCCCCGAAGTGCTCACGCGGGTGAATAAACTGACACTACTGCTCACTTGGCGCACAACACAATCGGGGAGACTGGTCATAGGAACATTGACCGACCGCGCCGATGCCACCACCTTTACCCCCATTGACACCCTCTACCCTGCGGCACCTGGAGTGGATGAACGCAGCTTTGCAAGGCTGAACAATTATGCCGACACTGGCCACTTCATCGCCATCCGATTTGATGGTGCCACTGGCTACGTGAGCCAAATATCGCTCCAAGCCGTGCCTCAACCGACATTCAGAGTGCTCAGCAGCGGCGACATTCAGGTGAACACCTCCGCCAGCCCAATAGACTACTACCTTCGCATCTGCCGACGTGGAACAGCACAAAGCAGCGGCACTATAAAGCACATCACCTCGGCCTGCGATACCATCACTGGTCTGACAATGTACACCGAATACGACATCTACATCGTAGACGGAGCCGATGCCACCACCTGTGCACCAGCTACCATCCTGCGAACCCACCTCGACATCAGTACCCCCTATTGTGCCACACCGACCACCATTCCCACTGGCTGGATGGCCAGCGGCAGATATAGGACGATGCCCAACTTCCTAATAGACTCCATCGCCAAACTTCACCTCTACCTAAAAGGCAGCGGCATGGTAGAGATAGGCGTATGCAGCCATCTGGACGACACTTCCGACTACGTCCCCCTAACCAGCCTCGCACTGACTAGCGACAGCCAGCACGTCTATCTCTATGACTACCGCGCCACGATAGGCCGTCTGAAATACATCGTCTTCAAGCTTCTCTCGGGAGCCAGCATAAGCTCGGTAGTAGCCCAAACGATTGCCAACCCCGAATACGAAGTGCTAAGTAGCAGCAGTATCCAGGTCAGGATGCCTGGGGCAAGCACGGTAGACTACTACGTAGAAGTCTGCCCTCGGGGGACAGCCCAAGGCCGCGGCACCGTAGTCCACATCACACAGCCTGTGCAGGACATCACGGGTCTGCAGATGTTCACTTGGTATGACCTCTATGCCCGTGCCGACGAAAGCATTGCCACCTGTGCCACTCCCGTCCCCTTGCGGACTCACCTCGACATCGAGCCTCCCTACTGCTCGGAAGGCAACTACACTGGATGGTACGTCGCAGGACGCTATCACGGAGTGCCCTACGTCATCATCGGCTCAATGAGCCAGCTCTATGTAACATTCGTCAGCCGTGGCGAAGCCACCATTGGTATCCAGACCAAGCTGGCCGACACTAACAGTTTCACCCCCCTAACCAGCTTCAACAACACCACCTGGGACACCCACACCGTGCGCCTATCCGACTACGCCCCCCTCATTGCCGAACGGCACTACATCTCTATCCGAGGTGGTGAACTCTCAAGCCTCTACCTCCACACCTGCCCACAGCCCTCGCTCGAACTGACCGAGTTCAACACCATTACCTTCACCCTCGCCGAACCCACTGCCGACTACTGGATAGAATACAACGACACCATTGTACACGCCACCACCACCCCGTTCCACCTAACCCACCTGCGGCAAAACACAGACTACTCATTCCGCATCCGCTGCGATAGTGCCACCGCCGCCTGTATGCCCGCCAAGACGATGACCACAGGCGTGCAGCTGACCCTTCCCCACTGCACCTCGATGAACGGCTACACCATTGGCAGTGGCAAACCAGCACGTGCTACCCATCCAGGCTGGTTCGCACTGACAGGAACCAGCGGCGACCGCTACACCATCATGCCCATCATCGACCTCGACCATGCATCGCGGCTCTACCTTCGCCTGCGCTACCGCATCGGACAGAGCGGCACTGCACTGAAGATAGGCATCATGGAGGACTACCGACGCGAGAACACCTTCACCCCGATAACCACCATCTCCACCTCGACAGCAGCTTACCAAGAGCTGGTGGTTGACTTTGCCTCCTACACTGGAACAGGGCTATACGTGGCTTTCGTGGCCAGCGGCAGCTCCCCAGATGCCGTCTACCTCGACCGCATCGAACTGCAGACCGTCCCCTTCGCCACCTACTTGGTAACTGACCACAACCAAGTGCTCGTCTCCGCACCTGGCATGTCGCAACCCTCGCGTCCGTTCTATATATTATATAATGGCAACCGCCAACTTGCCACCTCCCTTCCTCAGCTCATCACTGGCCTCGCCGACGACACCGAATACTCCTTCAACCTGCAGGATACCGCCGAAGGCCAACCCTGCAATACTGCCACCAGCATTCGCACCACCCACCTCTCCCCCGCCCCCTTGTGCTACTCCACCATCACCCTCACACAAAACAGTCCCCTCTGGCGAGGTCCGCAACTGGACGAGGCCAACATCGCATCGCTCCTCGCCCGCATCACCTTCCAACCCAACACCACAGGAACCACTGTGGCCATCGGAATGCTCCGCATCTATAATGCCGATACCTCATTTGTCGGCATTGACACCATTGTGGCCAACGCCGCCAGTGCCACCCACTACATAGACTTCAGCCGATACCAGTCGGGCAAGTTCATCGCCTTCAAGCTCATCTCGGGTGCCAGTGCACAACTCTCGGCCGTCAGTATCGACCGCTGCCATGTGCCCTCGGGCATCACCCTCTCGCTCAAACGCCACAACATCGTCCATATCGACTACGACCACCAGACCCCCTTGAGCAACCTCCGCCTTGAGTACGGCCCACAAGGTTTCCCCCTCGGCACAGGCACCACCCTGCAACTCACCTCGCTCCCCATCGACCTCACCCTCGCCAACAGCACCACCTACGACTTCCACTTCCTTTGCTCCGGCAGCAGCTCCACCTGCGACCAGCCCCTCTCCATTCGCACCCTCGACCCGCCACCAGTGCTCTCGTGGTGCGAAGACTTCGACAGCTACACTGCAGGCTCCTTGCCCCCAAGCTGGCGCACCGCCCTCACCTCAAGCAGCACCCAGCAAATCGTCCTCATTAGCGAAGTCGCCCACACCTCTTCGCTCTCGCTCAAATTCCACAGCAACTATGGGCGCAGCAACATCGCCCTCCTTCCCGACCTCGGCCTCGACTCGCTCAAAGGTCTCTCCCTCTCGCTGTGGATGTATGCCGCCAACGCCGCTACCTCCAAGCTCGAAGTCGGCTACCTCACCGACCCCTACGACCCAGAAAGCTTTGCCACCCTCCACACCTTCACCTCCCCCACCGCTGGCACTTGGCAACGTCTCACCTTCGACCTCGATGAAGTACCCGCCACCGCCATATTCATCGCCCTCCGCTGCAGCGGCACAGAAGGCACCAACACTTTCTACCTCGATGACCTCTTCATCTCGCAATGCGGTGTCAATGACTTCGCCATCTCCCAAGTGGAAAACACACAGATAAGCTTCCGCTGGCGGCAGACAGGAAGCCCCACCATCACCCTCCAGATAACACCCGAAGGCGACACTCCACGGACCCTGCAAATCCCCACCACCTCCGACTCCGTTGTCCGCACCTACACCGCCTCTGGCCTGCAACCCCTGACCAACTACACCTTCATCTTCTCCGCCACCTGCAACGCTGGATCTGGCTACTGCACCACCGACTACCACGACACCATCCGCGTCTTCACCCCAGCTGGTGGCTCCTCCTGCATCGACCACACCAACCTCCTGGCCTCCTACACCACCTGCTTCTACGGCACCTACACAAACCCCTATGCCAACACCGGCGTCGTCGACAACGGCTACCGCTCCTCCACAAGCCGCCACACCATCCACTACGACCTCACCGAGCGCGACCCCCGCACCGGAGGCGCACTCGCCACCGTCCCCGCTGGAGCTATCGCATCAGTCCGCCTCGGCAACTGGACAGCCAACCGAAGCGTCCGACCCGGACAAGCCGAAAGCATCGTCTATGGCCTCAATGTGGACACCACCGAATTCGACCTGCTGACCATGAAGTACGCCGCCGTCCTCCAAGACCCCATGCATGCCACCGCCGACCAGCCACGCTTCAGCCTCGAACTGCTCGACAGCACAATGCAACTCATTGACCCGCTCTGCGGACGAGCCGACTTCATCGCCGACTACAACATGGGCTGGAACATCGTCCCTGGCACCAGCGGTGTCCTATGGAAAGACTGGACCACCGTCGGCGTCGACCTCAGCCCCTACCACGGACGCTCCATCTACGTCCGCCTCACCACACGCGACTGCAACGAAGGCTCGCACTACGGCTATGCCTACTTCACCCTCGAATGCGGCAACAAAAACATCATCACTGGCAAATGCGGCAACGCTGCCGACAACGAACTCACCGCCCCCGAAGGCTTCAACTACCGCTGGTACACCTCCACCTCCGACCAAACGCTCTCCACCGAACGCACCATCTCTGTCCCCTCGCGCAACGACATCTACTACCTCTGCGACGTCTCATTCATCGAAAACCCCGCCTGCAAATTCACCATCAGCGCCTTTGCTGGCACACGCTTCCCCCGCTCCCAGTTCACCTACAGCGTCCAACTCGCCCCCTGCTCCTTCGACGTTGACTTCACCAACCAAAGTACCGTTACCATCGACGGCCTAATGCCCGTCACCACCGACGAGAGCGTCGAAACCAACCGCTGGATATTCGACAACGGCACCGACACCGTGCGCACCTTCAACGCCACCGCCCACTACACCGCCCCCGGCACCTACAACGTCTCCCTCATCACTGGCATAGCCTCCGACCAATGCCTTGATACCCTCACCATCCCGCTCAACCTCACCTTCCCCACCACCGACATGCGCATCGAAGGCCCAGCCGAACGCTGCCGCAACGCCGCACCCTCCACACTCCACCTCTACAACGTCGACCGCCTCCTCGCCACCAGCCATCCCTGGCAACTCGCCGACTCCGCCCTCGTAGGCACCCACTGGCTCAAACACTACACCACCACCGTAGACTCCCTCTCTTTCTCCGCCGCCACCCACACCTTCCGCGTACAAGCCATCGACAGCGTCGGCTGCACCATCTCCCTCGCCCACACCCTCACCGTCCACCCCGTCTACCATATCCACGACCGCCTACGCCTCTGCTCACTCCTCATGCCCTACGCCTGGCGCGACACCACCATCAACGCCACCAACACCCACCCCATCGACACCTCCTTCTACCGCATTCACCGCACCTCCATCCACTCCTGCGACAGCGTTATGACCCTCACCCTCATGCTCCACGACAACGCCCACTTCACCCCGCGCGACACCCTTCGCGACTACCTCTGCGACAACCGCACCTACTTCTTCTCCGACAGCCTACTGACCCCCGACCGCTCGCTCACCTTCAACCGTGATGGTGCCACCTCCACCATCATCTACACCGACAGCCTCCACTCCTCCATCGGATGCGACTCGCTGAGCACCATCATCCTCACCGTCCACCCCACCTACGAACACCACCTCTACGACACCGCCTGCTCCAACCTCGACTACCGCTGGGGCACCCCCGAGCGAAGCCTCTTCACCCCGGGCAGCACCACCGCCCACCTCCACGCCACCGACACCTCCGCCACCTTCACCTTCAACCTCCCACCGCTCACCTCGCCCGACCTCTCTGCCTCCGACCTCCTCCACAGCCAATTCCAGTGCGACTCCCTCTCCACCCTCCACCTCCACCTCCTACCCGCCTACGACCTCCACTTCTACGACACCCTCTGCGACGCCCACCTCGACGCCCCCAACTGGATACCCCACACCTACCGCTTCATGACCGAGACACTCAACGCCACAGGCACCTACCCCGTCAGCCGCACCACCGCCACCACCCCAACCTCACCACTGGCCTGCGACTCCATCCGCACACTCCACCTCAAAGTCTACCCAACCTACGACCTCCACCTCTACGACACCATCTACGACGGCGACGAATACCGCTTCGAAACCCTCCTGCTCGACACCACCGGCATCTACCCCCAACTGCTCCACACCATCCCCTACACCTGCGATTCCCTCCGCACACTCCACCTCCAGCGCAACCGCCGCACCCTCATCGACACCCTCATCTGTGGCAACACCCTCCCCCTCGACTGGACTCACCACGACAGCCACCAAACCCTCACCACCCACTTCACCACCTCCACTGCCACCCACCACCCCAGCGGCTGGCAAATCATCAAAGACTCCATCCACCTCACCGGGCGCGAAGGCATCGACTCGCTACTGGTAATGACCGTCATCGCACGCGACACCTCCTCCACCACCGACCCCGTCCACGCCTGCGACTCACTCCGCTGGCGCTGGAACAAAGGCGACCGCTACATCCACTCCTACAACAGCCGCTACACCACCGACACCACCTACCGCACCTCCACCACCGAACCCTACGTCAGCCTCTACCAAGAAGCCAACCTCGACACCACTGGCCTCCATGCCTACCTCCCCTCGCCACGGCTCGAACCCTACGCCCTCCACCTCTCCCCCTCCTACAACCTCCTCTGCGACTCCGTCCGCCACCTCGCCCTCACCCTCAACCACACCCACTTCGCCACCGACCGCCGACAAGCCTGCGACTCACTCGTCTGGATCAACCACCGCACCTACCGCGCCAGCATCACTGGCCACGCCGGCCCTGTCGGCTCCCATCAAGCCGATGGCCCCGTGGACACCATACCCACCGCTGGCGGCTGCGACTCGGTCATCACCCTCGACCTCACCATCCACCACTCCACCTTCGAACAATCGCGCGACACCTTCTGCTACAACCAGACCTACACCTGGCGCGGCTCCACCGTCGGACGCACCGACTCCGCCCACTGGCACACCCCACTCGACACCACCCTCAGCGTAACCCTCCGCACCTCCCACGGCTGCGATTCCGTCATCTCCATCCGCCTCGCACAAATGGCACAACCCATCCTCTCCATCCACGACACCCTCGACTGCTCCACCCGCACCTACACCCTCAACCTCCTCTCCAACGTCCCCTACATCCAATGGACATCCTCCGCCGACCCCACTTTCCTCTCCCACCACCCAACCCTCGCCGTCGCACCCACACAAACCACCATCTACCAAGCCTACACCGACTACCACCGCACCCCGCTCTGCCCTGCAACAGCCACCGTCGCCCTCAACCCCATCATCGTACCCGACGCCACCATCGAGGTTACTCCCGAAATCCTCAACTACAAGAACATGACCCTCAACGCCTACGACCGCAGCGGTGCCTACCCCTACAGCATCCACCCCGACGACCCGCCCCAATGGGTACGCCAATGGTGGCTCGACCGCGAACTCCTCCCCTACTCCGGCGCCCACCTCTCCCACGACGTCTCCCACTACACACGCACCGACACCGTCCGCCTCATCCTCAGCATCTTCAACGGCCAATGCTCCGACACCGCCATGCGCCTCGTCCCCATCCGCCGCGTAACCCTCTACGCACCCAACGCCTTCACACCAGGCGAATCCGACAACAACACCTTCTCCATCGTCTCCCAAGGCATCACCGATGCCCACCTCATCATCTACAACCGCGAAGGCTTGCTCATCTGGCAGACCACCGACCTCTCCATCCCCTGGGACGGGCGGCGCACCGACGGCACCCCCTGCCAGCAAGGAAGCTACGTCTGGAAACTCACCTACCGCGCCATCGACTACCCCGAACGCCTACAGTCCGAAGTGGGCAGCATCCTGCTGCTCCGCTAACCCATAGGGGGGGGAGCCAACCGCCCTCAAGCAACTGCACCCCCCCCTGCGGCTGCACCCCTCTCACTCCCCCTACGCACCACCACCGCTCGGGTGCGAGCCAAAAGTTCGCACCCGAGCTTACCCAAAAGAACGATAGAATTTCCGTGGTAATAGACAAAAAGTAGGCTAATGGGGAGTTCTATATGAAAAACCAATCAGTTGCCGTTTCATTATTTTTCTTCAAATACTATGACTACAATGGTCGGTCTTGAAGCCGCGAATGCACCTCCGATGCTATCAGGTATTCCCTCCGCTCCGCAGGCAGGTCTTTCCACTTCTGCCCGTAGTCCCTCGACTGCTCCACCTGACTCCACAGCCGCGTCTGCTTCATCAGCTCCACACCCCGCCGCCACAACTCCGGGTTCTTCGCCGCCACCGCAGCATCCCACAGGTGCGTGTACTCGTGGATGGGCGTGTCGGCATCGAGGCCATCCTCGGCAAGCCACATCTCACCAGTCTTAACATAACCAAGCACACGTCCGCCATGTTGCGAACGCATCTCTTCATCTCTAACGTACCTCGGGGCTTTCGTCCCGTCGTGGCCGGTCTTTATCCAGCCTGCTCCGCTATCTCGTCGGCTGCTGCTATCACTTCGTCTTCCGTCGGATTCGACTGAATGTGATTGTCTATCCAGTTCAACATCGCTGACTGCTGCGCTTCCGTTTTCATTAGTGATACTACTATCATCATCGGCTCTTCTCTCATTCCCATTTTCTGCATTCCGCCGATCATATACTGCCTTGTAGTTGCCATCTTTTATCTCTTTAAGTTCATCTTCAGTTAATTGTCCTATTTTTCGTTTATCTTTCAGGACAAACCCATCTCTTCCATCTACGCGATTGTCTGCATATTGTGTTATAGACGTGTCAAACTTGTATATCGTTCCTGTTTCACGGTCATAATAATACAATCCATTTGCCGTGTCTGTGTCTTCAGGTAACGTTTCAATATACCTCTGTATTGCCTTCTTCTCCGATTTGTTCAGTTCCTTGTTCGTCACCTTCCGCTTCGGCTTCGTCGCTTTCTGTACATCGGACGGCACCTCCTCGGCATCCGCATCCATCCTATACACTTTTATCCCCATCCCCTGCAAATGCTCCACCACCTGCCTAACTACCTCTCCACTCGCTTTTCGCACTTCCTCCTTCCTAACCACCGGCCGAGCCAATCGCACGCTCAACAGCACACTACCATCCCTCACTACCCTCACTCCTCGCCAGCCAAACAAGTCCTCAAGCTTCTCCGCCTCCCTCCGACATTCCCACTCATCACTATACACCCTCCCATGATACTTCTCCCACACCTTACCCATCACCTCTACCTCTCCCTCCACTACCTCTCCCTCTACTCCCTCCATGAAATACCTCCCCAACCACGCCGCTACCTCTTTCCGCACATTTATTGCAGCATCTTCCCCGAGATGGGATAAAATTTGCAACGCTCGGAGGCGTTGTCTACTTCCCACTTGGTCCGTGTCAACTCCGTGTCAACTCCGTGTCAGGTCCGTGTCACCTCCGACTCGAGTCGGACTTAACACGAACTATGCACGGACCAAACACGGACCAAACACGGCTCAAGTCCCTACCGCCAGCACCTCTACTTGCAGGGTAAATGGCACACCTCATGGCATCGTGGAGGCTGACCAAGAAAGCTGCGATTTCGGTTTCCTGCACGATTGCGACAGCAGCGGGGAATTCTCCAAAGTGCAGCACAAGGAGGGACTCCTCCACCGCACCGTGAAGGGACGAATTCTCATCTGACAAACACCCCCAAACTGGCGGAAAACACTTTGCACGAGCCGCTCGAACTTCGTGCTCTTCTCCCCCACCCTCGATATCAGGCGTTACTTGTAATTCCTCGGAGATACAGATATGGAGGTGTTCTACCGCTATGCTTCTGCTGGGTTATATATAGCCCTCGCCCAATACCCAGGGGACTTCCCCAACCTTGCACATTCAATTCGGCACAACACGTTTAGCCAAGTAGACCTGCGATTTTGGCAGAACGCCCCCTTCTCCACTGCCAAAGACACGTCCGATTTTAGGGTGATGGGTATCAATCGACTGATTGCACACTCAAAAGCCTTGTATTTACATTCCTCTCTGCGACTATCCGCTAAAACGTTTAGGAGACTACTGCGTTGAACCTACAACTTGGGGAATGATAGTGTTGCATACTAAAAAGTGTGGCTGGCGCGTTATGTAGGGGTCTGACACGATAAAAAAGAAACTGCACGAAGAGTATGGAAAGAGAGAATCAGTTGCTCAAAGAATGGGATATGCCGCCGTTTTCGGGTATCGCGGTGGAGGATTACGCACCAGCAGTGCGAGCCGCGATTGCGGAGGCCGAGGCTGCGATAGAGGCCATTGCTACAAATGAGGAGGCTCCGACATTTGCCAACACTGTGGAGGCACTCGAGGTGGCCGACCGTCGGCTGACGCGCGTGGCGGCCATTATGGACAACCTGAATGAGTGCTGCACCAGTGAGCAGTTGCAACAGACGGTGATGGAGCTTCAGCCCGAGATTACGCGGTTGGCCACACGGGTGTCGACCGACGAGCGGCTGTTCCGCCGCGTGGAGGCGGTGGCAGCACAGGGGGGCGAGCAGGGAGAGAGACTGACGCTGCTGGAGAACACACGCAAGGGTTTTCTGCGCCACGGCGTAGCGTTGCAGGGCGAGGAACGGGCGAAATATATGGCCAACGAGGAGGAGCTGGGGCAGCTGGAGCTGCAGTTTGGGCAGAACGCGCTGGCCGACCGTGTGGATTGGATAATGCACCTGACCGTCAGCGACGACCTTGAGGGATTGCCCGAGGCTGTGCGCACGGCGGCACGCGAGGAGGCTGCAGAGCGAGGCTTGGAGGGATGGGTGTTCACGCTGGAGGCTCCCTCCTACGTACCCTTTATGCAATACAGTGCGCGGCGCGACTTGCGCGAGCGGATGTGGCGCGCCTATGGCAGCATTGGCAACCGCGGGGGGGAGACCGACAACAACGAGGTGATCCGCCGCATTGTGGCCTTGCGCAGCGAACAGGCCCACCTGCTGGGCTACGACACCTATTGCGACTATGTGCTCGAGGACCGCATGGTGCAGAGCCTCTCGGGGTTGCGGCGGTTTATGGAGCGGCTTGGGAGGGCGGTGCTGCCCGTGGCGCAGCAGGATTTGCACGAAGTGGAGGCCGAGCGGCAGGCCGACCTTGCGGGGCGTGGAATTAGTGAGGGGGCGATGATGCCGTGGGACTTTGCCTACTACGCCGAGCGCTTACGCCAGCGGCGCTACGACTTCGACGAAGAGCAGATGCGCCCCTACTTCCCGCTGGATGCAGTGCGCGAAGGGATATTCGGCCTCTACGGGAGGCTCTATGGCCTCTGCTTCGTGGAGGACAGCTCGGTGGAGGTTTACCACCCCGATGTGAGGGTCTACCGCGTAGTGGAGGGCAAGAGGCTAATGGGGTGGCTCTACCTTGATATGTTTCCCCGCACCTCGAAGCGGAGCGGTGCTTGGATGACCGAATTTCGTGGGCAGCACGGCGAGGTGAGACCACAGATACAGGTGGTGTGTAACTTCTCAAAGCCTTCGGGCGGGCAGCCCTCGCTGCTGCGCTTCTCGGAGGTGGAGACCTTCATGCACGAGATGGGACACGCCATGCACGGGATGCTGAGCGAGGTGGGGTACGAGAGTTTGAGTGGCACCAACGTCAAGCGCGACTTTGTGGAGATGCCGTCGCAGGTGATGGAGAACTGGTGTTATGAGCCTGAATTTCTATCCACCTTTGCACGACACTGGCAAAGCGGCGAGGTGCTGCCCATGGAGTATGTGGAACGCATCCGTGCAGCACGCAACCACCTGGCAGGCTGGTACTGCCTGCGGCAGCTCAACCTCGGGTGGATTGACATTGCATTCCACACCGATGCTTGGCGGCAGGTTGGCGAGCCGTGGCGGGCCGAGGCGGTGGAGCGGCAGGCCATGACCAGCCTGCTGCCAAGCGTGGAGGGGTGCTGCACAGCCACTGGATTCGGCCATATCTTTGGCGGTGGCTACGCCTCGGGGTACTATGGCTACAAGTGGGCCGAGGTGCTAGATGCCGACATCTTCGGTAGCCGCTTCAAGCGGGAGGGCATCTTCAACAGGCAGACGGCAAGAGAATTCCGAGAGCGGGTGCTCAGCTGCGGCGGGAGCGAGCATCCTTCCCACCTCTTCCGAGCCTTTGTGGGGCGCGACCCTGACCCCGATGCACTGCTGACACGCATGGGCATCGCAACGGACACGGCACGTGAGGCTGTGGATATCAATAACCTATAAAGATTCTAACAATGGACAATCAATTGAAGACTCAGATACTAAAAGTATTTGCCAAGAGCCCCTTCGATGCGTTCAACCACAAGCAGGTGGCAGCGCGGCTGGGGCTTGGCAGCAAGGCCGAGCGTCAGGAGCTGATGCGGACGATGCAGGCATTGGCCGAGGAGGGGGTGATAGAAGAGAAAGGGCATCGCGGCAGGTTTAGCCTCGCCCCAGGAAGTCATATCGAGGGGCTGGTGCCAGAAAACTATGTGGAAGGCACCATCGACATGAAGCAAGGGGGCAAAGCCTACGTAATCCCCCTTGAAGAGGGGTTGGAAGACATTCAAATCGGCCCTGGCTACACTGGGCATGCGCTGCATGGCGACACGGTTCGCGTCCTGATGTTCCCGCAGCGGAAGATGCATAAGCCCGAGGGGCAGGTAGTGGAGATAATCAAGAGGGCCAAGACCCACTTTGTGGGAGTCATTCAGCGGCAGCGGGACTTTGCCTTTATGGTGAGTGGCAGCCGCACAATGCAGGTGGACATCTTCATTCCGCTGGCCGACCTCGGCGGTGCCGAGAACGGCGAGAAAGTGGTGGTGGAGATGACCGAATGGCCCGAGCGGATGAACAACCCAGTGGGCAGGGTGGTGAAAAGGCTCGGGAAACCAGGCGACAACAACGTGGAGATGCAGAGCATACTGGCCGAATACGACTTCCCACTCGACTTTCCTGCCGAGGTGGAGGCCGAAGCCTCCAAAATCAAGCCCCCCACCAAGAGGGACTACGCGGGACGCAAAGACTTTCGCAATGTGGTTACCTTCACCATCGACCCGGCCGATGCCAAGGACTTCGACGATGCACTATCGCTGCGCGAGCTTGGCGGTGGACGGTACGAGGTGGGGGTGCACATTGCCGATGTGAGCCACTACGTCAAGCCTGGGTCGGCCATTGACCGCGAGGCCTACGAACGGGGAACGAGCGTCTACATGGTCGACCGCACGGTGCCGATGCTGCCTGAGCGGCTCTGCAACGAGGTTTGCTCGCTCAGGCAGGATGAGGACAAACTGACCTTCAGCGTAGTGATGGAGATGGACGGCAAAGGGAAGGTGTATGGTAGTTGGATGGGGAGGACGGTGATTAGGAGCAACCGCCGCATGGCCTACGAAGAGGCACAGGCCATCATCGAAAGCGGTGAGGCCAGCGAGGCTGGTGAAGTGGGCGAGGCTATATTGAAGCTTCACTCCATTGCCACTGCCTTGCGCGAAGCCCGCTATCGCAATGGGGCTATCAACTTCGAGACGCAGGAGGTGAAGTTCCAACTCGACGAGCATGCACACCCCATCGGAGTCTACATCAAAGAGAGCAAAGAGGCCAACTGGCTGGTAGAAGAATTTATGCTGCTGGCCAACAAGACGGTGGCCGAATATGTTGGCAAGCCGAAGACGAAGAATGGCAGGCCGCTGCACACGTTTGTCTACCGCGTCCACGATGAACCCAACCCAGAGAAGTTGAACACCTTTGTGGAGTTTGTGGACAAGCTCGGCTTCACCATCAAGACCGGTAGTCGCAAAGCACTGGCCGAGAGCTACAACCGACTATTTGAAAACATAGCTGGCCGGGGAGAAGAATATATGATCGACACGATTGCCATCCGCACGATGAGCAAAGCGGTGTATAGCACCGAGAACATCGGCCACTATGGCCTCGGATTCGCCTACTACACGCATTTCACCTCGCCTATACGTCGCTACCCCGACCTGATGGTGCACCGCCTACTCGACCGCTACCTCGGTGGTGGCGAGAGCGTCAGTGCAGCGGAATACGAGGAATACTGCAAACACTGCTCGGCGATGGAGAAGAAGGCTGCCGATGCCGAGCGAACCAGCGTGAAATACAAGCAAGCCGAATACCTCGGCGACAAGATAGGGCAGGTGTTCCCAGCGTTGATCAGTGGCGTCAGCAAGTGGGGTATATACGCCGAAATTGAGGGAAACAAGTGTGAGGGAATGATACCCATCGGGTCGCTCAAGGGCGACTACTACATGCTCGATGAGGATAACTACCAGGTCATCGGTCGGCGCAGTGGGCGTTGCTACAAGCTGGGTGAGCCAGTGATGATACTCGTCAAGCGAGTAGACCTAATCAAGCGGCAGATAGACTTCGAGCTGCTAGACCCTGACGAACCTGATTCGTCCCGCAAGGAGAAAAAAGGTAAGGGGGATAGCAAGCGTAAGCCAAAGGATGCAAAGCCCAAAGGCAAGCAGAAGCAAAGTGCATCGAGAGGAAAACGCAAACGTAGCGACAAGGGAAAATAGGGAGAAAGCGGTGAGAGGAGCGGAAAATCAGGTGTGGAGGGAAAATTGCACAAAAAAGTGTATCTTTGCAAAGGAAACGGAGGTCGGGAAAAGCAACAAAACTGATGGAGAGAACTGCATTTGAGTGGCTTATGGAACGGTTAAGGGTAGAAAGATGCCGTCGAGGTTCAGCCTTCCCCCTTCCGACTTCAGCCAAATATTCGAGCACTTTATGTAGGAAAGCACGGCCACTGATTATGAGCACGACCACGCTACAGCATCGTCCATCAATTCCAATACGGGCAGGCTACGGCATCTCGCAGAACATGCAGGCCGACAGTGCAGAATATATCCGCCAGCAACATCGGCTGCGCACCCTGCAGGGACGGTTGGAGCAGCTGGTGTCAGGGCCTGTAGCCGTACTCGGTTGGGGAAACAATCCCCAATGCCAAGCATTCTACATGGCGGAGGAGAACCGCTGCCTTGTTCATTCGGCCGTCCGACCTACTCGCAGGGGGACTACAACCTGCATTGCAATTCATATCCGTTCTATAAACAACGCCCTATGTTCACCCTTCTCTTCTTATCAGGAGGGACTGGCAGCCGCATGCTGAATGCAGTCCCTAAGCAGTATATGCTTCTCGCAGGTAAACCTGTCGTCATGCACATCCTTGAGCGTGTAGACCAGCTACCCGAGATTGCCGAGGTGGTAATGGTCTGTGCCAAAGAATACGAACCTGCCATTGCACTTATGCTCAACCAATACGGTGTCCGCACCCCCGTGCGTTTTGCCCCAGCGGGCAGCACTCGCCAAGAATCTGTGCGTAATGGCTTGGCGATGGTCGCCACGGACAACGTCATTGTGCACGAGGCCGCAAGGCCATTCGTCAAGGTGGAGGACTTCCAGCGCCTGATGGAAGCCAATGAGCCTAATGCGATGCTGGGAGAAGCTATTCCTTTCTCCGTGCTGGTAGGGCATGAATATGTGGAGGGTGCACTCGAGCGCTCAAGCCTCGTCAATGTGCAGCTTCCGCAGAAGTTCCAGACGCAGCTGCTGCGCGAAGTACACGAGAAGGCTATGGCCGATGGTGCCACTTTCACCGAGGATGCTGCCATGCTCCATAAGTACCACCCCGAAGTCCCCATCAAGATATGCCCAGGCATGCCCTACAACCTCAAGCTCACCACTCGGATTGATATGCTGGTAGGCGAGCAAATCTACGATGAAGTGTTCAGAAAGAGAAAATAACCCCTATGGCTACTTGTATCATCACCGGAGTTGGCTCGGGCATCGGTAAGGCCACGGCCATTATGCTCTCGCATCGTGGCTACTACGACCACTATGCCCTCATTGGCCGCAATGCTGCCGACATGGCCGCCACCGCGGCCGCCATGAGCTGTAATATCCCCGCCGCAGCTATCCATACCTATAATCTGGACCTCTCTGCCCCCGAAGGCATCCCCGAGGTGGTGGCATCAATCGTAGCCACCACTGGAAGCATCGATGCACTGCTCAATATTGCTGGCTATACCGACCCACAGCCGCTGCTGACCACCTCCTTGGAAAGCTTCGAGCTGACCTATCGCGTCAATGTCTATGCCCCCTTTATGCTGATGCGCGAGTGCGTGAAGTATATGAAAACCAGCGGAGGTAAGATACTCAACGTAGCCTCCACGGCAGGCATGACCCCGCGACCAGGTTGGTTGAGTTATGCCTCCTCCAAAGCAGCCCTTATCTCCATCTCCGAGACCCTCACCGCCGAGCTTTCCGAATACGGCATCATGGTCTATTGCGTATCGCCCGGGCGTTGCGCTACCAAGCTGCGCCGTCGCCTCGCCCCCGACGAAGACCCATCTACCATTATGCAGCCCGAGGAGGTGGCCGAGGTGATTTGCAACCTCATCAACCCGGCTGAAAAATGCCTCGACGGGCAAAATATTGTCATCCGCAAGATGATTAACCGCTGAACAACGATGGCCAAATTCTTACTCTACGCCCTTCTCCACCTCATCCATCCGCTCTCCTACCTCTTCCCTCGCAGCGAGAGGCGGTGGGCATTCGGCAGCTTCCGTGGCGCTTTCAACGACAATGCCAAGTACCTGTTCCTCTACTGCAACAATCATTACTCGCAAGCCACAAGTGTCTGGTTGAGCAGCAGCCGTGCCACCATTCGCCTCGTCCGCTCCCTCGGACTGAAAGCCTATTTCATCGCCAGCCCCAAAGGTGCTTGGTATGCACTGACCTCGAAATACTGGTTTGTCAATTCCTACTCTTCCGACATCCTCTATGCATTCTCGGGCGGAGCCATTGTGGTCAACCTATGGCACGGCGTAGGGCTGAAACGCATTGAATTCAACATTACCTCGGGAACACTGGCCGACCGCTACCAGCGACGCACCCTCGGCCACAGGTTTTACCACCCCGAAGTCTTCCGCCGCCCCGACTATATGCTCTCTTCCACCCCCTTCCAGACGGCCATGTTCGCCCCCGCCTTCCGCATTCCACCTTCGCGTTGCCTCGAACTGGGCTATCCCCGCAACGAAATACTCACCTGCACCGAGGCCGACCGCCTACGCCATGTGGCTGCCTACGAGCCTGCCTCCACCCAAGCCCTCATCGCCTCCCTCCGCACTCGCCCCTATTCCACAGTCTTCATCTATATGCCTACTTGGCGCGACTCCCAACGCAATCTCTTCACCCAGAGCTTTGATATGCACAGGCTCGATGCCCTCCTGCAAAAACGCAACGCCCTGCTCCTACTCAAACCCCATGCCAACGTCAGCACCTCCCCAGCCGACTATCGACACCTGCACAATATTCGCTTTTTGGATAGCAACACCGATGTCTACCCGTTGCTTCCACTGACCGACGTCCTTATCACCGACTACTCCTCCATCCTCTACGACTACCTCCTGCTGCCCGACAAAGGCATTATTCTCTATCTCTACGATTACGCCGAATATGTGGATCTCCGCGGCCTATTCTACCCCTTTGATGAGAATGTGGTGGGACATCGAGCCTACACCTTCGACCAGCTCTGTTCCTGCATCGAGAGTGGCGACTATGCGCTGCCCGCTGCTGAACGCGACCATCTGCTCGTAAAGTTCTGGGGCGAAAACGCCCAGCAGCACTCCCCAAGCCACGACCTCATCAGCCTCCTGCTCGGTGGCCAACTGACCCGCCTCCACTCCTGACCGCCCTTCTCTTTACCCCAATTCTCCATTCTCAATTTCCAACTCTCCATTCTCAATCTCCCCAATCCTCCATTTTCAATTCCCAACTCTCCATTCTCGATTTCCCCAATCCTCAATTCCCAATTCCCAACTCTCCATTCTCGATTTCCCCAATCCTCAATTCACAATTCCCAATTCTCCATTCTCGATTTCCTCAATTCTCAATTCTCAATTCCCAATTCTCCATTCTCGATTTCCCCAATTTTCAATTCTCAATTTTCAATTCTCAATTGGGACTTGGTCCGTGTCATCTCCGTGTCAACTCCGTGTCAGGTCCGTGTCACCTCCGAGTGGAGTCGGACTTAACACGGACCTGACACTGACCA
>JAFTBM010000034.1 GCA_017455205.1 Bacteroidales bacterium
AGCGGCGCCCGTACACCGACCAAGGCCGAGTGGGAGGAACTGATGAACAATACTACCGCCACGTGGACAACCCGCAACGGCGTGAGTGGCCGCCTCTTCACTGCCGCCAACGGCAACTCAATCTTCCTGCCCGCCGCTGGCTTTCGCTACGGTACGAGCTTCGGCGGTGTCGGCAGCGGCGGCGACTACTGGTCGTCGTCGCTCTACGAGGGCAGCCCGGGCGGCGCGTGGTACTTCTACTTCAGTTCCAGCAACCAGTACGTGGACAGCAACGACCGCTACTTCGGCTTCTCTGTCCGCGCGGTGCGTGCCAGTCAGAACTGACCTTGTTCGGTTCCGTCCACGCGGAACGGGCAATCGGGGAAGGGCAGGGGCGTGGGCGCCCGCGGAGCGGGCTACCCAGCCCACGCTCCTGCCCTTCCCCGCCGCCGCCGAAAAATAAACAATCAGAGTAATCAGAGTAATCAGATTACTCCGATTACTCTGATTACTCGGGGGAGGAGTTATTCTGCGAGGCCGATGACGCACGAGGCTGGGTGGATGCCGTCGGGCATGACTACATCGGCCTGGATGACTATATTGCTGCCGGGTTGGGCATTACGGATGGCTTCGGCCACCTCTTTGCCTATCTTAAGCCCCGCCTGCTTGGAGGGGTTTTCAATGGGTGCACAGGCACGGGTGCCTACAGTGATGTTGAGACTTTTGATGCAGATGCTCTCTTTGGGCATTCAAAATTCAAAGTCGCGTGCCTTGGTGGCGAAGAAGGCGGTGTTTTCATTGAAGTCTCTCCTTTTGGCCTGCTTTTCACCGTTTTCATATATGCCAACGCGGAGTACGGGGTCGGGCAAGGCTTTGGCGCGGTAGCGGAGAGCGGTTAATGGCTTGATGCTGCCTTTGGTACGGGCGGAGATGCGGAGTTCAATTGTCTTGGCGTTGCCGTTGGGGGTGAGGGTGTAGTGTCCGGGGGCGTTGCTAGGGGTGATAGTGCCTGCGGTGTCGTCGACGGCGACGATGAGGTCGCGGCAGGCATAGCCTTCGGCTGCGATGGTCAGCGGGTTCGCTATGCCGCGGTAGACCATGTTGTAGTTATCGTGGCTTACGGCTACGACTTGGACCTTCTTCTCCACCCGCATGGCGATGCGGAAACCCATAGTGATTGATTTGCGTAAGTAACCATAGTAACAGGGGAGGGAATGTATTGGCCTTGGCATAAGGAGTGTATCGTTACCAAATGTTATGTTGTAAGGTATCGTGCTATCAGTGAAGGCACTATTGTCGCTTATCCAACAGCCGCCAACAAAACATTCCCACTCTTCTTCTTCTGGCAATTGATTTTTTTTACGATTAGGATCTATTAACTCCTCTACGTTTCCGTGCATATCGTAGAAGCCGAGTTCGTTGGGCTGTTTGGTGGCCACAGGATGGGTGGTGCTGTCGGAGTTGGCGCCAAACCATGCCACGACATCGGGGTCGTCGCTGCCCGCATATTGGTAGGTGTTTTTGCCATCAATTCCTCCGGTCTCGGCAAAGCGCCACTCTGTTTGTGTGGGGAGGTAGAATTCGCGGCCAGTGAGGCTGTTGAGCCGCTCGATAAAGGTTTCGACATCCTTGAGGCTTACACGCTCCACTGGCAGGTCAGCCCCCTTGAAGAAGGAGGGGTTGGTGTCCATAACGGCCTCGTAGAGGGCTTGGGTAACTTCGGTCTGGCCGAGGTAGAAGTCGCGGATGTCGGTGGTGTCTACCTCTTCCCAAAAACGGTAGACTATGGTGTCGCTACCGTAAATATGTATGGTGTCTCTTCTCCGCTGTTCGGGAATATAGCGTAGGGGAGTGCCGCCATAGTGTATCTGGCGGCCACCTTTGACGAAAACCATTTTGAAGTCCACGCCGTTGGCGGTGATGGTGATTTCCTTTTCGGGCTGCGGGGAGCAGGCCGTCAGCGTGAGGATCGCCGCCGCAGCGGCAGGAATGAGAAATTTGAATGCTTGTTTCATGATCAGTTTGCTTTAATGGTTATTGCTTCTTTTTGAATGTGGATTATCGGTCGAGTGAGATGATGGCATCAATTTCTATTGGCTTTTTGGTGGGGGTGTTCACCGCGACAGAAAGTATGAGTTTGCTGCCGATCTTGGCCTTGTGGATGGCTTCCACGGCTTCCTTGGTCAAGCGTCCGCTGCCTTCGATAGTGATGCCTCCGTCCACTTCGAATCTCTCTCCATCTTCGCCTTCATAGTTGGATTGTTTTGGTGTGGTACTTTATTGTTTGCGATTCTTGGCTTCTTCCACGGTGCGGCGGAGCTGCCCCGATGGTGGTTTTGAATGGGTGTTTCATTGTTTCAAGTTTTTATTACAACGTTTTATCAGAAACTTCGCTGTTGGAAAGATTTTTTCCTTGTGGAGGGTGAATTTTCAATTCTCAATCTTCAATTTTCCGTTGCCACTTGGTCCGTGTCATCTCCGTGTCAACTCCGTGTCAACTCCGTGTCACCTCCGAGTGGAGTCGGACCAAACACGGACCAAACACGGATTAATCACGGATTAAACACGGGGCAAGTACCTACTGGCAGTACATCCGACGGCGAGGTGCTTCAAGCGCCTCGCATTTACGGCTTCCAGCGACGATTGGCGGCAAAACTATTTAGTGCACTATTGGTTTTGAGTGTGTGTTTCATTGTTTCAAGTTTTCTTCCTATGACGTTATGTTTTCTTGATTTGTTGCAAGGGCAAACTGTGGGCGGTGGGGCGAGGAAGAATTAGGGAGGAGTGAAGGGGAAGTGCCTGGGGAAAGTGGGGAAGTGGGGTGTGCTTGCTCAGTGTTGCCCCACCGCTTGTTGTTTGCTCTAATTGAATAATTGTGGTGAGGCGATGACGTTCATCACAATGCCTGCCACAATATTGATAGTGAGTTTTTTTTGTATTTCTGGGTTAACAACTGATGATTGTTTTCGGCGATGTAAGCTTGGATGTCTTCGCTCATGATGATTGCATGATGGATGATTAATGGTTAATGGGGCTGCTATTTTCTGCCACTGGAGCTGCCCTCCT
Organism: Bacteroidales bacterium; assembly: GCA_017455205.1. Lineage (GTDB taxonomy): Bacteria > Bacteroidota > Bacteroidia > Bacteroidales > P3 > Colimorpha. The sequence continues at coordinate 3,046 of JAFTBM010000034.1, forward strand.
GTATGCCTTCGCGGCTGCTGTTGGAGAGTTCCATTTTGCCGAAGCGCAGGGTGAGGCCGAAGGTGAGGTAGCTGCTGGTGGATTTCGATAGGTAGGAGCTGTTGCTGTAGGGGTTGATGTCGAGGCGGCTCCATTGTTCCCAGTTGAATATGTCGTTGGCATTGAAGTAGAGCGAGAGTCGGCGGTCGAAGAAGTCGGCACTCATGCCGAGGTTGATGCTTTTGTAGGGCTCGTCGATGTCGGTTCCGCTGTAGCCTAATCTTCGGCTGCGATATTGGCCGGAGACAAATACGTTGAGGCGGTTCCATAGTTTGGCCCAAATGCGAGCCGAGATGTTCCACGAGGTCATCTGGTTTTCTATCCACTTGTCGGGGCGCACCATGACGTGGTACCAGTTGTTGGTGATGCCAGTGTAGAGGCGGAAGTTGAGGAAGGCCGTGGGTCGGTACATGGCGTTGGCGCTGATGTTGAAGCGGCGATTGTCCTCGGCATTGTAGGGCTTCGAGAAGTTGACCCAGCGTCCGAAGAGTGGAGAATAGACGGGGTCGTCGATGCTGGACTCTTCATCGGTATTGGTCTCCACCGAGGCGTCGATTCCCACGGAATGGCCTTTTTCAAAGTATTTGCTCCACTCAAGTTCCACTTCGTGGCTGCGCGAGGGGGCGAGGTCAGGGTTGCCCGTAGAGTAGCTCGCAATACCATATCTAACATAGCGCGAAAGCGAGCCTGCCGAGGGGTGGCTGGTTCGGGTGGAATAGCTCAGGCTGAAGGAGTGCATGGATTCGGTGGAGTAGGAGAGGTAGACCGAAGGAGAGAAGGAGAAGTAGTGGATGGTGGTGTCGAATTGAGGCTCGGCCACGTGGCGCGAGGTGCTTTTGTTGAGGCTTCCGCGTGCACTGGCCGAGAAAGTGAAGTTCCCCCATTCGCGTCGCCAGCTGAGGTAGGCCGAGGCCGAGGTGGAGCCCGAGCGGCTGCTGTCGGAGCGGAGGGCGTCGGTGTGGTAGACGTTGGCGGCATCCATTGTGTCGCGCAGGTAGTCGCTTCTGCTGTTCGAGAAGTCGAGGTCAATGCCTGTGCCTATCTCGCCCTTTTTGCTGTAGGGGTATGAATAGTTGATACCGAGGCTGCCATACCCGCTGGTGTATGGCGATTGGGTGCGGTTGTCGTAGCTTAATTGTGGTTGTGCCTCGTAGTGGTCGAAGCTGGTTGACTTCGATTGGTTTCCCCACCATCCGCCGTAGGCATTGGCCGAGAGGTAGTGCCCTTCGTTGTTGAACTTGTGTTGGTAGTAGAGGTAGGTGCCTCCTCCATGATATAAAGAGTGCCAGTTGTCATGGCTGAAGGAATTGTAGTTTTGAGGCAAACCGGCAATGTATTCGGTTTGGGTAGTGGAGCTACTATCATTGTATTGTTGCTAGGAGGGGTAGGTGTAGAAGTCGAATGAGAGGGTGTTCATCGAGTCGAATTCATAGCTGAGGTCGAAGTTGAAGTTGAGGTTGTGGTAGCTTGATTCTCCTTCTCCGCTGGATGTATATTGCCGTATGAGTAGGCTATCGCTGTCATACAACTCTCCCTCGCCGTGCGAGGTGCTTTTGTTGCGGCGACCGCTGTAGCTGAGGTAGGCGCTCATGTGCAGCTTGTCGTTGGCGTAGATATATTGGGTGTAGGGCACCAGCGAAGGCTCCGACGAGCCGTTGAGGCCGAAGCTGAAGTAGGAATTGCGCAGCATGGTTGTCCCCGTCTTGATGTTGATGACTGGCCCTCCAGAGCCATACTTGGCCGAGGGATGCTTCATCACCTCGATGGTGGAGATGGCGCTGGCGGGCAGCTGCTTGATGTATTGCCGCAAGGCTTCACCGCCCATGTGCGAGGGGCGGTCGTTGATCCACACCGATACCCCCTGCCCGTTGAGGGTGATATTGCCTTCTGCATCGATTTGCACCCCAGGGGCGTTCTGCAAGGCATCCTGTGCGGTGCCAGCCTGCACAGAGGGGTCTTCGCTGACGTTGTAGAGCTTCTTCTCGCCGTCCACGGCATACATCGGCTTGGCAGCACTCACCTCGACGGCCTCCAGCATCATGGCACCCTCTTTCAGGTGAATTGCTCCGAGGCTGGTGTCGGCCTGCGGTTGGCCTACGGGAATGAACAGTGTCTCATAACCTACCGCCGAGATGCGTATCACTGCCGCGACGCTATCAGCTTTGAGGCTGAACCGCCCCTGCGGGTCGCTTGTCGTGCCACGCACAAACAGGCTGTCGGCTGCACGCAGCAGCGCAATGTTGGCGTAGGCTATGGGTTCTGCTTTTTCCTCGTGTTGCAAGCGGCCGCTGATAGTCCCCTGCCCATAGGCTGGGCTGAGTGTAAATGCCAGCAGCATTGCTGCGAGGGCAAATAAGATGAACGGGGGGCGGTGGCGGCGGTTGATTTGCAGTGAGGGTTGGTTGCTTGGGTGTGCTGTCTTCATTGTTTTGTGTTGTTTGTGAATAGGTAATAAAGGAAGCGTGGTCTGTGTGCCACTTCTTTCAATCGTAGGTCGTGAGAATTACCTTTGTCAGCAGATGTGAAAACAGCCCACGCTTGTAGCGCGAACCCGATACCCACCCTGCTGACTTGTTGGAATTTCTCACGTTCACGATTGTCAGAGTTGAGCTTGTCGCTTCGGTGATTTCCTCTTGAAATCGGCTGCAAAGTTAAGAATATTTCGCAAATTGGATGGAGTAAAATATCTTTCATCTTCATTATCAGAAGTTGTGCAACCATAGGAGAGTGCATTTTCTGTGCAATTAGGATGAGGCTTATGGTGGAAATTGACCACTGGCACACCGCTGGATGCAGCAGACTACTGCGAGCAAGGGTAGTGAGTCGCTGCCACTGAATATGGGCGTCGGTGGGCAGCAGAATGGTTTGACTATTGATAGTTGCAATATTTTGTGTATCTTTGCAGGGAATTTGTAACCGAAGAAAAACTATGTTTGAAAGCCTTAGCAGCAAGATAGAGAAAGCGTTACATACGCTCCGCGGACGTGGAACAATCACCGACATCAACATCGCCGAGACCGTCAAAGAGGTGCGCCGTGCGTTGCTCGATGCTGATGTAAGTTTCCCGATAGCCAAGGAGTTTACCGACAAGGTGAAGGCCGAGGCCATGGGGCGCAACGTCATCAGCAGTATCGAGCCAGGGCAGCTGATGGTGAAGATTGTGCACGAGAAGCTGACCGAGCTGATGGGGTCGGAAAGTGTGGACATCAACATCAAGGGGCAGCCCGCAGTGGTGTTGATAGCAGGTCTGCAAGGCTCGGGTAAGACCACTTTCAGTGCCAAACTGGCCAACCTGCTGCATACCAAGCGAGGTAAGAGCGTCATGCTGGTGGCTGGCGACGTCTATCGCCCTGCTGCTATCAGCCAGTTGCAGACGCTCGGCGAGCAGATAGGCGTGCCAGTCTACGCCGAACTGGGTAATACCGACCCCGTGCAGATTGCGCAAAATGCCATCAAGGAGGCCAAGCAGCGTGGGGTAAACGTCGTGGTGGTTGATACAGCAGGTCGCCTTTCAGTTGATGAAGAGATGATGGCCGAAATAGCCAAACTTAAAGCAGAACTCCATCCGCAGGAGACCCTCTTCGTGGTGGATTCCATGACTGGCCAAGATGCCGTGAACACCGCCAAGGCGTTCAACGAGCAAATCGACTACGACGGGGTGGTACTGACCAAGCTCGATGGCGACACCCGTGGAGGTGCAGCCCTGACGATACGCTACGCTGTTCAAAAGCCCATCAAGTTTGTTGGCGTGGGCGAGAAGATGGATGCCCTTGATGTCTTCCACCCCGAGCGCATGGCCAGTCGCATACTGGGCATGGGCGATGTGGTGAGCCTCGTCGAGCGTGCCCAGGAGCAATACGATGAGGAGGAAGCCCGCAAGCTCTCCAAAAAGCTGCTGCACGACAGCTACAACTTCGAGGACTTCCTTGCTCAAATGGCACAAGTCAAGAAGATGGGCTCTATGAAAGACCTCATCGGTATGATACCAGGCATGTCCAAGCTGACCAAGAACGTGGAGATAAGCGACGATGCTTTCGTTCCGATTGAAGCCATGATAGGCTCGATGACCCCCTACGAGCGTCGCAACCCCTCATGCCTCAACGGCAGTCGCAAGCAGCGCATAGCGGCTGGTAGCGGACGTTCAATCCAAGAACTCAATCGCTTCCTCAAGCAGTTCGACGACACGCGCAAGATGATGAAGATGATGAGCAAACAAAGCGGAAAGACTTTTCCCAAGCGGAGAAGATAGAAATAAAGAGTAGAAAAGATGGTAAGAATACTTGATGGTAAAGAACTGGCCTCGCAGATTAAGGACGAACTGGCCAACGAAGTAAGGGCAATTACAAGCAGCGGCAGGCGTGCACCGCACTTGGCGGCAGTGCTGGTTGGCAACGACGGCGCCAGCATGACCTATGTGGCCAACAAGGAAAAGTCAAGCCACGAAGTGGGTTTCACCTCCTCGGTCTACCGCTTGGCGGAATCCACCACCGAGGCGCAGTTGATAGAGACCATCCACTTCCTTAATGCCGACCCCGAAGTGGACGGCTTTATCGTTCAGCTCCCCCTGCCTGGGCACATCAACGAGAAACACATCATCAATGCAATCTCGCCCGAAAAGGATGTGGACGGCTTCACCCCCATCAACACAGGTCGCATGGTGCTGGGCGAACCCTGCTTTCTTCCCGCCACACCGATGGGTATCCGCACCCTCCTGCAACGCAACGGCATCGCTACCGCAGGCCAGCACTGCGTGGTGGTGGGCAGAAGCAATATTGTGGGTACACCAGCAGCCAACCTCCTTTCCCGCAAAGGAGTGGACTGCACTGTAACGCTCTGCCACAGCCGCACACAGCACCTCGCCGAACTCACACGCCAAGCCGACATCCTCGTTGTGGCCATCGGTCAGCCCGAATTCGTCAAGGCCGACATGGTCAAGGAAGGAGCGGTGGTCGTCGATGTCGGTATACACCGCATCCCCGATGCCTCTCGGAAGAACGGCTACCGGCTGGTAGGCGACGTATGCCACGCCGAAGTCGACCCTAAATGCAGCTGGGTGACCCCAGTGCCAGGCGGCGTAGGACCGCTGACCATCGTCAGCCTGCTGCAGAACACCCTCCAAGCCTACAAGCAGCGTCAGTAATACCCCAGCAGCGGCTGCTCCCGCCAAAAAAGTGCCGCGAAGAAAAATATATTTGGCCGCGTCAAGGAAAAAGCGTACCTTTGCCGCGTTAACCGATTGTCTAATCCAAAAGCCTAACACCTGATGGAGAAGCGAATAGGAACAATAACCATACTCATACTCGACCGCCGACAGGCGACCGTCATCAACAGCATTATTTCCGACCATACCCAGGTGGTGCTATGCCGCCAAGGGCTTCCATTTCGCGACAGCGAGGTGGCAGTGATAGCCCTTATTGTGGAAGGCACCACCAACCAAATCAACGCCCTGACCGGGCAGCTGGGGCGTCTCGAAGGCATCGTATGCAAAGCCGTAGTGGCTCCGCAGGGCGTAGGCAAAAAGGCAGAAAATTAATCCTAAAACAGCAATAACAACCATGAAACACCAAAACTTTATCGACCGCGACAAGCTCTACGGCATGATTGACCAACCGGCACCTACCGAGAGTGAACTGAACGACATCCTCAACAAAGCCCGCAAGCTCAAAGGGCTCAACTTGCAGGACGTGGCACACCTGCTCAACGTAACCGACGCGTCCGATATCCAAAAGATACTCGACACAGCCGAGTACTGCAAGGACGAAATCTACGGCCGCCGCCTGGTGCTCTTCGCCCCAATCTACACTGGCAACGCCTGCGTCAACAACTGCGTCTACTGCGGTTTCCGCCGCGACAACAAGCAGCTCAAGCGCAAGGTACTCACCCTCGACGAGATCGAAAGCGAGACCCTCCAGCTGCTCCGCATGGGCCACAAGCGCGCCCTCCTCATCTGTGGCGAAAGTCCCCGCAACGATGCCAACTACATGGTCGAAGCCATCCGCCGCACCTATGCCGCTCGCGACGAAAAAGGCAGCTCCATCCGCCGCATCAACGTCGAGCTGGCTCCTATGTCGGTCGATGACTTTGCGAAGCTCAAAGCCGAAAAAATCGGCACCTACGTCTGCTTCCAGGAGACCTACGACCCCATCGAATACGCCAAATTCCATCCCGCAGGCACGCCCAAGGCGGACTACCTCTGGCGGCTCACCTGTATGGATCGTGCGCAGGAAGGTGGCATCAACGATGTGGGGCTCGGTGTACTCTTCGGCTTGGTCGACTACCGCTTCGAGATACTTGCCATCATGGAGCATGCCCGCCACCTTGAGGAAGACTACGGCTGCGGACCCCACACCGTCTCCTTCCCGCGCATCGAGCCTGCCGAAGGCACACCCTTCAGCCTCCCCGAGAACATCCCGCACCCCGTCAGTGATGCCGACTTCATGAAAATCATCGCTATCATCCGCATCGCCATGCCCTACACTGGCATCATCATCTCCACCCGCGAGCGTCCCGAGATGCGCGACCAGCTGGTGCGCTATGGCGTCAGCCAAATCAGTGCCGCCAGCGAAACCAACCCCGGCGGCTACGAGGAAGGCGACAACACCGATGCCCAACCCTACGAGAAAACGGGCAACACAGGTGCCCAGTTCACCCTCGGCGACCACCGCTCGCTCGACGAGGTAATCTCCATGATGATCGACGGCGGCTACATCCCCTCCTTCTGCACTGGTTGCTACCGCAAAGGTCGCGTCGGCGCCGACTTCATGGACCTCGCCAAACCTGGCCTCATCAAGGAGTACTGCAAACCCAACGCTATGTTCACCTTCCGCGAATACCTCGAGGACTATGCCTCCCCAGCCACCAAGGAGAAGGGTCTGCGGCTGCTCCGCGAGCTTACCCAGACCTTCAGCAAGGAAGACCTCAAACGCAAGGTGGAAGGCAACCTCTGCAAAATAGGCGAGGGCGAGCGCGACCTCTACTTCTAACTCCCTCCCGTCGATAGGCAGAAATGCCACTCCAGACCGACCTCAAAGCGGAAACCTCAAGGTGTTTCCGCTTTTTTTGATGAATTTGCTATGCAGTCTGAAATTAAATGCGTATATTTGCACCATCGTTTGACACCAACCGAATATTCATCAAAAAACAACCCTATTATGACAATCAAAGAACTTGAACCCAAAGAGTTGTGGAGCAATTTCTACTCCCTCACACGTCAGCCACGCCCCTCGAAACACGAGGAAAAGGTACGTGCATTTCTCGTGGATTGGGCCAAAAAGAACAAAATCGGCTGCCGTGTCGATGCCATCGGCAACGTCATCCTGACCAAGCCCGCCACCAAAGGCATGGAAAACCGCGAACCCGTGGTGCTGCAAGCCCACATGGACATGGTGCCCCAAGCACGCGCTGGCAAAAAGCATAACTTCGAGACCGACCCCATCGAGACTAAGATAGTCGACGGCTGGGTCTACGCCTGCGACACCACCCTCGGCGCCGACGATGGCATGGGCGTAGCCGCCATTATGGCAGTCTTCGCCTCCAAGACCGTGGAGCACGGCCCACTCGAAGCCCTTATCACCACCGATGAGGAGACTGGCATGACCGGTGCCTTCGGCCTCAAGAAGGGCGAACTCAATGGGCGCTACCTCCTCAACCTCGACAGCGAGACCGAGGGCGAACTCTACGTTGGCTGCGCCGGTGGCTTGGATGCCAACCTCACCATCCCCTACCAGACCGAGAAAGCCCCGCGCGGCATGGTGGCCTACCGCCTTACCATCGGCGGTCTCCGCGGCGGCCATAGCGGCATGGAAATCAACACTGGTCGCGCCAACGCCAACAAGCTCCTCTTCCGCCACCTGCGCTGGGTGGCAGAGTGCGGCATACGCCTCATCAGCATCGAAGGCGGCAACATGCGCAACGCCATCCCGCGCGATGCCGAGGCCGTCCTCGCCTTCCCCAAAGAGCACGAAGAGTGCATCCTCAAGGAATTCGACAAAGTGGCCTCGTGGGTCAAAAAAGAGCTCGGCGCAGTCGAACCCGACTTCCGTATCGCCTACGAAAAGGTGCGCATGACCCCCACCGTCATCACCGAAGCCGACACCCAGAAAATCATCAACCTCATGCTCGTAGCCCCCAACGGCGTCATCCGCATGAGCAAGGATATGGAAGGCTTGGTCGAGACCTCGCTCAACCTCTCCATCGTCAAGACCACTGCCAGCAAGAACTTCGTGCTCAAAGCCCTGCTGCGCTCAAGCGTCGATAGCGCCAAGGAGGTGCTTGGCGAGCGCCTCGTCTGCCTGGCCGAGCTCTGTGGCGGCAAGTGCCAACTCACGGGTGCTTACTCCGGATGGAAACCCAACATGGAAAGCCAGCTGCTGCAGACCATGAAGCAGACCTACAAGAAGCTCTATAAGAAAGAGCCTGTGGTGACGGCCATTCATGCAGGTCTCGAATGCGGCATCCTGGGCAGCAAATATCCCGAGATGGAGATGATCAGCTTTGGTCCCACGCTGCAGAACCCCCACAGCCCCGACGAGCGCTGCAATATCGAAAGCGCCAAGAAGTTCTACGACTACCTTGTGGCCGCTCTGAAAGCTATCCCCGTCAAGAAATAGCAAAAGGAACTCCACTTTGCTTCCGCCGAGAGGGCATCGCCCCCTCGGCGGAACTTTTTTTGCACCCTTTTCGGGATCCCTTCCGAGGCAAAAAGTAGCCCAAAAACAACGCCTCAACGAGCCGCAAAAAATCGCGTGTAGAACACTCCGATTTTTACAACTACTTCGCGTGCGAACTAATTTTATCCCCCAGCCACCCACCCTGCTTCCGCCCCGCTTTCGATCCGTATTTTCTCCGCCGGGATACGGACTTGATACGGAGCGGATACGGAGTGGATACGGAGTGGATACGGAGCGGGTGCCTACCGATGACGAAAAGGTGTTGATTTTGTGTGTGTTGAAATACGCCTGTTTTGTTAAATTGTTGGAAATTAGCGTTCTTTTTAGGAAGAATGGGGTACTTGGAGGGTTGTTGAAAAGTGGTTGAGAAAAAGCGGCGAAAATGCAATTAGTTCGTGTGCGAACTAATTTTTAAGGCTAAAATCGGAGGGTGAAAAAGGCAGCTGGGAGGGGAAGGGGTTGGGGTGGATTTCGGGGAGGCTGGCTTTCGGAAATGGAAGGCAGTGGGAGGTGATAGGTGGTGGGTGCGGAGGGAAACCAGAGTGTGGGCAGAGAAAATATTTTGCATCCGATGTGGATTGATTGGGGGATTTTTAGTAAATTTGCGGCAGAAGTGGAGGTGAGGGATATGTGTGCAGAAAGTTGGTTTTGAAACGTATAAAGACAAATAGCAAAAGATATGGCATTGAAAAGAGTGATGGTGCTCACCGGTGGGGGCGACTGCCCGGGGCTGAATGCAGTGATTCGGGGCTTGGTGAAGCGTGCGTCGCAGGCGGACGACTGGGAGGTGGTGGGCTGCGTGGAGTCGTTCAACGGTGTGCTGCGTGAGCCGACCGAGATTGTGATGCTCGATGAGAAGACGGTGGAGGGCTTGCAGGTGCAGGGGGGAACGATATTGGGGACAACCAACAAGGGCGGTCCCTTTGCGTGGCCAGTGAAAGAGGCCGATGGCAGTTGGACCACGGTGGATCGCAGCGACGAGATGCTTCGCAAGTTGCAGTATATGGGGGTCGACGCGGTGGTGAACATCGGTGGCGACGGCAGCCAGCGCATCAGCTTGGGGCTCTCGCGCAAAGGATTGAAGATTGTGGGGGTACCCAAAACGATTGACAACGACCTTTCGATGACCGACTATACGTTTGGTTTCCAGACGGCAGTGCAGATATGCACCGATGCTATCGACAAGCTGGTGACGACGGCGGCCTCGCACAACCGCGTGTTTATCCTCGAGGTGATGGGGCGCGACGCGGGTTGGATTGCGTTGCACTCGGCCATTGCTGGCGGTGCCGACGTCTGCCTTATTCCCGAGATACCCTACGACGTGGAGAAGGTGAAGGCCAAGATAGAGCAGCGCTACACCAAGCGGCACGGCTATTGCATCATCGTGGTGGCCGAAGGGGCTATGCCCAAAGGGGGTACGGTTACGGGAAGTGCGCCGACCGAGGTGGGCTACCAGCATGTGAAGTTGGGCGGAGTGGGTGAGCAGTTGGCGGTCGATTTGCGGGCGGCTGGCGTGGAGCATGACATCCGCTACACCATCTTGGGGCATCTGCAGCGTGGTGGCACCCCGATAGCCTTCGACCGCGTGCTGGCCACAGAGTTTGGCGTCAGGGCGATGGAGTTCGTCATGGAAGGTCGCTTCGGGCAGATGGTGGCCTATCGTCATCCCGACATCGTGGGTATTCCGCTGGAGGAGGCGGTCAGGGAGCAGAACCTGGTGGCACCCGATAGCAGGTTGGTACACACGGCACGTGGGGTAGGCATAGCGTTTGGCGACTGAATGAGGAAGTGGAAGTAGGTGATGTCGGAGGACAAGGAATATCAGCATAGTCGGCGGAAGGTGGCACTTCTGGTGGGGGTGTTGTGTGCTGCGGTGGTGGGGATGTGGATTGCGGAGCGAAGTGGCGGTGAGGAAGGGGAGAATGTGGTAGCAGAAGAGGTGGAGGCATCGCCAGTTGAGGCTCAAGCAGAGGTGCAGGGAGTGGAGTTGGAGCGGGAGAAGGCATTGCGGGGCGAGGTGGAGCGATTGCGGGGCGAGGTGGAGCAGCTGCGGGTCAAGGTAGAATCCTTGACTGCAGGTCAGGGCGGTTCAGCAGTGCAGCCACAGGCAGCAGAGGCTGCGTCAAATGGAGAGGCTTCGGCTGCGGTCGAGGCATCGCCGAAGCAGCAAGCCGTAGCGGTGGCGGACAGCCTTGGGGGATTGCAGCTGGTGCGCTTCTCGCACGACTGGGTCGATTTCCACGCCACGGGGGCTTTCAAGAATACCACCGACAAGGTCATCACCTCGTTCACCGGGCGCATGGAGTTCTTCGACATGGAGGGCAACATGCTGCACTACGAAGAGTTCAGCCGAAGGCTAAAGGTGGAGCCTGGAATGGTGAAGAGCGTCAGCCTGCCCGCCTATGGACGTAGCGAGAACTATGCTTACTACCAGAGCGAGACGGCACCAGGCTACCCCGAGCGGAAATATCGGGTGAGGTTTGTCCTGCTCTCGGTCAAGACAAAGTAAGAGGGGGTGCACGGCAGGCGGCGGTGCGAGGAAAGGATGGGAGAGCGAAAATTGATAGAGAAAAAGATTTGGAAATAACGGAAAAAGAATGTAAATTTGCAGCATCGCAGAGGGACGCACAGCAGGCCGCAAGTGTTGTGCTGTCAGTCTCTTGGTGTGGATGTGGGATGCATTAAAGGTCAAACAAAAAATATATGGAAGCAAAACGCATACAGTCAGCCCTCGTGTCGGTCTACTACAAAGACGGGCTTGAGGACATCGTCCGTGAGCTTGATGCACGTGGGGTAAAGATATATTCCACGGGTGGGACTTACAAATTCATTCACGACTTGGGGATTGAGCCGGTGGCAGTGGAGACGCTGACGGGTTATCCCTCAATACTCGGTGGGCGGGTGAAGACGCTCCACCCGAAGGTGTTCGGTGGAATACTCTCGCGCCGCGATATGTACAGCGACGGAGAGCAACTGGCACAATACGAGATACCGGAGATTGACCTTGTGGTGGTAGACCTCTACCCGTTTGAGCAGACGGTGGCCAGCGGTGCGGCGGAGCAGGACATCATAGAGAAGATTGACATCGGAGGTATCAGTCTCATCCGCGCGGCGGCCAAGAACTTTCGCGATGTGGTCATCGTCCCCTCGGTTCAGCACTACGCCGAGTTTCTTGACCTCTACCGCCAGCAGGAGGGCTGCACCACGCTCGAACAGCGCCACCGCTTTGCAGCCTATGCCTTTGCCGTCAGCAGCCACTACGATTGTGCGATATTCAACCACTTCAACCGCACAGAGCAGCTGCCGCTGATGAGGCAGAGCTTTGACCAAGGCGAAACCCTCCGCTACGGCGAGAATCCCCACCAGAAGGGAGTCTACTACGGCAACCTGGAGGCTTGCTTCGAGAAGCTCAACGGCAAAGAGATAAGCTACAACAACTTGGGCGACATCGATGCTGCCTGCGCCTTGATAGATGACTTCGCTGGGCAGACGGCGTTTGCCATATTGAAGCACAACAATGCCTGCGGAATGGCGGTGCGCCCGACGCTGATAGAGGCGTGGAAAGATGCACTGGCGGGCGACCCAGTGAGTGCCTTCGGCGGGGTGCTGATTACCAATCAGAGGATTACCCGCGAGGTGGCGGAGGAGATGCATAAGATATTCTTTGAGGTCTGCATCGCGCCAGCCTACGACGATGAGGCACTGGAGGTGCTGCGTGGGAAGAAAAACCGCATCATCCTGCGGCGGAAAGCATTCGCAATGGCCAATCCGCAATATCGGACAGTGCTCAACGGGGTGCTGGTGCAGGATAGGGACACGGTGGTGCCCACGGCGGCGGAGATGCGCCAAAGCGTTACCTCCACGCCCATCACCGAGGCACAGGCAGCCGATTTGGCCTTTGCCACCATCCTGGTGAAGCACACCAAGAGCAACGCTATCGTGCTGGCCAAGGGCGGACAGCTATTGGCCAGCGGTACGGGTCAGACCAGCCGTGTGGATGCACTGCGGCAGGCTATTGCCAAAGCTCAAGCGTTTGGATTTAACTTACAAGGTGCGGTGATGGCAAGCGATGCTTTCTTCCCGTTCCCCGATTGCGTGGAGATAGCCCACGAGGCAGGTATCGTGGCTGTGGCTCACCCTGGGGGAAGCATCCACGACCAGGACAGCATCGACTACTGCGAGCAGCACGCCATGGGCATGGCTATCACGGGTAAACGTCATTTCAAACATTAACGAAAACAGAGGGCGAGCGGTCGGTGCCACGCGGCAAAGGTCTTTCGCCCAGAAAAAGGAGACAGAGATTATGGGATTGCTCTCATTCTTCAATAGGGAGGTGGCAATGGACCTCGGCACAGCCAACTCTATTGTGATTTACAACGACCAGGTGGTTATCGACGAGCCGAGCATCGTGGCCTACGACCGAAAGATGCAGAAGATTGTGGCCGTGGGCGAGGCTGCCAAGCGGATTGAAGGAAAGTCGAAAGATATAGAGGTGGTGCGTCCGCTTCGAGGAGGCGTGATAGCCGACTTTGAGATGGCGCAGCACCTGATTCGTGAGCTTATCGGTATGACGGCGGCCAACCGCTCGTTCCTGCCGCCTTCGCTCAAGATGGTGATTTGCATTCCGAGCGGTATCACCAACGTCGAGGAACGAGCGGTGCGCGAGAGTGCCGAGCAGGCAGGTGCTAAGGAAATCAGGATGATACATGAGCCGATGGCAGCTGCTATTGGTATCGGAATCGATGTGCTTCAGCCCGAAGGACACATGGTGGTGGACATCGGAGGTGGTACGGCCGAGATTGCTGTCATCTCGTTTGGTGGCATCGTGTGCAACACCTCGATACGCATCGCGGGCGATGTGTTCAACGAGAACGTGGTGGAATATATGCGCCGCCAACACAATATGGTCATCGGTATACGCACGGCCGAGCAGGTGAAGATTGCCGTCGGTGCGGCGGTCAGTGAGTTGGACGAGCCTCCTGAGGATTACCTCACCCACGGTCGCGACCAGCTGACGGGTCTGCCCAAGCAGATAAGCATCAACTACAAGGAAATAGCCATGGCTCTTGACCGCTCGATTGCACAGATTGAGCAGGCCATTCTCGACACCCTAGCCACTACGCCCCCCGAGCTTGCCGCTGATATCTACAAGACGGGAATCTACCTTGCTGGTGGCGGTGCATTGTTGCGCGGACTGGATCAGCGCATCTACAGCAAGACGAAGCTCCCGGTGCATATCGCCGACGACCCCCTGCGTGCAGTGGCGCGCGGTACGGGTATAGCGTTGAAGAATTTCAACAAGTTCTCGTTCCTGATTAGGTAGGCGAGAGCATTCGGATACCATATAAAAGAGGCAGCCCCCATCAAGCGTGGGGGCTGCCTCTTTTTTCGTGGCACGTGCTATTGCAAGGCAATGGTAGCGCGGCGGTTGAGCGCACGGTGGTCATCGGTGTCGTTGTCGGCCACAGGCTCGGTGTCGCCCTTCGAGGTGGTGGCGATGGAGCTGGAGGGAGCTCCATGTTTGACGAGCATCTGCTTGACGGCGGTGGCACGTTGCTGGCCGAGGGTGAGGTTACCCTCGGGCGTGCCAACGTTGTCGGTGTGCCCAGTAACGAGGATCTTCACCGAGGGCGAGGCTTTCATGGCTTGGCAGAGAGCTAAAATGGTGGAGTTGGCACCTTCGGCAATGATGGGTTCGGTGCTGCCAAAGTCGAAGTGGATGGCCGTGTTTAAGAGGTCAAGGTATTTGCACAGTTGTGCGGTAGAGACGGTGGCGGCTGCGGCGGTCTTGGGAGTTAAGGTCGAGGCCGATTCACCCGTTTTAGCACGGCGAGCGGCTTTCTGTGCGGCAAGGGCGGCACGGTAGGCGGCTGCGGTGTTCTCCATACGGGCGGCCTCACTGGCTTCGGTGGCATAGCGGGCAGCTTCGGAAGCGGCTGCTTTCGAGTTGTCGTCGCCACGCTTTTTGGCGTAGGCAGCAGCCGATTTGGAGAACGATTTGGCACTGGCCGCATAGCTGGCCGCCAAGTTGCCGCGGTAGGCTTTGCCCGCAGCGTCCTTGGCATCGGTGGTAGCGGGCTTGCTGGCGGCATCCTTGGCCATGGATAGCGCCTCCTCGGCCATTTGGCTGGCGGTAGCCTGGTCGTTGTAGGCTGGCGAGGCATCGCCGTATTCACCACCATTGCGGGCAATCTCGCTGGTGAGCTTTGCGTTGCGGCTGGCTGCCATAGCGCATTCGAGGCCGTCGTTGTGGGCAGCATCGGCGTAGAGGGCAGCGTCGGCAGCAGCCTTCTTGGTGAGGTCGGTGGGATTGGCCTCGGAGGCGGTGCTAGCTACGGCAGCATAGGCACTCGCGATGGCAGCGTAGGCGTTGCGGAAGTGGTCGTAGGACTTGCAGTATTGACCGCTCTTGTGGGCTTGCATGGCATCGGCTGTGTAGGCACGTGCATCAAGTACGGCATCCTGTGCGGCGCGGCTCTTGACCTCGTTGGCTGCACGATTGACCTCCTCAAGGTCGGCTTCGATGTTGGCTACGGCTTGCTTGAGCTGCGGGTCGTTCATGCGGCGGGCGTTGCAACGGGCAGTGCGTGCGGCGGCTTCGTCGTCGGTATTGTTTTCGTAGGAGGTCAATTGCGGTGTGCTGACAACTTCCTCGGCGGGAGCATGGCAGTTCCAACCGAATTGGATGCCCAGTTTGACACCTGCGTTGATTAGGCGGAGCTCTTTGATTTGGTT
This sequence comes from Bacteroidales bacterium, assembly GCA_017455205.1. Lineage (GTDB taxonomy): Bacteria > Bacteroidota > Bacteroidia > Bacteroidales > P3 > Colimorpha. The sequence goes on from JAFTBM010000034.1 coordinate 18,489, forward strand.
GGAGGCCAAGGTACCGTTGTAGTCGAGTTTGGAGGCATCGGTGGTGTTGATGGAGAGGAGGGGCTGACGGCTGACGCTATCAAGCATGTCGGTCAGGCTGTAGCCGCCATAGATGCCGAGGTAGAGGCTCCAGTGGTTGCTCATGGCGTAGGTGAAGCCGAGGTCGGCGATGACGCTGACACCCAGTTGGCGCAGCTTGAAGTCGCTCTCGAAGTCGGCATCGTAGGCGCGGAAGCCGTGGTTGGGGAGGTCGGCGATGGTGTAGCTTAAAGGGGTGCCATTGAGGTAGAATTGCCCTGTGTTGTCGTAGGTACCTTCATCGGCGGTGTATTTTCCGCTGATGGGAAGGTCGAGGCGAGCACCTGCACCGAGCAGGAAACTCCATCGCTGACCGATGGGGGCGCGCCAGTAGAGCTCGACGGGAACGCCGAGGTGGTAGAGTGTCTGCACTTCGTTCCACTGGGTGTAGCGGGTGGTGAGGTCGTAGGTGAGGTTAGTGTTGTCGCTATGGGTGAGGCCAGTCGTGGTCTCGGCGAAGTCGTAGAGTGTGGAAGCTTTCGATTGGAGGAACTGGGCACCGAGGCCGATTCCAAAATGCTTGCCGAAGAAGTGGGTGTAGCGCAGCTCACCCATGAAGCCGTTGTTCAAGGTGGCTGTGCCTTTGTCGGGGCTGTAGAGCAAGGTTTGCATGCCATAGCCGCCACCTATACCTATATAGTTGCTTTTCTGGTTGGGCTGTGCCGCGAGGCCGAAGGCCGCCACGAGCAGGCTGCACAGAATGATTGTCCGTTTCATAGTTCTGTCGCTGTTTGGTGTTATTCTTGTGCTTTTCATTGCTTGATGATGCGTGTAGTGATACCGTCGATGCTAACGATGTAGTGTCCCGCTTGGTAGCCTTCGAGGTTGATGCTGGCGGTGTTGCCTTCGAAGGTGGTGTTGAGGATGGGCAACCCCATGATGCTCATCACCTGGATGGTGTGGATGGGCATTTGCGAACCCTCTATGCGGATGCTGACTTGGTCGGTGGTTGGGTTGGGGTAGGTGCTGACGGCGGGTTGCAGGTCGCTGTCGTTGGAGAGCAGGGTGGCCATATCGTCCTGCCTGCATGTGGCAGTGGCGATACCGTTCATGCGAGCGGTTACGTGGTATTCACCCGTCAGACCACCCGCCTCTTGATAGTAGTGGAGGTTGGCTCCTGGGATGGCCACGCCGTTGTGATACCACTGGATGTCGGTGAAGCACTGGCAGGTGTCGACCAGCGCGATGACATCGGAGAAGAGGGGCATGGTGTAGGTGCGGGGCAGGTTGACGTGGAGTGTAACGCTGATGGGATAGCTCTCGTTGTTGGGGAATTGGCTGTCGCGGAAGCGGAGGGTAGCAGTGTAGTCGCCCGACTCAGCGGTGGCGGGAATGTCTACGAGGAGGATACCAGGAGTGGCGGGGTTGAGGGCTATCCAGCCTGTATTGACGAAGTGCTGGTTGGCGATGGCATCGGGACTGAAGGTGATGCTGTACTGGTCGGGGGTGCCAGATTGGAGGTAGTAGTGGATGGTGTCACTCCCTGTGCAGTAGCCGAAGGCTTGGAGGGAGATGCCGTTGTCGGCGGTGGCGCGGTCGAGAGCAATGGAGTCCACGATGCTGCCTGCTGTGGTCAGTACTGCACTGGTGGGGGAGAGCGTGTAGTTGGTGGCTGCAGTGCCGACCAGCGAGAATTGGGCGGTGATGGTCTTGCCAGTACCCGTCTGTGCATCGTTGTAGTGTGCCGTGGCGTTGAGCGTTACGTTGTCGCTTCCAAGGATGCCTGTCAGTGCGCCATTGTCGGTGAGCTGGACGTTGGTGGTGCCATCGTTCACCTTGGAGGTGTTGAAGGATAGGTTGGCGAGGTTGACCGAGGCTGGTGCCGTTGTGATGGTGAGGGTGGTGGTGGGGTTCAGCAGGTGGTAATTGGTGTCGAGCGGAATGGCAAGCACGGTGTAGCGTCCTGCATTCAAGGCGTAGATGTTGGTGTCGTTGTGGGAGTTGATGAAGACGATGTTGGCGTTGATGCTGTTGCTGTCGTCGTCCTTGTAGGAGGCGCTGATGCGGGTGATTGGGGCTGCGGTGTAGGCAGCGGTGCTGTCGCTTCCGTGCCAGACCACGTTGCGCGGGTTGACTTGGTAGCCAGCGTAGACGCGAGTGTTGATGGGCTGCATGGTGTAGGGTGCATCAATCCAGCCAGTGAAGGTGTGGCCTTTGCGGGTGGGAGCGGCAGGGAGCGTTACTATCTGGGTGTAGAAGAGGGAGTCGGTCAGCGTGCTGTCGCCACTGGCGAAGACGCCGCCTCGGGCATCCCAAGTGAGGGCATATTTGTTGAGTGCGTAGTAGAGGTCTACCACCATGCTGTCGCGTGTGATGAGTGCCGTCGGGGGATTGCCTGGGTCAGTGCAGTGGCGGCCGAGGTAGTGGTTGACCGTCAGTTGGGCGAGGCTATTCTTGGGGGCAATCATCATGGCACTGTCTCTCACCGTGGTGTCGCCTGCCAGGCCGATGAGGTGATGGCGCAGGAGGTAGCGGTATTCCGCCGTGGTGTCCACCACGTGCCATTGGGCGTAGAGGGTGGTATCCTGCGTGAGTTCATCGTCGGTGGCATTCCAAATGTTGGTGAACAGCGAATCGGTGTGCCATGCGATGAAGACGGTGTCGGTGCCAGGGTAGCGCGGCGAGTCGAGCAGCGGACGTATGCGGCCGTCGGGCTCGTTGTAGACGATGGTAGTGTCGTGGTGGAGGCAATCATAGTTGACGTACAGCACTTGGTGTCCAGCCACCACCTGTTTGGGGTAGATGGCCTTGTCGGCGGCATCGGGATTGTCTATGAAGGTGTGGTTAGGAGCAAGGTAGGAGGGGTAGGTGCGGGTGAATTTTCCACCCGTGAGGGTGATGGGTGCACCGCTATCGGGCGTCAGGGCGACGTAGCGACCGCTATTGATGGTGGTGGCATGGTCGGCAGGCTGCACTGAACCCACCGAGTCGAGCCCTTGCAGCACGAGGGCTGCTGCACTTGAGGCCGACCCGATGATGCTCCCCACCACGCCGCCTTCTACCACCACTTGCCCCTCGCTATGGATGACGTAGAGGCCACCGAGCAGCTGGTTGCCCGCGAGCTCCAGCACGGTCGGGTTGGCTATGGTGTCGTCCATGCCAGCGGCCATCGTGCGGGCGAGGTAGACGGTGTCGGCATCGGCAGCAGCGAGCTTTATGGTGCGGCGGTAGGTGCGCAGGTTGCCCGCCTTGGAGTAGGCGTAGGCGTTGACGGGAACGGCATAGGAGGCCATATCGCTCGTCACGGTGTTCTCGGTGGTTACGAATTTGCCCGTGCTGCCTTCGACGATGGAAACGCCGTGCAGTCCACCGGTGAAGACCACGCCATCGGCCATCACCGACCCTTCATCGCGTATCACCACCACGGCCACGCCAGGATTGGTTGTGGCGAGGATGCTTGCGGAGGCCACGATTGCCGAGCGGCCTTCGAGGCGTGCCACGCCTGCAGCCGAAGTGGCGTGTGTGCCCGAGAGGAGCAGCACACCCGAGTGCAGGCTGAAGAGGTAGCCGCTGCTGGCCGAGGGGGTGGTGATGGCGGACGTGGCACCCGTCCAGTAGACCGTGGCTCCGCTGATGTCCACCATGTCGCCGCCGCACATGTTGGTCAGCGTGTGGCCTCCCTGGCTGATGACCACGTTGCGGCTAATTGCCACGCGTTCGCCTACCGTCAGCGGGGCAAGGAAGAAGAGGCTGTCGGCCTGGGCATCAGCGATGCCTGCCGCAAGTGAGGCATAGAGGGTCTGATGGTTGTCGCGCAGCACGGGGGTGGGGGGCATCAGCATGTGGAGGCCGACGGTCATCGGAAGCCGTCCGTTGTCGAGCGTATCTCCAGTGGCGATGCCATCGAAGAGGTGGGCGGGGCGCACTATGCCGAGGTCGCGGCTGCTCACATCGCCCAAGGCGTAGTAGTGGCCATGGGCATCCTTGACCATGATAAACGAGGTGGCGAAAGTGGCACTATCCACTATGCCAGCAAATCCGCTGCCGTCGGCCGAGCGGACGAGGTCGGAGTAGACTGGCAAGGTGTCGAACCGAGCTGCCGCCCCACCATACAGGCCGCTCAGGTGAGCCGAATCGGCAAAGTAGTCTGCCCCCAATGTGGCCGCACAAATGCGGGCGCTGGTGAGCGTCGCGTTCTCGAAGGTCTGCACCGTTATCACCACGTGTTTGGGCTGGGCACAGAGGCTGCCCACTGCCAGCATCGCTGTCAGCAGCATAGCCGTTGCTTTCAATCGTTGTGTCTTCATGTTATTGTTATTGTTTCCTATTTGCCATTTTTTGCACTCAAGGGGGCATAATTGCCGATGCAATACACGCCCACACGCCTCAGTTAGCTTTGATGCTCAATGGTTTGCATCAATGTGCCAGCGGTGCGATACATGGCAAATATACGCATTTTTTTTGAATCACGCACCTAATGTGTAAAAAGTGCTGTTTTGGGCAGTGCCCTGCCTTTGGGTGCGGGGCGAAAACAGGTTGCGATGGGTAGGGAGATGACCCGTGTTTAGTGCGTGCTTGGTCCGTGTATGGTTCGTGTATGGTCCGACTCCACTCGGAGGTGACACGGACCTGACACGGAGTTGACACGGAGATGACACGGACCAAGTCCCTCGGAAAACGGGTCGGAAAACCGCCGCTACGTCTGCCGCCGACAGTCCATTTTTTTGTGGCGTTTTGATTAATTCTTTGCCAAAATAGAAAAAAATGTGTAAATTTGCACTCCGTAAACCAATAACTTCACAAATGACCTTACAAGAAATTGCCACCCGAATTGGAGCCACCGTGGTGCTCGGTGCAGAGCATCTCGATGAGGAGGTGGAACATGCTTTTGCCTCCGACCTGATGAGCGATGTGCTTACCCTCAAGGATACCCCGTTGCTTGTTACTGGCCTATGCAATATCCAGACCATCCGCACCTGCGACATGGCCAACCTGCAGGCTGTGCTTTTTGTGCGCAACAAGCGCCCGTCAGACGACATGATCGAGCTGGCCGAGGACAACGACATGGTGCTCCTCTGCAGCGAGTACTCGATGTTCAAGACCTGCGGCCTGCTGTGGGATATGGGCATCAAGCCGCTGTATTAGTTGAAAATTGAGAATTGAAAATTGAGAATTTAATATGCATCAGGAATATACAGTCGTTGAGGGCGACTTTGTCAATGCCGGCAAGGCGTCGAGTTCGGTCAAGAAGACCTTGAAGCAGCTGAACGTGAACCCGCAGGTGGTGAAGCGAGTGGTGGTGGCTCTCTACGAGGCCGAGGTGAACGCCATTGCCCATGCCTACGGCGGCAAGGTGCTGGTCGACATAGACGCGGACAAAATCAAGATGGTGGTGGCCGACAAGGGGCCGGGCATCCCCGACATCGCGCTGGCGATGCAGGAGGGCTATTCCACCGCTCGGCCCGAAGTGCGCGACATGGGCTTCGGTGCTGGCATGGGGTTGCCCAATATGCAGAAGAACGTGGACAAGCTGAACGTAACCTCCGAAGTGGGGGTAGGTACAACGGTGGAGATGGAGGTGGCATTCTAATTGAGAATTGAGAGTTGAGAATTGAGAATTATGGCTGACGCGGTTGTCTAACAGGCATTACAAGTTACATAATGTGATATGGCTGGAGCAATTCAAGGCAAGAGCAGGGATTTTGCAATTAGGATAGTTAATTGCTACAAGTATCTCACAGATCAACAAAAAGAGTGGGTGCTGTCCAAGCAATTGCTGCGGAGCGGGACAAGCATTGGTGCCAACACAAGGGAGGGCAGGAATGCCCAGTCCAGGATGGACTTTCTAAATAAGTTGAATGTAGCACTCAAGGAGGCTGACGAGACAGCGTATTGGCTCGACATCATCCATGCAACAGGATATATAGATGATGCGATGTACGAATCACTGGAAACTGACTGCAATGAGCTGATTGCACTATTGGTCAGTATTGTCAAGAAACTGAAAGAACAGTAGACCTCTAATTCTCAATTTAGCAAGTATGATGGAGATGCAATGTATAGACCGTTGAAAGTAGTGATGGATGCCCAATTCTCAATTCTCAATTTTCAATTCTCAATTCAAGATGTTTTATCACGCCCTACAGATTGACGCGCCGCGCTGCATCGGTTGCTCGCGCTGCATGAAGATTTGCCCCACGGAGGCTGTCCGCATCTTCGGCGGAAAGGCATCCATCCAAGAGCATCGCTGCATCGACTGCGGCAAGTGCTACGAGGTGTGCCCCGCCCAAGCCATAGGCATCAAGGACGACGACTTCGAGGCCATCCACCGCTACCCCCATTCGGTGGCGCTGCTGCCGGCGGTCTTCATGGGGCAGTTCCCCGATGAGGTCAGCGTCTCGCGCGTCTATGCCAGCCTGCAGGAGCTGGGCTTCGCCCATGTGATGGAGGTGGAGAGCGCGGCAATGATCTACGCCGATGCCAAGAACCGCTATGCCCACGAGCATCCCGATGTGCGGCCGCTCATCTCGTCGTTCTGCCCCGCCATCGTGCGGCTGATACAGATCAAGTATCCCTCGCTGACGGAGAACGTGATGCCCATCAAGGTGCCGCTTGACCTGAGCGCGATGTATGCCGTGGAGGAGCTGGTCAGCCGCGGTATCCCCCGCGAGGAGATTGGTCTTTTCTACATCACGCCCTGTGCGGCGAAGATTGCCGCCGTCAAGGCACCGGTGGGCGAGGAGCGGAGCCTCATCGACGGCGTGATCAATATGAACCTGCTCTTCAACCGCGTCTACAAGCACATCAAGGAGATGGGGAAGAGCCACCAGTATAAGCCCCTCTCGCGCCAGCGCCTCAGTGCCGACGCCATCCTCTCGACGCTGACCAACGGCGAGCGGCGCATCTGTGCGGCCAAGCGTAGCTATGCTATCGATGGCATTGAGAACGTGATGGACTTCCTCGACAAGCTGGAGAACGACGAGGTGGAGGGCGTGGAGTTCCTCGAACTGCGGGCTTGCGACCAGTCGTGTGCTGGAGCCCTGCTCTCCTACGACAACCGCTTCCTCTGCGGCGAGCGCATGTATGCCCGCGCCCGCAAGGCGGCGGAGCGCGAGCGCAACGGCGAGATGCCACGCGACCGCGAGATGGAGAAGTACCGCGACTACTTGATTGACCATTCGCTCGTCGACGAGGTGCAGCCGCGCTCGATGCTCGTCCTCGATGAAGACCGCGTCAAGGCTTTCGAGAAGATGGAGAAAATTGAGAGAATGAAGACACACCTACCGCAGATTGATTGCGGCGTGTGCGGTGCCCCCACGTGCGAGGCTTTTGCCACCGATGTGGTGTGTGGCCGAGCCGACCTGCACCGCTGCGTCTTCTACCGCCTCCACCTCGAGGCCAAGGGCAAAATGACCCTCGGCGAGGGTCGCTCCAATATGTACTCCGTCTGGGGCGACGACCGCATCAGTGGCGAGATAGATGTCTAAAGGTCTTTGAGGGGGTTGTAGGTGGTGCGGAAGGTGAGGGAGAGCTCGGCCTCGTAGTATCTTTCGCCTCGCTGTACGTAGTTATATGGACTATCGGCAGTGTCGGCAGCAATCCAGCCTTCGTCGATCATGGTGTTAATTAGTCCTTTTACATTGTGCGGTTGGGTGTGGAAAACCACTTTCATCTTCATTTTTGGATAGCTGATGACTTTGTAGTTATAGCCGACGAGGTCGGTACTATCCTCCGCTGGGCGTAGTTCTGAATGCCTACTGCCGAATTCGCTGGCTATTTTCGCGGGGAAGTCGCATACGACAACAGTGTCGGCGGTGTAGTCGACCTCGGTGTATTCCGCCGCCAAGTCTTTTGTTAGCAGGAGAGGGCTGACCTCGATGGTGTAGTCTTCGGTAGTGACGGTGGTGACTTTTTCTGCTGCTTGGTGGAAGGCGATGCCCATCGGAATTGCCACTATGCTGTTGTTTAGTATATGTAGACCAATGGCCCAAAGTATGTTGTGGTTGATGACGAGGTAGGATGCCACGAGACTTAAACCGAACTTGTGGATAATACCCACAGCATACATTATCCAGCCGCCTGCGGTGGCATCATAGTTGCCAGTATGCATCAAGGCGAATGTGATAGAGGACAGCATCATAAGAGCGAAGAGGCGCTTGGCACGGTCGTTGCGCAGCACAATCATGATGGCTATGCCGGCGGCCAGCGTCAGCAATCCGAGCCACCAGCCGAAGGCGAGACCACATAGCGAGATGAACACGACCGAGGTGTAGCCCGTCCACCGTTTGCCGTTGCCCCAGAGGCGGAAGCAGAGTTCCTCGGATATCGGCACCACCACGCCGATGAAGAGGATGATTGGCCAGATGCCGAAGTGGTAGATTAGGCGGTAGATGACGTTGTGCAGCGGGGCAGCGAGTTCGTCGGAAGCTGTGCTGTCGCCCATCGTCATAAGGCCGTTGATCACTATGATGACCAGGCAGGCAACTACGATGCCGAGACCCCACCACAAGCCCAGCGGAAAAGCTTAGGTTTCTTCATTTGTTTCGGGTTTTAGGGTTACAAAGTTGCCGTGGTGGCGCACGTGCTCGGCCAGGGCGCGGTAGAAGCGGAGGTGGGATGTTTCATGAGTTCGTATAGGTAGGCTGGGCTCTGCACATAGAGTTCGCCGTCCTCATCCTGCAGGGCTTCCATCAACGGCGAGGTGTAGACGCACTCTATGGCTTCTTCGACGGAAACTCCAGTGTCCTCGATGACATAGCTGACCAATTCGCTGAGGGCATAGTCGGTCAGGTAGGTGGCGATTTGGTGATGGGTTGGAGTATTCATACTAATACTGTGCCTCGTTTGGTGAGGAATTCCAAAGCTTGCTCCGTGCCGAAATAATATTGTTGGTCGAGGTACCGGTCTTGAAGGAGTCTTGCAATTTCTTCGGGCGTGTAGATGCCTTGACGGAAGTTGGCCAGCTGGAGTACCACGCCATCGTTGGCTATCGGCCCGACCACTATATCAAAACTGTGGATCTGTATCTCGTTTTTCCGGTCTCTGTTGGCATCCACAAACAGCAGCCATTCGGTGCATGCCCGTTCGGGAAATATTTTCACTTTGAGGTCCGAATGCAGTGCCTGTTCCTCAAAATCGTATGTCAACAATGACGGGACACCGCCGAACAGCCTTGCTCGTTTCTGCGCCATTCGGATAGCAGTGTTTCTGTCGGGTGTTGTGTAGAATCCTTTTCCGAAATCCTTAAACTGCAACCCTTTCGAAAGGTCTATGCGTTCAATGTCCTGGTTGCTTCCATGATATAGTTTCATGCCAGTGTTCCTCCATGTTTTTGGCAGATGACGAGCAGGTCGTCGACGGTTTCTTCCATCGACTGCAGGTGCTCCACGTCGTAGAACTCGATAAGGAATGCCAAGCCTTTATGTTCGTGCAGGTAGTGGAAGGAGTCCTGCAGCGACATCGCAAAGCGCTGCCCAAAGGCACGGATGGCGGCAGTCAGGAAGGGTATTTCATACTTGTTCATACGGTTTCGGAGGTGGTATCTGTCGCGATAACGCCATATATGGGGAAATATTGTCTCGTGAGGGTTTCCTGTTGGAATGGCTGAAGCGGTAATAGAGGATGTTATGGTAAATTCTCGGCCTTGGCCTCTATGAACTCGCCGTGGTCGCGGATGTGCTCGGCGAGGGCGCGGTAGAAGCGGTGGCGGGCGAGGGTGTCAGCGTTGCCGACGATGATGAGTTTCATGCGTGCACGGGTGATGGCGACGTTCATGCGGCGCAGGTCGCGCAGGAAGCCGATGTTGCCCGCGGCGTTGTCGCGCACGAGGCTGATGACAATCACGTCGCGTTCCTGTCCCTGGAAGCTGTCCACCGTGCCGACACTGATGTGGCGCCGCAGCCGGCGGAAGTAGTGCTGCATCTTGAGCAGCCGGCGCAGCAGCCGGGCCTGGCCGCGGTAGGGGGTGATGATGCCGAAGTCGAGGCGTTCGCTTTCCACCTTCTGCGGCGAGAGGGTCTCGATGTAGTCGCGCAGCGTGTGGATGACCAGCCGTGCCTCCTGCGCGTTGGACAGGCTGGGGCCGCGACCCGTGCGCTCCTCGCCGTCGAGTGCCGAAGTGTCGATCCAGGTCAGCGGCGTGTCGAGCGGCGACACCTGGCGGTGGGCCGCCTCAGGGGCGGCTTGGAGGCGTCCGCCGTAGAACCAGTGCGAGGGGAAGGACATGATGTCCTCGTTCATGCGGTACTGCACGGTGAGCAGCGTGACGCATTCGGGCAGTATCGCCGCGGCCTTCTGCATCAGCGTGTCGGCCAGCCCGCCACGTGCGGCCTCGATGCTTTTCACCGTCGGCGGCAATTGCTGGTGGTCGCCGCCCATCACCACGCGGTCGGCCCGCAGCATGGCGGCCCAGCAGGCGGGTTCGAGGGCCTGCGCCGCCTCGTCGATGAAGAGGGTGCCGAAGTGGCGCCGCTCCATCAGGCGTAAGGCACTGCCGATGAGGGTGCAGCTCACCACGCGGGCTTCGCCGAAGAGGTCGGCGTTGATTTTCAGCTCCAGCTCTGTCTCGCGGCCGCGCAGGCGGTGTGCGTGCTCGCCCTTGGCGCCTTCGCGCAGGCTGCGGCGGATGTTCCACAGTTCGTGGTAGTCGGGGTGGGCGGCGTAGCGTCGCTCGTAGCTGCATTCGAGCATCGCGTCGCTCATGCGCAGGGGGTTGCCCACGCGTAGCACGTTGATGCCGCGCCTGACGAGCTGCGTGCTGATCCAGTCGACGGCGGCGTTGCTCGGGGCGCAGACGAGCACCTGGGTCTCGCGCCGGAGGGTCTCGCTGATGGCCTCGACGAGGGTGGTGGTCTTGCCGGTACCCGGAGGCCCGTGGACGATGGCCACGTCCTGTGCCTCTGCTACGCGCTGAATGGCTGCCTGCTGGCTCTGGTTGAGCCAGGGAAGCGAGAGTGGCGGCAGCGAGCGGAAAGCAGGCTTCCGGCGGCCAAGCATCACGTCGCGCAGTCGCACGAACCGCTCGGCTTCGTTGCGGGCGGCCTCGTGCAGCGCCTCGTCCATCACGCGGAAGGTGGTGTTGTCCACGCCCAGTTGCACCCCCAGCAGGTGGTGGGCGGCGGTGTCGGCGATGCTCTGCGCGGCGGCTTTCGACGGCAGGCTGAGGGTCATCGCCCCGTCGGCCACCTGCTCCACATGGCACTGGTGGGGCAGTTCGCGGGCGCTGTCGGCAGTCAGGTAGAAGAGCGTGGCCGGCTTTCCGGGCTCGAAGTCCAGCTCGGCCTCATCCTCGCCCACCTCGTAGCGGAGCTCCAGCGTCGGCTGCCCCAACGCGTTGTAGGCGGCGGAGCCGAGGTGCACGGGGTAGCGGCAGCCGGGCTCGGCGATGCCGCCAGTCAGCGTGGCACCGCGGCTTTCGAGGCTGCGGCGGTAGGCCTGCTGCTCCTCGAGCAGTTCCATTGCCACCAACCCGCGCAGCCGTGCAAAGTAGTTGTCCGTGTTCTCCATGCGCATGGATAACCGCTGGTTTCGTGGTTTTATTGTGCCGCAGCCGAGGCATGCTGGAAATAGTTTCTCACGGAGGCAATAATCATGAGGCACTGCCGTTTACAATGGCAGAAGTCTTGAATCATCAAATATTAACCAATAATGCAATCCAAGCATGAGGACAAAAGCATTCTCGACTGACGACAGTCTGCAAAGCATAATTGTTAAGCCAGATATCAATCACCATTAAACAAAACAGAAAGGAGAACCAAGCAATGAGTATGGAGTATCCAAAACAGGTGGCTGCGGTGTCGCTCGCGAGGGCGGCCAATGCGGCGCATTTCGACTTTATGGCACAGGTGCTGCGGCGCATCGAGGCGCACCAGGCGGGTCCCTCGCGCTGGCATGAGGCTTCGGGCGAGTTCGCCTCCGCCGTCGAGGCCGAGGACGCGGCTTTCAAGCTCTACCAGGCGAGCCTGATGACCCCCTCTATCAAGGATGCCGACGAGCGGCGCGACGCGGCCTACCGCTCGCTCAACGCGGCGGTAGAGGCCTTCGCCTCGTTCCCGATAGCGGAGATGGCGGAGATGGGCCAGCAGCTGAAGCGCGTGCTGAAGAACTACAAGGTGGACGTGAACGCCTCCTACCAGAAGGAGAGCGGCCTGGTGGCCAACCTGCTCGACGACCTCGACAGCGAGGCCCCCGAGGCCCTCGACGGGCTCCAGCTGCGCAGCCTGGCCGACGCGCTGCGCGAGGCCAACGACGAGGTGCGCCGCCTGATCGACGAGCGCAGCGAGGACCGCGCCGGCCAGGCCAGCGGCATGCTCAAGGCTGCCCGCGCCGAGACCGACCGCGCCTACGCCCTGCTGGTGCTGATGACCAATGCTACCCTGGCCCTCGAGCCCGACGACACGGAGGCAAAGTGGCTGGTGGAGGTGATGCAGGAGGATATCGACTACTTCCGCCGCTACAATATGACCTCGCACGGAAGCAACGGCAGCGGCTCGGACAGCGGCACCGACACTCCGACACCGACCCCGTCGGACGGCGATGGCGACGATCCCGTCTCGGCTGGCGACGGCACCGACGACCCCATCGCCATCGGCGGCGACCCGGGGCTGCCAGGGAATTGAGAATTGGGGAATTGAGAATTGAGAGTTGGGGAAATTGAGAATTGGGAATTGTGGCTGACGCGGCTGCAATTCTCAATTTTCAATTCTCAATTCCCGATATGCATTGACCCTCCCGGACGGAATGCCACCCATTGCAACGCCTGCATTGGCTCTCCCGGACGGAATGCCACCCATTGCAACGCCTGCATTGACCCTCCCGGACGGAATGCCACCCATTGCAACGCCTGCATTGGCTCTCTTGGACGTAAAACACCCATTGCAACGCCTGCATTGACCCTCCCGGACGGAATGCCACCCATTGCAACGCCTGCATTGGCCCTCACGGACGGAATGCCACCCATTGCAACGCCTGCATTGGCTCTCTTGGACGTAAAACACCCATTGCAACGCCTGCATTGGCCCTCCCGGACGGAATGCCACCCATTGCAACGCCTGCATTGGCCCTCACGGACGGAATGCCACCCATTGCAGTTGAAGAAATTGAGAATTGAGAATTGCAGCCGCGTCAGCCCCAATTCTCAATTCTCAATTCTCAATTTCCCCAATTCTCAATTTCTATGCTCTCTGTCGCCTGGATGTCGCGCGAGGAGCTGGCCACCATCACCTTGTATGTTCCAGGCTCTAACTTCCACTGCTTCGCCCCCTCATCGTATGAGCGCAGGTCTTCGACCTTCACCACAAGGCTTACGGTCGCTTTCTCGCCAGGTGTAAGAGAGGCTGTCTTGGCGAAGGCTTTCAACTCTTTGGCAGGTTTATCCATGCTGGCAGCGGGAGCCGACACATACAGTTGCACCACCTCTCTGCCCTCTGCAGTGCCACTGTTGGTGATATCGACGCTGACCGTTATCTCTTCCTCGCCTTGTTGCACCTTGAGGTCAGAATAGGCGAATGTGGTGTAGCTCAAACCATAGCCGAATGGATAGGACACCTCGACCTGGCGACTATCGAACCAGCGGTAGCCGACGTATATTCCCTCCTCATAGCAGGTGTAGTCGACGTTCCTCTCGCCACGGTCTATTCGTCGGCTGGCCATCGAGACGACGTCGGAGGTCTGGTCGACGGGGAAATTGGCGTTGGCACCGATATCGTCCAGCCGGACGGGGAACGTCATGGGCAGCTTACCTGAAGGGCTCTGCCGGCCCGATAGGACGTCGGCCACGCTGTTGCCACCTTCTTGCCCGAGCTGCCAGGCGCAGAGGATGGCATCGGGCAGGTGCTTCCACGAGGCTGTCTCGACCACCCCACCGATATTGAGCACCACTGCCACCCGCTTGCCTGCGGCGTGGAATATGCGGCACACGTTCTCCAGCAGGGCACGCTCCTCGGGCGAAAGCTCGAAATCGCTGCTGGTGCGGTCGTAGTATTCCCCGCAGGTGCGTCCCAAGGTGATGACAGCATAGTCGGCACGTCTGGCCTGCGCTGCGATCTCGGCTTCGGCAAGGGGCATCTCGTCGGGACGGACTCGCACCATGTCGGCAAACCGTGCGGTGACCTTGGTCTGGCCAGCGGCAATGCTCTTGCCGATGAAGTCAGCATAGCGTGAGGCCAGCTGCGGGTCGAGCCCGTAACCAGCATTCTGCAGACCTTGGAGGATGGAGACGGTGTAGGCACGGCGCACATCGCCCGACCCCGAGCCGCCAGGAATGTAGTCGTAGGAGGCACAGCCGAAGAGGGCTATCTCCTTTGCCGCAGGGGCGATGGGCAGAGCCTGCTTATCGTTCTTCAGCAGGACGATGCCCTCAGTGGCACTTTGGCGGGCTATCGCAGCGTGAGCCTTGAGGTCGGGATGGTTGTCGCAGGCATGCCCGTCGCGGTTGCGAGGTGCAGCGTAGACAAGCTTCAGGATGCGACGCACGCATTGGTCAACGTAGGAAATATCAAGCCGCCCAGCGTTCACCGCATGGACGATACTGTCCACCTGCCACTGCTGTCCTGGCATAATCAGGTCGTTGCCAGCCTTCATCTGCTCCTCTGGGTGGTCGCCGCCATACCAGTCGGTAACCACCACTCCGCTGAACCCGCATTCCTCGCGCAGAAAGTCGGTAACGAGGTCGTGCCGCTCCGACACACTGATGCCGTTAATCTTGTTGTACGAGGTCATCAGCGCCTTGGGATTTCCTTCGCGAACCGCAATCTCAAAGCCCTTCAGGTAGATTTCGCGCAGGGCACGTTGCGACACCCTCACGTCGTTCCCCATACGGTTAGTCTCCTGATTATTGGCGGCGAAATGCTTCGGACATGCAGCCACACCGTCTGCCTGGATGCCACGTATCATAGCGGCAGCAGTTTTGCCCGTCAGCAAAGGGTCCTCCGAGTAGTACTCGAAGTTCCGCCCGTTGAGGGGATGCCGGTGGATATTCATCCCAGGCCCCAGAACCACATCAACGCCATAGTGTGCAGCCTCGTCGCCAATGGTGCGACCCACGGTCTCGACCAGCTCGCTGTTCCAAGTGGAGGCGAGTGCAGTGCCCACAGGGAAATGGGTGCAGTAGAAGGTACCTGCCTCGTGTTCGCGCGTGGAGTCAATATTCACTCCCGCTGGGCCGTCGGAGAGGATGACGAAGGGAATGGACAGCCGCTCAATGGGGCAGGTCGTCCCCGCCGCACCAGGCACAACATCCTTCATGTTGCCAACCGACGCCTCCGCCACCCAGCGCCCCTCGTTTCCCGTGCCGACAATGATGCGTGCCTTCTCTTCCAGCGTCATCTTCCGCAGCACCTCATCAATCGTCTTGTCCTGCTCCTGCCTGCAGCCAGCGAAGCACATCAGTGCGAGACTTACCATAACAACGTGTGTTTTCTTCATAAAAGCTACTTTTCATATTGATGCCATCATCAACGAAGAAATCAGCCGTTTATTGCATCGGGGCAAAAGGCAGTAGAGCCGAGAGGAGAGTAAATGAGGAAAGCCACCCTTTGCAGGATGGCTTTCCCGTGAGTTTGGGCTCTTATCTGAATTAGATGATACCCTGAGCCACCATGGCCTTGGCCACGCGCATGAAGCCAGCGATGTTGGCACCCTTCACATAGTTGATAGTGCCATCGGCCTGTTTGCCGTGTTCAACGCACATGTCGTAGATGTTGTTCATGATGGTGTGGAGGTTCTTGTCCACCTCTTCAGCCGTCCAGTTGCGGTGCTCAGCATTCTGGCAGATTTCGAGACCAGAAGTGGCCACACCACCAGCGTTGACAGCCTTGCCAGGACCGAAGGGCACCTTGGCAGCCTGGATGGCGGCGATAGCGGCGGGCTGGCAACCCATGTTGGACACCTCAGCCACATACTTCACGCCATTGGCGAGCAGCTCCTTGGCATCAGCCTCGGCAAGCTCGTTCTGGAAAGCGCAGGGCATAGCGATGTCGCACTTCACACTCCAAGCCTTCTTGCCAGCAGTGAACTTGGCCTTGCCGGGGAACTTGGTGGCCATATCCTCAACCTTGTTGCGGTTGCTGGCACGCATCTCAAGCATGTAGTCAATCATCTCCTTGGTGATACCGTCGGCGATTTCGCAGACACCGTCGGGGCCGCTGATGGCGACAACCTTGGCACCTAGCTCGGTGGCCTTGATGGCAGCGCCCCAAGCCACGTTGCCGAAGCCAGAGAGGGCAATACGCTTGCCTTCCATCTTGTCGCCTTTCACCTTCACCATGCGCTCCACATAGTAGACGGCGCCGAAGCCAGTGGCCTCGGGACGGATGAGGCTACCACCCCAGCCGTAGCTCTTGCCAGTCAGAGCACCAGTCGAGTGCTCGCGAGCCAGTTTCTTGTACATACCGTACATGTAGCCAATTTCGCGGCCACCCACGCCCACATCGCCAGCAGGGCTGTCCTGGTCGGGACCGATGTTGCGCCAGAGCTCATAGACGAAGGCCTGGCAGAAACGCATGATTTCAGCGTCGCTCTTGCCCATCGGGTCGAAGTCGGCACCACCCTTACCACCGCCGAGCGGCAGCATGGTGAGGCTGTTCTTGAAGATCTGCTCGAAGCCGAGGAATTTCAGCATGCTCTCGTTCACCTTCGGGTGGAAACGCAGACCGCCTTTGTAGGCACCGAGGGCGGCATTGTACTGCACGCGATAGCCGAGGTTGACTTGGGTCTGACCCTTGTCGTCCACCCACACCACACGGAACTTGAAGATGCGGTCGGGCTCCACAATGCGCTCAACAATCTTGTTGGCCTCGAACTCGGGGTGCTTGTTGTACTCCTCTTCGATGGTCTCCAGCACCTCGCGGACAGCCTGCAAGTACTCGTTTTCGCCCGGATGTTTGGCCTCCAGGTTGGCCATGATTTCGTTTACTTTCATGATATTAAATGTTTTGGGTTGAACATTAGGTTAAAATCACTATCGCAAATGTACACTTTTTTTTTCAATACCAAAATTTTTATTCCCTATTCTGCCGAGTGTGCATCGGCACTGGCATCCACCCGCTTCACCATCCCCTGCAAGGCTGTGCCAGGCCCCACCTCGATAAACTCCGTAGCCCCATCGGCCAGCATGTGCTGCACCGTGGCCGTCCACCTCACGGGCGAGGTGAGCTGCATCAGCAGGTTGGCCTTGATTTCAGCGGGGTCGCTATGCGGCAGTGCATCCACGTTTTGGTAGCACGGACACACCGGGCGCTTGAAGTCCGTGGCCTCAATGGCAGCAGCCAACTCCACGCGCGCAGGCTCCATCAGCGGGCTGTGGAACGCACCGCCCACCGCCAGCGGCAATGCCTTGCCACCAGCAGCCTTCGCCTTCTCGCATGCCTTGGCCACCCCCTCGCGCGTGCCACTAATCACCAGCTGCCCCGGACAGTTGTAGTTGGCTGCCACCACCGTCTCGCCTTCCACCCCGCGGCAAATCTGCTCCACCGTGGCATCATCAAGCTTCAGCACCGCGGCCATCGTCGAAGGCACAGCCTCGCAGCACCGCTGCATGGCGTTGGCCCTGGCCACCACCAGCCGCAACCCATCCTCAAACCCCATGGCTCCGGCCGCTACCAGTGCCGAGAACTCGCCCAGCGAGTGGCCACCGACCATGTCGGGACGGAACTCCTCGCCCAAGTATTTGGCCAGCACCACCGAGTGGAGAAACACCGCAGGCTGCGTAACGCGCGTCTGCTTCAAATCCTCCGCCGTGCCGCCGAACATCACATCCGTCAGGCGGAAACCCATAATCTCGTTGGCCTGCTCAAACATCTGCCTGCAATCCGCATTGCCCTCATATAGGTTCCTGCCCATCCCCACAAATTGTGCACCCTGGCCTGGAAAAACGTATGCTTTCATATTCTGTCCGTATTCTGTATGCTTTTGTTTCCTGCCCACATTAACGCCCCATCACTCTACTTATTGCCCCCACCCCGCAAAATCTACCCCGCGGAGAAAAAAATGCCCCGTTTACAAAAAAATGCGTAACTTTGCACCACCTTTCGAAAGCATTGAAAGGGCGAATGAAAGCGCATTTGTGCTGTATTCTTGATGATGAGAAACTGGACACTTCTCTAAAGCAAAGTAGAAAAGAATATCGCAGATGATGCTCCTTGTTGGATAGTATACCCCCAACCGTAGGTGTATATCCACAAGTGGGGCAATTCAGAGCAACACTATTTTTTACTTTGCAGGGAGTCCAGCCCTATCATCAAGAAATAGAGACATAATGGATGGCCTCACTTTCTTCGTGTCTGTTTCCTTACACCCAAAAAAGTAAACCAATGACAGTGCGTGCGCGGGCCAGCATCACAAAAACCAAACAAACACAACACATCATGAAAAAGACAATGATGACACTCGCGCTGACGGCGCTGGCAGCCCTGGCCGCTGCACAAGGCAATTTCACGCTCAAACTCGGTCTCGCCCTCCCGCAGGGCAAGTTCGGCGAGGGGGACGACAATGGTGCTTGGGCACTGATGGATGATGATAAGGAAGGCGGTGCAGGCTTAGGTTTCAACTTCGGTGGCACCTACAAGTTCAAAATGGACGGTGTGGAAGGCTTAAGCATCGTGGCCGGCTTCGACCTCTTCTACAACACCCTAAACTCGGACACCAAAGAGTTTGTTGAGGAGATAGAAGACATCAGGGACACAGCTTACAGCGACTATTCTGTTTCCTGGCCGCACTACATCAACCTCCCCATCACATTGGGTGCCAACTACACAGTGCCACTCAGCCGCTCCGTGGCCTTATATGGCGAAGCCGCCCTCGGCCTCAACCTGCGCTTTATTACGCCATATGAAGAGGAAGTTACCTATAAGTCGAACTCGTATAATTACCAATATTACGGTTTCAAGGAATCTGAATATGAACAAAACTACAATGTGGCCACCACTTTTGCCTTCCGTCTGGCTGCCGGCCTGACTTTCAATGAGAGGTACAGCCTTGAGGTGGGTTACTACGCACTTGGTGCAGCCAAAGTAAAGTCCGACGATAGTGCAAAAGTGCGTTTTGTCGACGGCACCTCTGATAGCTACGACGACAAATTCAAAGGCCGCAAGGTGAACCCCACACAATTGACGCTTCGCCTCGGCATCAGCTTCTGACGCAGCACTGTCGGCACAGCATCCAAGCGGCGGCGGGATTTTCTTCCGAGAATCCCGCCGTCTTTTTATCATAACCGCCCACTGCAGCCGCTAAGCAGCCCCCATCCGCACCCATTTAGGATGCCACCCGCTCCGTATCCGCTCCGTATCCGCTCCGTATCCGCTCCGTATCAAGTCCGTATCCAGGCGGAGAAAATACCGAGGCCATACCGAGTGCATGCCGACCGCCTGCCAGCGGGGTGCATCTTCCTCGGAAGGGGTAATCGAGACAGCCGTACGGCAATGCCCGATTTGCGCCGCATGTGGCCTTATAGGCGAACATTATTTTTGCTGTATTGGGGAAAAAGCGTAACTTTGCACTGCCGCTGTCGAAGTCCGCAAGGGTGGAGGGCGGCAGCAACATATTGAAAAGACGTTGAGTTGAGACGTTATATCTGCGGCCAATAGAATCTCGCAAATTCATCATCAACCGCGCGATAACGCAATGCTTAATGTCCATGGGTATGGGTATGAGCCAGTCTTTTTGTTCTGGCAGGGTATCTCATCACAGCGTGGGCTTCGACATTGCTTATCTTCGGTTGATGGGCATGCGAGAGCCCTTATTGGCGGGATAGGCAAAAAAGTTCAATCCCGCGCTCTTTTTCTGTATGGCGATGATGAGAAACATTAACATTACCTAAAAGCCGACGGGATGATGGCATATAACTGGCACCCAAACAAATGAAGAAGACTTTACTTCTTGTCCTTGCGGCAATGCTGTCTGCCGCATCGTTTGCACAGCAGCAGCTGGCTACCCTCAACCACAACGACACTATCAGCGTCTACTACGGAGAGACGGCCCTGCGGGAGGCTCACGCTGCCGCCGCTACGGGCGACATCATCACCCTCTCACCGGGGCGTTTCTCCGCCATCACCATCACCAAAGCCATCACCATCCGCGGTGCTGGCATGATGAGGGACTCGTTGGGCAACGAGCCGACCTATGTTTATAATAGTACTACCTATCTTGATGTTCCCACTGACTCTACGCACTATCTCACGCTGGAAGGCATTAATTTCTCCACCAATGTATCTTATAAGCAAATATATGCAGCACGTTTCATTAAATGTTCATTTAGCTATTTCTTGCCATATGATGGTAGTACTTCAAAAATGAGCGATTCACAATTTGTTAACTGTATTGTCAGCAGTATCAATAGTTTTAGTTATTCTGAAAATGACCCTGCAAATACGCAATTCATCAATAGCATCATTTTGAGTATTTCCGTACCCCGGGCGACCTTATTGAATTGTGTGGCCAAAATAAGTATGACAGCATATTCATTATCAAGAAAGACCATACAAAATAGTATTCTTATAGGCACTTATGATGAAGATGGTCCATATTCTACCGCATATTCATTCAATGGTTCAACCTGTTTCAACTCCATCGGAGTTTACCCCTATGGCCGTGGTTTTGATACGGTAAACACCCCCGATCACGACTTGCACAGCTACGGACAATACAGCGATGTCTTTAAGACCTTTAATGGCACTTACACCGAGGGGGAGACTTTCGAGCTCAAAGATGCCATTGCAACAGGTATCCGCGGGGACGACGGGACACAGGTGGGCATCTACGGTGGCTCGTTCCCATTCGATGCCAATGTGCGCAATCCTCGCATCAGGCGCTGCACTGTCGCACGCCGTGCCACTGCCGACAGCAAGCTTTCCGTGAACATTGAAGTGGTCTCTGAATAACTCCTCCGATGAAACGCCTACTTGTATTTTTAGCAGGTTGCTGCCTATATGGGGTACTTCTTGGTCAGACTACCTATACTATGGACTACACCTACTGGTACGACCACGACTACACCACACGCCAGTCGGGCTGCATCGGCAGCGGTGGCCTTCAGCTTGACGTGTCGCAGTTGGCCGAGGGGATGCACACCATCAGCATCCAGCTGGGCAGCGGACGCACTGCACAGCTGCAGGAGTATGTCTTTTATAAGCCGATCCGTTTAGATAGCCTCTATGGTCGCTTCGCGATGGACTACACCTACTGGTACGACCACGACTATGCCACGCGCCAGTCGGGCAGCATCAGTAGCTGTAGCCTGCAGCTTGACGTGTCGCAATTGGCCGAGGGGATGCAAACCATCAGCATCCAGCTGGGCAGCGGACGCACCGCACAGCTGCAGGAGTATGTCTTCTACAAGCTTATTCGCACCGATAGCCTTTATAGTCAGTTCACCATGGACTATACCTACTGGTATGACCACGACTATGCCACGCGCCAGTCGGGCAGCATCAGTAGCGGTAGCCTGCAGCTTGACGTGTCGCAGTTGGCCGAGGGGATGCACACCATCAGCATCCAGCTGGGCAGCGGACGCACCGCACAGCTGCAACACTACCATTTCTTCAAGCCAATAGTCTCTTTGCTGGATTCGTCGAGGCACATAGTGAAATATGAATACTTCCTAAACGGAGACGAACAGCAGAAGCGTGTGGCAATGGTTGCTCCTTGCGATACATTTCAGCTGGTGGCACTTCTGCCTGTGGACACCTTGCCTTTGTGCTCCACCAGTTTTCAGTTTGTTCCCAACGGTGGGCATCCTATCATCTATGCCAAAAACAACGTTACCTTCCGTTTCTATACTAACGATAGGCGTTATGTGGAGCAAAGTGCAGACTATGCTGACGAACACGTGAAGGACACCATCGTTGCCGACACGCTGGAGCGCGACACTACAAAGATAATAGCCTGCCCTACCAACAATCGTATTCACTGGTTCAAACTATCGGCTGGGGTGGGCGACAGTCTCTCGTTCCGCACAAGCCATCCCTGCTCGATGCAGCTCTTTGCACCCAGCGGGCAGGAGGTGTTTGCCTCCGAAGGCAGCGGTAGCCTTGCCTGGGATGGATGCCATGCCAGAGAGGAGGGAGTCTACTACCTCGCCGTCCACGATGCCGAGGGGGCAGCCAACCTTGCCGTATCCTATCAGTGGATCTACCGTTACGCTGTGTTGGCACAGGATGTCAGTGAAGTGGGAGACCGCCACCAGTCTATTATTACCTTGGACGGCAACGGCTTCGATAGCATTCAGTCGGTGTACCTGCACAAAGATGGCAAAGACACGGTATGGTCGCAGTTGGCCTATGCACCCCACAATGCCCTGCTACGTGTCCTCTTTCAATTCGACAATGTGGCACAAGGCATCTACGACATGCACCTTACGTTTGCTGGTGGTGAACAGATTACCCTCGAGAAGTGCCTACGTGTGATGCCGTACTATGAAGGGGAAATTATTTCCACGTTGGAAGCTCCCGAAACCACCCTGCAGGACACTATGCGCCACACCCTAAAGATAACCAACACGGGCAATGTCTCGGCCCTTGACATGCCTGTCGCGTTCCGTATAATAGCCACTAAACGGCGGATTTGTTGCCCCAAAGTGAATGTTACCACGCGCACCAGGGACGGCATCCCCCGCAACGAGACTATCTCCACAGGTGGCACCCCGCTTGGCAACGGCTTGAGCGACCAGGATAAAGGGAAACTGAAGGAATGGGTGGACAAAACCTACGGCGACGACCTGCTCTTCAACAAGTCTGAGGAGGAAGGCGGCTATGAGGTGCGAGAAAACACACTCTTTGTTGACGTTCCTCCCTATGGCTCGGTGGAAATCTCCATGGACATCCCTCATACATTTATGGCTGGTGAGGGGATAGAGTACGACTATGTCGTGCCACAATACAATAGGTATACCTACCACGAGATTGCACAACAGGAAGACCAGGCCGCTGGCGGACAAACTGGCATCGGCACGTGGTGGTGTGAGCATCACGATAAAGTAGAATGCGCAGCGAATGTAGCAGCGATGGGAATGGAGGCAGCAGGAGTATCCGCCATGGTTGGTTTCGGTGTGCAGGCAGCAGCCACTATCTCTGGAGCCATATCAACCTATCTTTGCAACCAAGATATTAGCCCGACTGATCCCATCGCTGCAGGGATGCTTCCCATGCAGGCTGTGAAGGCCATGACCAGCGGTTCGCTGCTGGAAGGATCCTCGCGGCTATTGGACGGATGGAAAAGTGCCGTGGGAAAAGTGGGCGGAATAACGACCGCTGCCTCATGCATAAAGGCATTCTGGCCTTCGCGCGACAAAAGGCACACCAAGCGCACAACGAAGATTGCACCCTCCGACCCCAACGATATTGTCGGCTACACAGCCGCCTCGGGGAGCAAATCCGTCGGGAAAGAGCAGCAGCAACTGGACTACCTCATTGAGTTTGAAAACGACAGTCTGGTGGCAAGCGCAATGGCTCGCACCGTTGTGATAACCGACACACTCGATGCCGATGTGTTCGACCTCGGCTCGTTTGCAGCCGATGGCGTTACCATCGGTCAGCAAACCATTAACCTCGACGGCCTGCAGCACAGCACCCGCACCTTGGATATGCGTCCTGCTATTGACATGATTGCTCAAGTGGAACTGGACTACAGCGCTGAAAGTGGCATAGCCACCTGGACTTTCTCCTCGCTTGACCCTTTGACGCTGGCACCTACCACCTCCGACAGCCTCGGCTTCCTATCTATTGGCGGAACTGGCGAAGTGCATTTCACCATCAACCGCAAACCCCATTTGCCAGACAGTACACTTATCGCCAACCGTGCTCATATCAAGTTTGACCGCGAAGCACCGATGGCAACCTCCACGTGGGTCAATATCATCGACAACCACCCCCCAACCAGTGCCGTCAGTAATGTCTCCTATGCCAATGGACAGGCTACTATCGCCATCGTGGCATCCGACAACCTCTCTGGCACATGGCGCTACGATGTCTATGGCCTGCTGCCATCCGACCAATGGCTACCGCTGGCTATGAATGTGCCAGCCGACACAGTGGCCGTGGTGGATGCTACCGAAGGCCAATATGCTGCATTCCTCACGCTGGCCACCGACTCTGCTGGAAATGCTGAAACAATGGCATCCCCGCAAGATACTGCCAAGTACACCCTCACCCTCCTATGCGACACCACGCAAGGCCGCATCGTGGGTGCTGGACAATATGCTGCAGGCGACACCGCCACCATTGAGGCTATCGCATCCAGATGTCACCATTTCTCGCAGTGGAGCGATGGCGTAGCCGATAATCCACGGCGTATAGTGCTGACCTGCGACTCCTCACTGACGGCATTGTTTGCCGAAGACATTGTAGCTCATGAGCATAAGGATGTGTCGGCCTGCGATACCTACACCTGGTTCTCGGCCACTGGCACTGACAGCACCTATACCAATAGTGGCCACTACCTCCACTCCTACACCAACGCAGGCGGCTGCACCCAAGTGGATACTCTCCACCTAACCCTCCACCGCAGCACTACTGACACCCTCACGGCCACCGCCTATGGTGCTTATGAGTGGCGTGGCCGCCAGCTGACCTCCTCTGGCTTCTGCACCGATAGCCTGCTCTCCATCTATGGCTGCGACAGCATCCTCGTGCTGCAACTCTCCATCACCCACACCCAGTCTATCGCAACGGTGGATGGCGAAAGCATCACCCTCTATCCCAACCCGACCTCGGGCAAACTGGTAGTGGTCGCCGACCAACTGCAAAGCGTAGAGGTCTACAATGTTAGCGGACAACGAGTACTCGCTGTCCTGCACGGCCGCGAACTCGATCTTTCCAGCCTTCCTTCGGGCGTCTACACGCTTCGCATCGCTGCGGGGCAGGCTACGCACCTAACTCGTGTGGTGAAGCAGTAGCTGCAATCCAGCGGTCTTTGCCGCGGAAGTCTTTGAAAGCGGTGGGCGAAAAGCCTGCCGCTTTCATCGCTTCGCCTGTCTCTGCGGCCAGTGCCTCGTTGATTTCCACGGCGAGCAGCCCGCTCGGGGCAAGGCGTTGCTGCGCAATGCGAGCCACAGCATGGTAGAATCGCAGCGGGTCGGCATCGGGGACGAAGAGAGCCTGTGCAGGCTCGTAGTCGAGTACGTTGCGCTGCATCTGCCCACGCTCGCTATCGCGAACATACGGCGGATTGCTCACTATCACTGTGAAATCCTTCATCGGCAGCGGGCAATCGGTGGCAAGCACATCAGCTTGGATAAATTCCACTTTCAACCCGTTGACCTCTGCGTTCCTTCGGGCCACCGCCAATGCCTCGGCCGAGATGTCCACCGCCACCACCTCTGCCGTGGGGAAGGCCTTTTTCAGCGATAGCGCAATGCAACCGCTGCCAGTGCAGAGGTCCAACACCGAGCGTGGAGGGCGAGCGGCAGCAAGACGATGGATAAGCCACTCCACCATCTCCTCGGTCTCTGGGCGCGGAATCAGCACCTCTGGCCCGACGGCTACCTTGCAGTCGCAGAAGTCCACATGCCCCACAATGTGCTGCACAGGGCGATGACGCTTCAAGTCTTCCAATGCCCAGTGGAAACGGAGCAGGTCGCTTTGGTCGATGGTCGATGCTTTGCTGGTCAGCAGTCGCACTTTGTCCCAGCCGAGAAATGCCTCAAAGAGCAGCTCCGTCATCGCCTCTGCCTCCCCCTCGCCGTAGAGCGGACGCAGCACCTCGCGGCAGCGCAGCAGCACGTCGGCCACGCGGTTCGACCGAAATCCTATCTCCCGTGTGTTCACCACCTACCTCCCTTTCCGCCCGAAGTCGGCGGGTATCTCGCCCCAGCGGTCGGTGTCCCACTTGCGTATCTCGGTGGTGTAGCTGTTGGTGCGAAGCCATTGCTCGGCACGGTGGACATAATCCCACAACTCGCGCGTCCGCTCATTCTCGGGCAACTTGCTCTTGCATGCCCCCTGCCGCACCCATGAAAGAGCCGTGGCCGAATCGGTGTAGAGCACCTGGTCGAGCCGATGCTTCTTCAGGTAGGATAGGCCATGGACTATGGCCAGGAACTCACCTATGTTGTTAGTCCCCAGTGGGGCTTGGTAGTGGAACAACTGCGTCCCCGTGCCGACGTACACCCCCTGGTATTCCATCTTTCCTGGATTTCCGCTGCAAGCTGCATCCACCGCCAGGGCATTGAGCAGCGGCGGATTGGGCGTACCCTCCACCACCGACACTATCCCCGCTGCATCCACCGTCAGCACACTCCTCCGCTTCACCTCCGCGCCCACTGGCGTCCGACTGCTTTTAATCACATCGCCGTAGGCCATCCGCAGTGCCTGTCGAGCCTCCTCCATGGAGGCAAACGACTTGAACTGTGCCCCAGCCACTCCCTGCACCTGTGCCTTGCACTCCTCCCACGAGGTGTAAATCCCAGGTGCCAGCCCGTTCCACACCACATAATATTTCTTGCTCTTGCTCATAACCTGTCAGTCTGCTGCATCCAGCCTTTCCGTTACTTTTTCCAAATCAATACATTCCCGACCCATCCCTCCCTCGCATTTCCTCTGCAAAGATACACTAAAAATCACTGCCCTCCAACAAAACTTTCCCAGCCGCCCTCTTCTCCCGCTGTCCTTTCTCGGGCTTCCCTTTTCCGCCTTTGCAGCATCCCTCCTGTGTCAATATCCCTCCGGCAGGCCATCTTTTCCACCCCCCAAATTACTTCGTGTACGAATTAGTTGCATTTTTTAACATTTCTTTCGAGCACTCCCGCAAGGCGGCTTTTTGACCCCAATTTTGGCCAAAATTCCCAATCTTTCGACCTTTTGCTGCCGCTCGCTAAAATACAAAGCGTTAAAAATTAAGCATTTATTAAAACCCAGCAGCATTTAATAAGCCCTCCGATAGGCATCCGCTCCGTATCCGCTCCGTATCCGCTCCGTATCCGCTCCGTATCAAGTCCGTATCCAAGCGGTGAAAATACGGGTCGGATAGGGGGAGGGTGCAGGGAGGGTGGCTGGGGGGTAAAATTAGTTCGTGTACGAAATAGTTTGTTTTTTCCACCTGCTTTCGGTCTCCTTTTTTGTGGGGAATTGAGGGGGATGGAAAAGGGGTAAAGAGGGGGTGGCGAGGGGAACCTTATTCGGAGAAGGCGTAGCCGACGATGTTGCAGCCCATCTGCAAGGCGCGGAGTCGGGTGGAGGGGCTGTCGCCGTGCACTTCGGCATCTTCCCAGCCGTCGCCGAGGTCACATTCCCAGGTGAAGAAGCAGACGAGGCGACCTTCCCAGACGAGGCCGTAGCCCTTTGGGGGGAGGTTGTCGTGCTCGTGGATTTTGGGCAGGCCATCGGGGAATTGGTAGTGCTGATGATAGATGGGGTGGGAGAATGGGAGCTCTACAAAGTCGAGTTCGGGGAAGACTCGTTTCATCTGTGGGACGATGAATTGGCGGAGGCCGTAGTTATCGTCGATGTGGAGGAAGCCGCCACCGATGAGGTAGCGGCGGAGGTTCTGCACTTCGCGGTCGGTGAGGAGGATGTTGCCGTGGCCTGTGAGGTGGAGGAAGGGGTAGTTGAAGAGGTCGGGGCTGCTGAGCTCTACGGTGGCGTATTGTGGGTTGAGGCCCATGTGGAGTGTCTGGTTGCAGAAAGCGATGAGGTTGGTCAGCGAGGTGGGGTTGGCGTACCAATCGCCGCCTCCACCATATTTGACCACTGCCAGCTGGGGTTGAGCCGTGGAGGCGAGGGGTGCGAGGAGGAGGGCGCAGAGTAGGGGCAGGCGGAGGTGGTGTTTCATGAGTGGGGGGTGTTGATAAGGTTGAAGGCGGCTACGGCGAAGAGGGCAGCAGTCTCGGTGCGCAGGCGTGCGTGGCCGAGGCTGACGGGCAGGAAGCCGCGGTCGAGGGCGGCTGCGATTTCGGAGGGCGAGAAGTCGCCCTCGGGGCCGATGAGCAGGGCGGTGTCGCGGTTGGGAAGGAGGGCGGAGGCGAGGGGAGTGCGGGGCAGGTCGGCCTCGCAGTGGGCAATCAGGCGTTGGCTCTCGCTGCGGCAGGTGAGCCATTGGGCGAAACTGACGGGGGGAAGGATGGTGGGTAGGGTGGTGCGGAGGCTTTGCTTCATGGCGCTGATGGCGAGCTTCTCGAGGCGGTCGGTCTTGAGGAAGGTGCGTTCGCTGTGGTCGCATTGCAGGAGTGCGATTTCGCTGATGCCCATTTCGACGGTTTTTTCGACCAGCCATTCGGTGCGAGCGGGGTTTTTGGTGGGTGCGAGTGCGAGGTGGAGGCGTGGAGTGGAGGCGTGGGATGGGAAGGCGGCAGAGGGGGAGGCTGAGGCTTCGACGAGGCAGGCGCTCGGGTTGGCATCCAAGATGCGGCAGTCGAAAGCCTCGCCCCGACCGTTGGTGAGGTAAAGGGTGTCGCCTGCATGGCGGCGGAGCACTTTGATGGCGTGTCGGCTTTCCTCGGGGTCGAGGGTGAGAAGCGCACCGGCTTCGAGGTCTTTATGGTAGAAGAGTTGCATAGCGGTTTAGATAATCATTCCCGAGGCCACCACGAGGTGGGCTTGGCTGTCGTAGAGGGTGGCGTATTGGCCAGCGGCGATGCCTTGCACGGGTTCGGTGCTTTCGAGCCTCACGATGCCATCGGGTTCGGTGAAGAGCCTGGCTGATTGGAATTCGGGCACGTGGCGGATTTTGAACTTCACTTCCACGCCGTCAGGTGTTCCCCAGAGGGGAGCAGAGAGGTAGCGGAAGCCCAGCAGGCGGATGGTGCGGCCGTGGGCAGCAGCAGGAGTGTAGCCCTGGGAGACGTAGAGGATGTTTTGGTCGATGTCCTTTTTCACCACGAACCAAGGGCCTCCGCTGAGGTAGAGACCTTTGCGCTGGCCGATGGTGTGGAACCAGTAGCCGCGGTGGGTGCCGAGGGTGCGGCCTGTTTCGAGCTCGATGATTTTCCCTTCGCGCTCGCCGAGGTAGCGGCGGATGAAGTCGTTGTAGTTGATTTTGCCGAGGAAGCAGATGCCTTGCGAGTCCTTGCGCGAGGCCGAGGGGAGACCCGCCTCGGTGGCGATGGAGCGCACTTGGGATTTCAGCAGGCCGCCGATAGGGAAGCGGAGGCGGCGGATTTGGTCGTAGTCGAGTTGCGAGAGGAAGTCGGTCTGGTCTTTGACGGGGTCGGCTGCGGTGGATAGGAAGGTGCGGCTGTGTAGCTCTTCGGTGCGAGCGTAGTGGCCAGTGGCGATGTGGGAGTAGGCATGGCCGCGGCGGTCGATGAAGGCACCGAACTTGATTAGCTTATTGCACATCACGTCGGGGTTGGGGGTCAGCCCACGGCGTACGCTCTCGATGGTGTAGCTGACCACCTTGTCCCAATACTCACGGTGGAGGTCGATTTCCTCGAAGCGGCAGCCGTAGTGGCGGGCGAGCCATTGGGTGATTTCGATGTCCTCCTCGGCGGGACAACTGATGTAGCCCTCCTCGTCTTCCATGCCGATGCGGATGTAGTAGATGTCGGGGGTGATGCCTTGCTCTTTCAGCAGGTGCACTACCACTGAGCTGTCCACTCCGCCAGAGACCAATGCTGCGGTTTCCATAGTTGTGGGTATAAACGGGGGGGTAGAGTGGTTTATTGCCTGTTGGGGTGGCAAATTTTGTAGCGGAGCTGCCTGGAGCGAACCAGAGGGAGACCGTGGGAAATTGGGAAAAGTTTTCAACATTGGGAGAATCGCAGTAGGAATGAAAGATAGGGGTGGCGTTTTGCGTTGGTTTGCAGACAGATGTGATATGATGCGAAGAAAAATGAAACAAAACGGAGCGAGGTGCGTTATGGGTTATGAACAACTAAAAATGGTTAAAAAAGGGATAAAAAGGTTTTTTTAGGCAAAAATTGGAATTTTCTTCGTAACTTTACAACTTGAAAAATCATAGGCTAAAATGTCCTTAATACTTGGAAAAGAATACTGTAAGGTGGACTCGAACGGGCGGTTCAAGTTTCCCGTTGCCTTGAAGAGGCAGCTGGAGACGGAGGACGGTCGGTTTGTGATTCGCCAGAGCATCTATGCCGAGTGTTTGGAGCTTTGGACTTATGCCAGTTTCAAGGAGGAGGTGGAGAGACTCCAGGAGAGGTTGAATCCCTATCGCCGCGAGGATCGCGAGCTGCTGCGGAAGCTGACGGAAGGCAATATCATTGAGCTTGATACCAATGATCGCCTTTTGATACCGGTGGAGCAGAAGTCGCTGGTGGCGAATGCCAAAGAGGTTGTGTTGCAGTCGACTGGAAAGTTCATTGAACTCTGGGACCGGGTGGCCTACGACAAGATGAACACCACGGGTAGCGATTTCGCCCAGCGGGCGGAGGAGTTGCTCGGACAGTTGGCGGCAGCGGAATGAGCAGCGATTACCACATACCGGTGATGCTTCGCGAGGCGATGGACGGGCTGGATATTTGGTCCGAGGGGGTTTATGTGGATGTAACCTTCGGTGGTGGTGGCCATTCGCGAGCCATACTGGAACGGCTGGGTAGCGAGGGTAGGCTTTTTGCCTTTGACCAAGATGCCGATGCACAGGCCAATGCCATCGATGATCCGCGCTTCACGCTGATAGGGGAGAATTTCCGCTATTTGAGAAATTATTTGCGGCTCTACGGGGTGAAACAGGTGGACGGGGTGTTGGCCGACTTGGGGGTGAGCAGCCATCAGATTGATACCGCTGGGCGTGGTTTCTCCACAAGGTTGGAGGGTGAGTTGGATATGCGGATGAATAGTCGGAGTGGCATCACGGCACGGCAGGTGGTGAACGGCATGGAGGAGGGGGCGCTGGCCGAGGTGCTGCGGCTCTATGGCGAGCTTCCCAATGCTCGGCAGATGGCGAGGGCGATAGTGAGAGCAAGGGAGGAGAAAGAGATTGTCAGCACGGGTGATTTGCGTGATGCGGTGGTCAGACTGCTTCCGAGGGGAAGGGAGAATAAGGTGTTGGCTATGCTGTTTCAAGCGCTGCGGATTGAGGTGAACGGCGAGTTGGATGCACTGCGCGAGATGATGGGGCAGGCCATAGAGTTGCTGCGAGAGCCTGAAAGCGATGGATTGGAAGGATTGAAGATGCACGGAGGACGGCTGGTGGTGATAAGCTATCATTCGTTGGAAGACAGGATAGTGAAAAACTTTATGAAGAGTGGGAATGCCGAGGGGGTGGTGGAAAAGGATTTCTACGGCAACGTGCTATCGCCTATCAAGCCGCTGTGCAGGTGCGAGGCATCGGATGAGGAGGTGGTGGCCAATGGTAGGGCGAGGAGTGCTCGCCTCAGGGTAGGGGAGAAGACGGCGGTGGATAAAGAGGGAAGAGATCAGAGGCGGTAGGCAACAAGAAGTTGAACAATGGCAATGAGCAATAAATACATAGAGAAGAACGTCGAAGAAGGGCTCGAGGCTGCGGCAAAGGCAGAAGAGGTGGAGCAGGGGCAGGGCGTTGAGGGTTCGATGTCGGGGGGGCACGGAGAAGAGGAAGAGCGAAAGCGCAGGAGTGGAGGCCGCTGGTTGAGGCTCATTATGGGGGGGGATATATTGAAGGACAAGTTCGTGCTTCGGCAGCTGCCACTGTTGGGATTGATTGTGGTCTACCTGCTGCTGATAGTGGGCAACCGCTACCGCATCGAGGCGTTGAGTCGCGAGCGGCAAGCGGAGGAGGAGCGATTGAAATTCCTGCGCGAGGCACGCATACAGGTGCAGAAGCGCTATCAGCAGAGTGTGAAAATATCGCAGATAGCCGAGGACTTACAGGGGACGGGTGTGGGCATTACGGCGGGCCCTCCTTATGAAATAGAGAAATAGCAGAAGGAAACGGGAGCAGTGAAGCAAGAGAATAACATAGAAGGTAGCAAGACACCGAGGTGGGTGTTGTGGTTCGGCGTGCTGATAACGTTGGGATCAGGCATCTGCATTCTATGGGGGATAGTCAATATACAATGGGTACATGGGGAAGAGTGGAGAGAGTTGGCTGAAAATCGTGAGGCAAGTCTGCGTGCCGACCCCGCACGGCGAGGCAATATTTACAGCAGCGACGGGAAGATACTGGCCACGACGGTTACCGAATGCGACCTATACCTTGACTTGATGAATGAATACGTGAAAGACAAAAATGGCGAGGTGAAGGTAAACAGCAAAGGTGTGAAGATGGAGAGTGGCCCTATTGTGGACTCATGCTTCGAGAAGTATATAGACACGGTGTGCATAATGTTGCACGAGGCAATACCCCAACATAGCGTAGTATATTACCGCGACCTCATCAGAGGGGAGCGTAAGAAAACAAGGCCACGGCGGTGCTTCCTGGTGCAGAGGGGGGTGCCTTATTCCACATGGACGCAGATATGTCGGTTGCCCGGGTGGAGGCGTGGCGTGGTGCAGCAGGTGGATGGACGCAGTGTGGTGCATCAAGTTCGTGCACATATCTATGGGAATATGGCCGAAAACACCATCGGTTTCCGCAACGAGCTGTCGAGCAACACCTACACAGGATTGGAGGGATACTACGACTCCATACTTCGCGGGCAGGATGGCCTGCTCAATTGCCAAAGGCTGACGCGCGGCATCTGGCTGGCTGATGTGCCCAAAAAAGGTCAGTCGGCGGAACAGCGTACAGACGAGGGAGTGATAGACACGGTGGTGCTACGTCCGAGGATAGATGGGCAACATATTGTGTCCACGATAGACACTCGCTACCAGGATATGGCCGAAAGTGCACTGCGCAAAGCACTCCAGATGTATGGTGGCACAGCGGGGTGTGCGATGCTGATGGAGATGGAGACGGGATATATGCTGGCCTGTGCCAACCTTGCGGTGGACACTACCGTACACGGCTATCGCGAGAAGCGCGACCGCAATGTGGCAGTGAGCGACATGTATGAGCCAGGCTCTACGTTCAAGACGGTGATACTTACAGCTATGCTTGAAGACCCCAATGGTCATATAGACACCTCTATGCGCCTCGTTGCGGGCTATCACAATTTTGGCGGCAAGGATGGGGAAATACGTGACGACCACGTCTTGGCTGGACGCGATTCGCTTTCGCTCAAAGAGGTGATAGAGCAGTCGTCGAATGTGGGAATGAGTGCTTTGGGATGGAACATCTATAATAGGCAGCGCGACACGCTGCGGCATCTGGTGGAGGAGGTGTTTCCTTATGCCAAGCTGAATACTGATGTGAAAGCACCAGAATACCAGGCA
Source organism: Bacteroidales bacterium (assembly GCA_017455205.1). Classification (GTDB taxonomy): domain Bacteria; phylum Bacteroidota; class Bacteroidia; order Bacteroidales; family P3; genus Colimorpha. Next base: position 51,680 of record JAFTBM010000034.1, read on the forward strand.
CGAATCAACAATCTGCACCGTTCCAACCGCGACTTTCTCAACTTCTGCTATGGCTATTCCACCCGAGTGTCGGCACTGCAGCTGCTGACGTTCTACAATGGGATTGGGGCTGGTGGACGCATGGTGAAGCCGCTGTTCTGCAAGGCAATAGTGGATGAAAGGGGGAGTGAACGCAAGGTGAAGCCTGTGGTTCTCAATCCGAAAATGTGCAGTCGGCGGACTGCGGAGTTGATGCGTGATATGCTCGAAGGGGTGGTGGAAAACGGCACGGGCAACAACATCAAAAACACGACCTATGGTATTGCAGGCAAGACAGGTACAGCGGTGCATAGCTATGCCGACCGTCGGCGCTATAATGCCTCGTTTGCAGGCTTTTTCCCATCGGAGAACCCGCGATATACTTGCATGGTGGTGTTGGAGGACATTCCTTATTATGGCAGGCAGGCAGCAATAGTGTTTAAGGCCATCAGCGACTGCGTGGTAGCGGTAGACAAAGGCTTGAGTGATGGCGCTGTGCATTCAGTTTGGCCGCGGTTGGAGGAAGATAGTGCCATGGCCAAGCAACGGCCCGTGCTGCTTGGTGGGAGGGAAAAAGGCATCAGTGAGGCTTATCGCCGACTCAAAATCCCTTATCGGGAGGCAGACTCGGTGGGAGAGTGGGTGAGATATAAGGTGAATGGTGAAGGTGAGGAGGGAAGATACGTGCGCTATGAGGTGAGACAGGGTAGAATTCCCAATTGTTTTGGAATGACGGCGAAAGATGCCATAGCGATGCTCAACGAGGCTGGCTATCGGGCGAGGGTGCGTGGATATGGCAAGGTCGTTTCGCAGTCGCCCAGTGCTGGACAAGCGGCCAAAGGTGGTGCGATGGTAGATATAGTGCTGAAGTAGCGGATGATTAATAATAGTAGAGATGATGCAAATCAAAGATATAATCAAAGGAATAGAGGCAGAGGTGATAGGCGATGTCGCACTGAAAGTAGGTGATGTGCAGTTCGATTCGCGTAAAGTGCGCAGAGGGAGTCTGTTTGTTGCCCAACGAGGCACAATCGTTGATGGGCATAACTACATAGGTGCTGCGGTGGCACAAGGAGCAGCTGCGGTGGTGTGTGAGGAACTGACGGCAGAAGTGCCAGCAGATGTGGTAGTGGTGAAGGTGAAGGATAGCAGTTTGGCCTTGGGGCAGATAGCGGCCAATTATTACGGGAGACCATCGGAGCGGCTGGCTTTGGTCGGAATCACTGGCACTAATGGTAAAACCACCACGGTAACGCTCCTACACAGGCTTTTCCGCAATCTGGGATACCATGTAGGGTTAATCTCAACCATCATCAACAAGATAGATGAGGCGGAAGTGGCCACCAGCCACACCACACCCGATGCTTTGGAGCTCAACCGATTGTTGGCTGCGATGGTGGATGCGGGTTGCCAGTATTGCTTCATGGAGGTGAGTAGCCATGCCGTGGTGCAGAAGCGTATTGCGGGACTACATTTTGCTGGAGCTATATTCAGCAACATCACCCATGACCACCTTGACTTCCACCGCACGATGGCCAATTATATCGCGGCCAAGAAGGGCTTCTTTGATATGCTGCCCAAAGAGGCATGGGCTTTGACCAACGTGGATGATCGCAACGGCAAGGTGATGGTGCAAAATTGCAAAGCAAAGGTAATGACCTATGCCCTGCAGCGTGAGGCCGACTTCCGGTGTAAGCTCATCGAAAATACATTCCAAGGAATGTACCTCAACGTGCAAGGAAGCGAGGTGTGGTGCAGGTTGGTGGGCAGGTTTAATGCCTACAATCTGATGGCGATATATGGTGCGGCAGTGATGTGTGGAGCCGACAAGGCCGAGGTGCTACGGCAGTTGAGCCTTCTGGAGCCTGCTCCTGGGCGTTTCCAATACATAGGTGATGGGAAAGTGGTGGGGATAGTGGACTATGCTCACACGCCAGATGCCCTGCTGAATGTGCTTACCACAATAGACGAAGTTCGCCAGAAGTCGCAATCTATCATCACAGTGGTAGGCTGTGGTGGCGACCGCGACCGCACGAAACGGCCCGAGATGGCCAAAATTGCTGCCGAGGGGAGCGACAAGGTGGTGCTAACCACAGACAATCCCCGTTCGGAGGAACCTGATGCTATCCTAAACGATATGGAACAGGGACTCTCTGCCCAGCAAAAGTGCCGTGCAGTTCGCATAACCGACCGCAGGAAGGCCATACGGACAGCCTGCATGATGGCACATGATGGTGATATTGTGCTGGTGGCTGGTAAAGGGCATGAAAAGTATCAAGAAGTGAAAGGGGTAAGGTCGCATTTCGACGACGTAGAGGAGTTGGGTGCGGCTCTTGCCGAGAGGGAAGCCTCAAAGAATGATAATTAAAGTTGAACCCAATAGTATCCGAAACGTCATATTAGAAATTTCGTAATGGGAAAGAATTTGTTCATGTGCTGGGAGGGACTTGGTCCGTGTCAACTCCGTGTCAACTCCGTGTCAGGTCCGTGTCACGTCCGAGTGGAGTCGGACTTAACACGGGCCAAACACGGGCCAAACACGGACCAAACACGCACCAAGTCCCTACTGGCCGCACCTCCATTTGCGAGGCGCTTCGAATGCCTTGCGGGGGCAATTCTTGGCGATGATTGTTCGTAAAAATATTTAGGCCACTGTTGTGTTGAATCATAAGGAATAGAGACTATGCTATACTATCTTTTTGATTGGTTGGACAGGGTATGGAATCTTCCAGGAGCAGGAGTGTTCCAGTATATCTCTTTCCGTGCGGGGGCAAGCATTGTTACTTCGCTGCTGATTACTCTTTTTCTCGGCAAGCCATTCATCCGCTGGATGAAGCAGAAGATGGGAATGCTTGACGACGTCCGAACCGAGCTTGGGTTGGAAGGTGCTTCGCAAAAGGCACAGACCCCGACTATGGGCGGCCTGCTTATTATCACAGCCATCATTGTGCCGACATTGCTTTTCGCTAAGCTTGATAATGTGTACGTGTTGATTATGATTGGGACGACACTATGGATGGGGTGTGTGGGATTTTTGGACGATTACCTTAAAAAGAGGAAAGGGAAGGCTGGGTTGCCGGGGAAGTATAAGCTGGTGGGACAAGTGGCATTGGGATTAGCCGTAGGGCTGGTTATGGTGTTTCACCCCTGCATTGAAGAGCCTTTGAAGACCACGATTCCTTTTGTGAAGAACAATGAATTTGACTATACCTGGCTGGTCTCTTGGCTTGGATCGTGGGCAGTTGATTACGCTTGGGTGGTGTTTGTGCTGATTGTTATCTTCATAGTGGCTGCCGTGAGCAATGCTTCCAATCTGACCGATGGTATTGATGGTATAGCCACTGGGGTGGCTGCTGTGAATGGTGGTGTGCTTGCCCTGTTGGCTTGGATTACGGGCAATGTCATCATGGCCAGCTACCTCAATATTATGTACTTGCCCAATGTGGGCGAACTGGCAGTGTTCAGCATGGCCTTTGTGGGTGCTACGCTTGGGTTCTTGTGGTTCAATACTCATCCTGCCGAAATCTTTATGGGCGACACGGGGTCGCTTACCATCGGGGGTATCATCGCCGTCTTTGCCGTTTTGATTAAGAAGGAGCTTTTGCTCCCTGTGCTTTGTGGTATCTATTTGGTGGAAGATCTCTCGGTTATCATTCAGACGGTCGCCTGCAAGCGTTACCGGCGCAAGCATAAGTTGCCCGCTGGCGAAATGGTGCCAGTGGAAAAGCGCCCTTTCCTGATGTCGCCTTTGCACCACCACTACCAGAAGAAAGGTCAGGCAGAGGAGAAGGTGGTAACCCGATTTATCATCGTAGCCATTTTGCTGGCTATCTTTACATTGACAACTCTTAAATTAAGATAGAATGACTCTTGAATCTTTAGCCAAAATGGGGCAAGAATATGGCCACTCGAGCTTGGCCGCCCTTGACGCTGACCGCCTGAAAGCTATGCGAAACGCATCGCTGCGTGCCTGCTTCAACCGTATTGAGGACACCCCGTTTAGGATTGAACCAGTCGCCCGTATCATAGGTCGTGAATATATCAACGATGCAGCGGCCCGCACGCCTAATGCCACGTGGTATGCTTTGGAGACGCTGCAGGGGGGGCTGATATGGATTGCCTGCGGAAGTGACCATCCAGTAGACTATAGCAAACTCGTCCCTTCGGCCTTGCGCAAGGTGCGTATGCTGCTCGTGCTTGGCCCCGACGAGCAGTTGAGGAATGCTTTCAAAGATGCTGTCCACAATATCCAGTCGTGCAGCTCGCTGTCTGAAGCCTTGCACCTCGCCTACCTCTATGATGCTCAGGATGTCAGCGTCCTATTTTCGCCCGCGACCGATGATGGTATTCCCTCGAGGGTGTGGGGCGAGCGTTTCCGCCATGAAGTAAATGAACTCTAAACGGCCATAGCTATATTCTGCCTCTAATGGATTCTGTCGCACATACACAGGCTTCCACCACCAAGCGTCGCCCTCACTTCGGTGGCCTTTTCCGTGGCGACACCGTGATATGGGTGGTCTTCGTGCTGTTAAGTGCCATCTCGCTTTTGGCCGTCTATAGTTCTATTGGCCTTGAAGCCTACACACACTTCACCTCAAAGACCCCCACCACACTCTTCCTACGCCATTTTGTCATCGTCCTTTTGTCCTATGTGGTGGTCATCGTCTTCTCGCATACCGACTATCGCTATTTCTCCCGATTTTCTGTCCTCTTCTATTGGCTCTCGCTCGCCCTCTTGGCCTTGATGCTGGCTCTGCACGGGCGCTGGCTTCGTGTCCCTATCATTGGGCAATTCCAGCCCTCCGAGATAGCAAAGGTGGCCTTGATAGTATTTATTGCACGACTTATGGCCTTGAAGAAGGATTCAATTAGGGATCTCGGCACTTTCTTTATGCTGCTCGTCTACGTGGTGCTGGTGGCTGCCCTCGTGTTTCCAGAGAACTTCTCCACGGCGGCTTTGATTTTCCTATCGGTCTTCCTGATGATGCTTTTTGGTGGAGTGAACAAAACTTATTGGTGGCGAATGTTCATCATCGGCATCGCTGCTGTGGGCATCTTTTTGGCAGTGAGCTATAATCGTTATGAACGCAGCCTCAATTCTCAAGGTGATAATCCAACCATAGAAACTACCCTCCAGCGACAGTCAACCTGGGGGCATAGGCTCTATTCATTTGTGAACCCAGACTATGCCGAACTTTCGCAAGCCAATATGGCCAAGATGGCAATTGCCCGTGGCGGACTGATGGGGGCTGGTGTCGGTCAGACCATACATGCACGCCTAATGACCCAGGCTCACAACGACTTTATCTTCGCCATCATCATCGAAGAATGTGGACTCTTCGCGGGTATGGGCGTCTTTATCCTCTATTGTATACTCTACTTCCGATGTATTATGCTCTTTATGCGCTGCAAAGGGCGTTTTGGTGCATTGGTGGCGGTGGGTCTCGGCACTATGATTTTCCTCCAAGCACTGGTCAATATGTGTGTGGCCGTGGGGGTGCTTCCTGTTACAGGGCAGACTCTCCCGTTTATCAGCTATGGTGGCACTTCCTATCTCCTCTTGGCACTTTCTTTGGGCATTATCCAATCGGTAGCTGCCGATGTCAAGCGTCAGAAGTATCAGGAGCAGAAGGAGGCAACCCCTGTGGCTAATACCCCTGAAACCGAACCTGCAAACAACGAATAGCGATACTGGCAATTTGATATATTATGAGCATGAAAATCATCATCAGTGGAGGAGGTAGCGGTGGCCACATTTTCCCAGCCATCGCCATAGCCAACGAAATTAAGCGCCGCTCACCTGAAGCCGACATCCTCTTTGTCGGAGCCGAAGGTCGGATGGAAATGAGTAAAGTCCCAGCGGCTGGCTATGCTATCAAAGGTCTCCCTATTGCAGGTCTTCAGCGCAAGTTGACCCCATCTAATATTGTCAAGAATCTCCAACTCCCCTTCCGTATGATGCGAAGCCGTCGTTTAGTGATGGCCATCTTGCAGGATTTCCAGCCCGATGTGGTGGTAGGGGTTGGGGGATTCGCCAGCGAACCCACCCTTAAGGCCGCAGCCAAGCAGGGTATTCCCACGCTATTGCAGGAACAAAACTCCTATGCTGGCTTGACCAACAGGCTCCTTGCCCGAAGGGCAAAGGCTATCTGCGTGGCCTATGAGGGTATGCAACGCTTTTTCCCAAAAGAGCGGATTGTCTTCACTGGCAACCCTGTGCGGTCTGATATTGAGCAGATGTCGGCCACCAAGGCCGAGGGATGTGCCCATTTTGGCCTCGACAGTCAGCGCCGAGTGATGCTCTCGGTCGGTGGAAGTCTGGGTGCTCGAAGCATCAATGAGATGCTCCTTTCGCACCTCCACTTTTTCCGCGAAAACAATGTGCAGCTCATTTGGCAGACGGGGCAATGGATGTTCGACCGTGCAAAGGCAGCCGTGGAGAGTGCTGGTGTCGGCGAGTGGGTCAAGGTTCACCAGTTCATCTCACGTATGGATATGGCCTATGCTGCTGCCGATGTCATCGTCTCTCGTGCGGGTGCCATCGCTATCAGCGAACTCTGCATTGTTGGGAAACCAGTCGTGCTGATACCATCGCCCAACGTGGCCGAGGATCACCAGACTAAAAATGCCCTCGCCCTCGTCGATAAAGGGGCTGCCTTGATGGTCAAGGACGATAGTTGCAACTCGCTCTGCCTTCCGCTGGTCAAGGAATTGTTGGAAAGCACCGACAAGCGTCAGGCTATGAGTGCAGCCATTCGCAAGCTTGCTGTCTATGGGGCTGCAGGCAAAATCGTTGACCAAATCGAGCGTATCGTGAAGCAAAATTCTCACCCCGAAAGATAACACCCCGTCCTATGAACTACTATTTTCTCGGCATCGGCGGCATCGGTATGAGTGCACTTGCTCGCTACTTCCACCAGCAAGGCCATCAAGTCAGTGGCTACGACCGCACCGCCACCCCGCTCACCCGCGAACTTGAGCAGGAAGGTATCTCCATTCACTATGAAGACAATCCCTCCCTCCTGCCGCCGTCCATCGACCTTGCCGTCTACACCCCTGCCATCCCCTCCACCTCACAGGAGTTTATCGCCCTCAGTCAGCGGGGCATCCCTCTCATCAAGCGTGCACAAGCCTTGGGCGAGATAACGCAAGGCAAAAAGTGCATAGCCGTAGCTGGTAGCCACGGCAAGACTACCACCTCCACTCTCATTGCCCACCTCCTCCACCATTCAGGTTTCGGCTGCACTGCTTTCCTCGGCGGCATTAGCAAGAATTTTGGTAGCAACCTCGTAGTAAGCCCGACGAGCGACTATATCGTGGTCGAAGCCGATGAATACGACCGCTCTTTCCTGCAGCTTCATCCCCACTATGCTGTCATCACCTCCACCGACGCTGACCACCTCGACATTTATGGCACCCACCAGCAGCTGATGGATGCCTATATTCAGTTTGCCAACCAAGTTAGCCCCGACGGCCATCTTTTCCTCAAGCAAGGCACCTTTCTCCAAGCCGACGGCTCTCCTTATCTCGACCTCGACCACCATCACCACCATGCCCCCGAACCAGCACACGCCGACCACCACCATGCCTCCTCTGCCCCTCATCTCCATCTTCCCCACGAGGCTGTCTCTACCTACACAGTTCGTGGCATCGAGGCCGACTTCTACGCTATCAATGTCCGTGCCTACGGAGGCAACCTCTTCTTCGACCTCCGTACACCGCAAGGCGTATTCTTCGACCTTGAACTCCGCTCCACAGCCCTCTTCAATGTCGAGAACGCTGTGGCCGCAGCTGCCGTTGTCCTCACCCTCGGCCTTAACGAACATCAATTGCGCGATGGCCTGAAGACTTTCGATGGCGTCCGCCGCCGTTTCGACTACCGCATCCGCGAAAAAGAGCTTGTCTATATCGACGACTATGCTCACCACCCTGCTGAAATCCGTTCCACCATCGAATCTGTCCGCTACCTCTACCCTGGCAAGCGCCTCGTAGGCATCTTCCAGCCCCACCTCTACTCCCGCACCCGCGACCTCGCCGACCAGTTTGCTTCTGTACTGCAGCTGCTCGATGAAGTCGTCATGCTCCCCATCTACCCCGCACGCGAAGCACCCCTGCCTGGCGTTACTTCCAGCATGCTGCTTCGCAAAATCCCTAGCCTGTCCAAGTATCTTTGCACCCCCGAGCAGGCTCTTGAACTCGTTCCAGCCCTCTGCCCCGACGTTGTGCTTACCCTCGGTGCAGGCAACATCGACCAGTTAGTACCCCAACTCGAATCCACCCTACGCGACCAACTCCTATGAAGCGACCCTACACCATATTGCTCATTCTCCTCGGTGCCATCGCCCTGCTGGTGCTGACCATTGTGGCCAACATCAGCCGCTCGCACTCTACGGTGAGTGGTATCGAGGTAAGCCTCCGCTGTGGCGATACTCCACAGCTGGTCGATGAGCAAGCGGTGATTGACAGTGTGTTGGCTGCCATTCCTGCCCTTTTAGCCACAAGGGTGCAGGATGTTGACCGACGGGCTGTGGCCGACGCAGCAGCCCGTGTCCCCTACCTGCGCGATGTCTCGGCCACCGTCAGCGTTAGCGGCAAGGTGGTCGTCCGTGCCGTCCAGTGCACGCCCATTGTCCGCCTCTTCTATGGCTCGCGCGAATACTATGTCGATGCCGACTTCCGTTTTATGCCGCCTGGCAGCCGCGGTTTCTGTGATGTCCTTGTGGCCAGTGGCCAATTCACCGAACCACTCTGCACCGACAGCCTCAACCTCCAGCTCTCATCGCTGCTCACCCTCGCCCGATGGCTCTACGACCACCCCAAATATTCCTGCCTCATCGACCAAATCTACTCCCTACCTAATGCAGACATTATCCTCGTACCCAAACTCGGAAACCACACCATAGAGCTTGGATCGGCCACCGACCTTGACGATAAGTTCTCCCGTCTTCTCCTCTTCTACCTCAAGGGTATGCCCCGTGCTGGCTGGCACACCTACTCCAAAATCAATCTCAAGTTCAACCACCAAGTGGTCTGCACCAAAGAATCAAATAATAGATAAATACGATAGACTATGAACGCAAACGAAATCATTGTTGGCCTCGACATCGGCACCACCAAGATTGCTTGCTTTGTCGGCACCCGCGACGAAAACGACAAGGTGAAAATCCTCGGCTTCGGCAAGACCGAATCGGTGGGTGTGGAACACGGCGTGGTCAGAAGCATCACCTACACCGCCGAGTCCATCAAAAAAGCCGTCAGCGAAGCCTCCGAGCAAGCGGGCATCCCCATCACCGAGGTCTGGGTGGGTATCGCTGGTCAGCACATCAAGTCGCGCCCAAGCCATGGTAGCGTCATGATAGCCCAAGGCCAGCCTCTCATTGAGCAGTCGGATATCGACCGCCTGATTTCCGAACAGCACAACGTCCTGCTCGAAGCTGGCGAGGAAATTATCCACATCTTCCCCCAGCAGTATATCGTCGATGGGCAACCTTTGAGCCGCGAAATTCCCCCGGTCGGCGTGGCTGGCAACGTGCTTGAAGCCGACTTCCACATGGTAACTGGCAACGCCCAAAACCTGCACCACATCCGCTATGCCATCGAACTGGCTGGGTTGAGCACCAAAGGCGTAGTCCTTGAACCCGTGGCCTCCTCCAAGGCAGTACTCGACGACCGCGACCGCGATGCTGGCGTAGCCATGGTCGACATCGGTGGTGGCACAACCGACATCGCCATCTTCTTCGATGGCATCATCCGCCACACCTCCGTCCTCCCACTTGCGGGCAACGCCATTACCAAAGACATCCAAGAAGGCTGCACCGTGCTAAAAAAACAGGCCGAAAGCCTCAAAGTGCGCTTTGGCTCCTGCCTCGTCCAAGCTGTCAGCGACCGCGACATCATTTCCATCCCCGGCATCCACCACCAAGCCCCACGCGAAATCTATGTCAAAAACCTCGCCAAAATCATCAATGCCCGCACCAAAATGCTACTCGAGCAGGTGGAATACGAAATTCAAACCTCTGGCCTGCAAAAGCAACTCATCGCGGGCGTAGTCCTCACCGGCGGTGGTGCACAGCTCAAAAACATTAAGGATCTCTGCGAACTCATCACTGCCAATAGTACCCGTATCGGTATCCCCAACGAACACCTCTCCCCCTCAAGCATCGGCTACGAGGAGCTCGCTCACCCGATGTTCGCCACCGGCATCGGCCTTGTGCTCCACGGTCTTGAAAGCACCCAGGCTGCAACTTCCAGCAGTGCCAACAAGAACGAGGAGGCCTCCGACCACGTCGATATCTTCAAGGATATGCCAGAGACCCCTGCCGCCGAAACCCAACCTGCTGCCACCCCGTCTGAACCCAAGCGGAAACGCTTTGGCCTCAACGCTATCAACGACTGGCTCACACGCCAATTCACCGACGACATCGACTGACAATAATCGCATCTGTGGACAACTCTGTTGATAATTAAGTACTAATGCCCCCTATGTGGCATTGCTATTTTTCGTAAATTTACATCGGATTAGACACCATAAGATATAGTTTTAATCAATTTATTACTAACCATTTAAGATAATCTACGCTCATGGAAGATAACGCAAATACCAATTATTTTACCTTTGATGCCCCCAAAAACCAGTCCTCCATCATCAAGGTCATTGGCGTAGGAGGCGGTGGTGGCAACGCAGTCAACCACATGTTCCGTCAAGGCATCAACGGAGTGGACTTCGTCGTCTGCAACACCGATATGAAGGCCCTCAACTCAAGCCCCATACCCAATAAGATTTCCATCGGTGAACTCGGTGCAGGCAACGACCCCGCCGTGGCTAAACAAGCAGCGCTCGACCATGCCGACACTATCCGCGAAGCCCTCTCCCACAACACCAAGATGCTCTTCATCACCGCTGGTATGGGCGGCGGCACTGGTACTGGTGCAGCACCCATCATAGCCGAAATCGCCAAAAGCATTGACACCCAGGACAAGAACATCAGCAAAATCCTCACCGTAGCTATCGTAACCCTACCCTTCTCCTTCGAAGGCAAGCGCCGCCTTGCTCAAGCCGAAGATGGCATCAAGGAACTCAGCCAGCACGTCGACTCTATTATCGTCATCAACAACGATAAGCTCCGCACCTTCGGCAACCTCGGTATATCCAAAGCTTTCGCCATGGCCGATGATGTCCTACTCACCGCCGTCAAAGGTATCGCCGAAATCATCACCAACAACGCCTATATCAACATCGACCTCAAAGATGTAAACACCGTCATGCAGGGTTCGGGTACGGCCCTTATGGGTTCGGGTTCGGGTAGCGGCGAAAACCGCGCCCACGATGCCATCGAGGCCGCAACCACCTCCGTCCTCCTCGACGACAACGACATCAATGGTGCCAAAAACGTGCTCCTCTACTTCTCCTACTCTACCGACCACGAGCTCACTATGGACGAGCAGGCCGAGATAACCGACTACCTCCTCGAAAAAACCAACGGCACCGCCGACTTCATCTGGGGCGCTGGCACCGACGACTCGCTCGGCGAAACCCTCAAGGTCATCCTTATCGCCACTGGATTCGACAAAAAAGAGGTACAGGTAATCGACCTCAACGAAACCGACAATAAGGCGAAGACCACCGCCTCCGATAAGTCCACCATATCTGTCCTCGACGAAGACGGCATGGTGGTCGATACCAAGCTACGAACTGCCGACCCCGCTCCCGTCGCAACCGAAACCCCAGTCTCCTTCATCCAGCCCGCTCCCTCCACCCCTTCGCACGACATAGAGGAAGAACCCATCCTCATCGTCAGTGAGAAAACCACGCCTGCACCAGCCGATACAACCCCCGCACCCGCCCCCGAGGAGAAAGGCAACGTCTTCACCCTCGACGACTTCGACGATGCCCCAACCGTCAGCACCCCACGTCATATTCGCGCCGGCAGCCAGGAGTTCTTAACGGAAATCGATGCCACCGTTGGCGATGAAATCACCCTCATCCACCACGACGAACACTCAGCTGCCGCCCCCTCACACTCTCAAGCTCCGAGTTTATCCTCCTCGCCCGTCGACCTCGCACCCGAAACTATTGCTCCCGCAGCTCCAACATTCTCCCCCGCTCCTGAATTTGCTGCTGCTCCTCACCCCGTTGCTCCTGCAACACCGAAGCCCGAAAACCACGGCTTTAGCGAAGCACTCGCCCAGGACCGTGCCGAGCGCATCCGCTTCATCCACAATCAGCTGCGCAACAACCCTAACGGTGGGGTCATTGTCCAAAATATCCCCGCTTTCCAGCTCGACGGCGACGAGCCGATGGCCGATGTCCACTCCTCCGAGCGCGAAGCCTCCTCCACCATCGTCCGCAGCGATGGCAGCGTGGCCGACAACCTCTTCCTCTGGGGCAACCACCCCGATTGAGGCATCTTTGCATTCTATTGTCGAGGGGTCTCGCCGCAGGTGAGACCCCTCGTTTCTTTCCACTATCTGCCCCTCACGGCATCATCAAAACCGCACCCTTAAAAAGCCCTAAAATTACTTCGTGTACGAACTAATTGCATTTTCGCCCTCTTTCCCCGCCTCCTTTTTCCCCGCTCCTTAAAGCCCTCTGCTATTCCTAAAACCCACTTTCTTTCAGTAATTTACATTCTTACTATTTTGCAACCAACTGGAAATCAGTATCCTTATGCTATCCCCTAACCACCCGCTCCGTATCCGCTCCGTATCCGCTCCGTATCCGCTCCGTATCAAGTCCGTATCCCTGCGGAGCGGATACGCCTTGTTTGCGGGTGTGGTGTGTGGGGGCTCTTAAGGGGGAGAAATTAGTTCGTGCGCGAAGTAGTTTGAAAATGGGCTGCTCCTTGGGTGTTTTTTCGAGGACGGTTTGAGGAGGTTTCGGTAGGGGTAGGAGTGGGGTGTGGCGTGAGTTAAGGACGGGTTGAAATTGGGAGCTGATCGGGCGCTTTGGCGAAGATAGAATCTTCGCCTCCTTGGTGGGGTTGGAGGCTGTTTGGGCATTGTGGCGAAGATAGAATCTTCGCCTCCTTGTGTAAAAAGAGGATGCCCCGCGTGGGCAGGGCATACGTACTTTCCTATATTTTTCTACCAAGAAGAGGCGCTTGTCCTCGGCATTGAGATACATACCACCAGCAACCCTGCTCACCAAGAGGACATCTGCGACCTGCTGGCAGGACGTTACCCCAAAGACTTCAAGTGGACTGGTTGGCACCCCAATTGCATGTGCTATGAGGTTCCTATCCTGGCCACACCCGAAGAGGTGAACGCTATGGCCGATGCCATA
>JAFTBM010000035.1 GCA_017455205.1 Bacteroidales bacterium
AGAGGCTTTTAGGACATCAATGGTACCCTCATCGAAAGGAAAGTTACCTATGAATGTCTTGTCTGCCAGAGTTGCAAAACCATTCTTCACCTCGACATATCTGTATGCCTTACCTGTTCGAATGGCAGATAGTTCCGAAAGATTGTTTCGTGAGGAGATATAAAAATTGCCTGTGATGCATAAATTGTTGAGAGGTAGCGTATCTATGTGTTCAGGTGGTGTTAGGTCGTCAACATATCTATACAATTCTACTTGGGTGTTGTCGTTCTCAAATCGTGAGATGGCTGTATACGTTGTAGCGGAAAACGGTTGATAGTGGCCAAGATCAATTATGCCGGAAAGGTTGTTGTGCTGCACGATATAATGTCGTAACATACCTCCTGCCTTGCTACTAAACCATGAACTTGGGGTTATGATACACATTCGCCCACTGTTATTCATCATACGAAAACCAACCTCAAAAAATACAATAAACAAGTCGGTCATTCCTTGTTGAGCAAAAGAGAACTGCTTTACAACATCATAGCTCGTGTCAAGATTGTGAACTCTTACATATGGCGGATTTCCAAAGACATAATCCATCTTACCATTATGTTTTTTGACGGTCAATGCATCTGCACAGACGATGTCCCAGTTGATATTTTGGGCATCGTAGTTGTATGCTATCCCGTCTAACGCTTTCACACATTTTTCTTTCTCTTCATAATCTAATTCAATGCCATGTACGTATGTTTCAAGATGCTGTTTAAGGTCTTTCCCCTGATATACCTCGCAATATCTCTTGACAATTTCACGTAAGAAAGCACCATCACCGCAACTATTGTCGATGACGTGCTTACCAATGATTTTTTCTTTGGTGTATCCACCAAAATCGAGTATCTGTCTGACAAGATAGTCAGGCGTATATACTCTGCCGTGTTGTTTAACTGAACTCGCCATTTGTGATTGATTAGCGCATTGCTATCAATCACAAAACCGGCAATAAGAAAGGCGTGAGCTTTCATCGCGTTCAAGGGAAGCCTAGGAAAGAACCCTTCGTTACAATGCTGCTCACGCCAAATGGCGCAGGCCACCACATTGTAACTTGGCTGTCTTCGTAAGGCTTGCCTTGAACTATCTTTTCCCGATTTGTCAAAATCAGTTTACTAGGCTTATTTTGAACGCGAAATGGTAGTCAATGCTTATGTTATTGTTATGTCTTTATGTCTATACTATTCTTTCTGTTTATGCCATATATTGCTGTTTTCAATTGTTTGATATTGTCATCTTCTATTGGCCCTCACGCCTTCGGCACGCCTTTATGAAGCAAATAGGCTGAGGCTTTTACGCAATGGCAAAGCCGTGGGCATAGAGGTATTCCGGAGCTATGTCAGCACCGTTTTTCCAAAAAATCGTATCGTCGAGACCGAACTGGATGAACTGCTTCTCGTCTCGCAATTCTTCAAATGCCGGATACTTCAACAACGGCGTGAGGTCAACGCGTTTGCGCACCCCATCGCTGAATTCGCACAGCAGCGTGTAGCCGCCTTCATATTCAACATCTTTTACTGTCAACATAATTGATTCCTCCTATCGGTTTATTTTTTCTATCTTTTCGCCACGTTGGGATTTATCCCAAATCTCGTAAAGCTCGTCCAGATGTTCATCAATGAACTTGTTCACTATCTGTATGGATTTTACACGTGCCTTGCCCTCTATCTCGCGAGTTTCCAAAGTGATTGTAAACTCACCGTCACCGCTCCGCACGTGTATATGCGGCGGATTGTGGTCAAAGCCGTATATGTAGATTAACAAGCCCTGTATGACAAATATCGAACCCATAACTGTTATAATTTCAATTTGCAAAAATACGACATTTATTTCACTTGGTAAAATTTACTTCCCCATTCTCTCGGTATTATTGCTTGCGTCGCGATGTTTTCTTCCCCCCCGATGGGAAACTTGCTATGGCAAAATATGCGGCATTTGCTGCAATTTGAGATTTGGCCATTTGGGAAATTTGTTTGTATCTTTGCAAAAATTTTCAACGATATGAACGTACTACTTATCAACGGCAGCCCCCACGGAAAGGACGGCTGCACGCAGACGGCTCTCGAGGTGGTGGCCGAGACACTGAACGCCGAAAGTATCGACACGCAGATTGTGCATGTCGGCCACAAGGACATCCACGGCTGCATCGCCTGCTTCAAGTGCGCAGAGCTGGGGCGTTGCGTGTTCAACGACATAGTGAATGAGGTGGCCCCGCTCTTCGAGAAGGCCGACGGTCTGGTCATCGGCTCACCAGTCTACTTCGCTGGTATGGCGGGCGGTATGACGTCGTTCCTCGACCGCCTGTTCTTCTCCACCCCCTTCAGCAAGCGTATGAAGGTGGGAGCCGCCGTGGTCTCGGCACGCCGTGCGGGCACCACCGCCACCTTCGACGCTATGAACAAGTATTTTACCATCAGCGAGATGCCCATCGCCAGCAGCCGCTATTGGAACATGGTGCACGGCTACTCGCGCCAAGACGTGATGCAAGATGCAGAAGGCGTACAGTGTCTGCGCATCCTGGGCCGCAACATGGCTTTTCTTATCCGCGCCATCGCCGCTGAGCGCGAGCGCAACGGACTGCCCGCCGCCGAGGAGGTTACCTACACCAACTTTATCCGCTGACACGATGGAGGCTCGTCAAGAAATCATGGCGCTGTATGAGACCATGTACCGCGCCATGATTGCCAAAGACCGTGCCACGCTGGAGCACGTGTACGCCGACGACTTCGTCCTCGTCCACATGACTGGCATGCGGCAGACCAAGCGGCAGTACATTGACGCCATCCTCGACGACACGCTCAACTACTATAGTGCCGAGACCGAGCAGCTGGATATCCACATCGACGGCGACACCGCCACCCTAACAGGCCGCAGCCGCGTCACGGCCGCCGTCTTCGGCGGTGGCCGCCATACCTGGAGCCTCCAGCTCCAGTTCCGCCTCCGCCGCACCGCAGAAGGTTGGCAGTTCATCGAGTCCCGCGCGTCGACTTATTGAAAGTCTGTAATAAGTCTTTTTCCACGGCATAATGAAAAGATATTTTGTCGGATGGATTATTATTCGTAATTTTGCAGCCGAATTTGGACATAGTATAAACGAAATTATTGCCAATGAAGCATAGCGCATAGATTAGTATGCACATCATAGAATAGAAAAAAGCGAAGTGGCTGAACTCTGGAATCTTTGAAACTTCGACAACTTCAAATTCCACCCGGGGCAAAGCAACGGCGCTCCCGCTGTTAAGCGTGGGCTTATACGTTGTAATTGGGTGGAAAGGTAGTCGAAGACCTCAAAGATTCCGATGAAAGCGAATGGTGCCACGCTCTTTTTATGTGCATATTTCAAAGTCTGGCACTAACAAAATGGAGAATGCCGATAGCCATCAAGTGGAGGCAAGACGATTTAATACCTATAATAATGAAAAGGAAATCAATGATTTTAGGCGCAATCCTTTGCGTAGCTTTAACAGTTGTATTCGTTGCCTGCAGCAAAACACACAATTGTGAATGCCTTTTAGGATGGAATTATACCGGAGAAACTCATACAATATCAATGGGTGAAGTAGAAAAAGAATGCAGCTCTATCACTTTTAGCGATATTGTTAGCCATGTAGGAGGAGATGCTACAGGTGCATCTGAGTACAGGTGGTCATGCTATGAGAAATAAGTTCCTTTCTGTGAATCTTTATTAACCAAGCCATTGGGGGTTCATACTCTCCCAATGGCTTTTCAAGTTACTTCTAATGAAAAACATAAATATTCCAAGGGTTCTGAGTATTATCGTAGGAATCGTCTTCATATTTTCTGGACTAGTGAAATTGCTTGACGTTTCTGCATTTCAGAATTTGATAATACAGTATGGACTATCGCTTTTCCAATATCTGGCTCCTCTCATAATACTGCTGGAGATATTGCTTGGGATGGCCTTATTATTGGGTATCTATCAAAGAATCACGGCCATCGCCACCATTTGCGTGCTTTTGGTTTTTACTGGAGCGTATACCTATGGCTACTTGGTTAACTCCGTGGAAGATTGCGGCTGTTTTGGCAGTCTGGTGAAATCCACGCCAGCCCTAACTTACATAAGAAATGTTGTCCTGATAGCCATGTTGGTTGTTATAGCGTGCCTCGATAAGACTGTTTCTAATACTGTGCCACAGTGGAAAGTGGTTATTCTGTTGTCAGTTATGGTTCCATCCATCTTTGCCGCAGGAATGTCTTTCAGCATAAAAAGACACTATAAAGACAATCATCCATTCGAGGGAATGAATGTCACGGCAACTCCATTGAAAAAATATGTTGATGCTGACGGTAAGCGCAAATTGGTATTCTTCATGTCGTACAGCTGTCAACATTGCTGGAATTCGATAGAGAACTACAAGTCGTATGTTGAAAATGGATTTGTGGACACTGCAGTATGTTATGCCTTAAGTTCCTCCAAGCAACCAAAGTCTGATTCAACGGCTCTTTTCTTCAAAGAATCGTATCCAGAAGTAAACTGCCAAGAAGTTGTTCGAGATAGCGTACCCTTTATTGAAGCAACTCCTGCTGCTTTCTTCATCGAAGATGGCAGGGTGACAAAAATCGTCACAGGAGGACTTCCTTCTCCATTTTTATTGTTCCAAGGCAGATAGTCTTGATGTTTTGGCAAAACCTCTATAGTAGAGCAAGATGTTTTCTGTAAAGGAATTGTCATACTATGTACTCCACTTGCAAGATTAAGATGATCATGAGGCTTTTCTAAACCCCTTTTATTGAACCGTCGCCGAATGACCGTAGAAGGATCAAGCTTGGATCATAGTCGGCACAGGATGGAGGCAGTATTTCATCAGAAGATGAGTAAACTGGGAGCAAAACATATAAACGATACCTCTATTGTTCCGATTTTGACTCCAAAGCATCAATTTTTGCCAGTATCGGCAAAAAGCTATATCTTTGCACCGTGATTTTAACGAAAACTTGCCGAAAGATTGGATTGCTTTCATTTTTTTAATTTTGTCATATTCAAGAGAAGTTGTATTTTTGCGTCGTCTTTTGATTAAAACAGATGAATTACTTGCAGTTCAGAGAATGGTGGCACAGAGTGGGTTGCTTCAATATCTATCAAGTTCGGGCGTGGCGTCCGGACTTTGACAGAACCAACATTACCCGCTGGGTAAAGCGAGGCTACCTGTCGAAACTTCGTCAGGATTGGTATGCTTTCAGCGACCTGCTGTCCGTTCCCGACGCACCTAAGTATGTGGCAGGCGCCATGTACAGCCCATCGTATATCAGTCTTCATACCGCGCTGGCATATTATGGCATCATACCCGAGGCCGTTACAAAGATAACCAGCGTCACCTCCCGACGGACCACATCGTACAGCAATACCTTCGGGGAATTCAGTTATCAAACAGTCAAGCCCGAGCTGTTCTTTGGCTACAAACCCGTAGCTATCCCCACCGGAGGCAGTTATCTGGTGGCACATCCAGAAAAGGCCATTATCGACCTGCTCTATCTTTATCCACAGTACAACACAAAAGAGTCTCTGCTCGACCTGCGCCTTGATGAATACTGGATGCAAGAGGACTTGAATCTTGACCGCCTCATGGAATACACACGTCGCTGCTCTTCGAAAAGCCTCCGGCAACGGATTGATTTACTTGTAAAAACCTATCGAAATGATTGATATAGAGTATCTTCTGGCATTCTACCCGCAAGATGTTGCTGCGAACAAGGCATTCCATAAGCATATACTGAAAGAATATGTTGAATTGTTGGCATTGGAGTACCTGTCGCGCTCGCCGTTGGCAGAGAAAATTGTTTTCATAGGTGGCACCAACCTGAGGCTCGTCCACGGGATAGATCGCTTCTCTGAGGATTTGGACTTCGATTGCAAAGGACTTACGGAAGCGGAATTTATGGAATTGTCCAATGCCGTTGTGGGGTGCCTTAGAAACAACGGTCTGCGCGTGGAATTGCGCGACAAGGAAAATCCTAATCTTACCGTTTTCCGACGCAACCTGTATTTCCCGGAGTTGCTGTTCGAAATGGGACTCTCCGACCATCGAGAAGAACGTTTCCTGATGAAGATGGAAGTGCAGGATCAAGGTGTTGCCTACACTCCCGAGACGGCGCTGATTAACCGATGCGGGTTCTTGTTTCCCATGCCAGTGGCCCCGAAGGATGTGTTGCTCTCGATGAAGCTGTCGGCACTCCTTGCAAGAGCCAAAGGCCGCGATTTCTACGACACGATTTTCCTTTGGCAGCAGACGTCTCCCAACTACAAGTTCCTCGCCGCCAGATGTGGGATAGGAACACCCGATGCGTTGAAGCAGGCATTGGATGAGAAGTTATCGTCCACAGACCTAAAACTGAAACAGCGTGACTTCGAGCACCTGCTCTTCAATACTTCACGCAGTTCCCAGATACTGCATTTTCGGGAGTTTATAGACGACAAAATACATTGACAGAACTTTTCCCATCAACTTCTTCTGCTGTTTATTTGACGAAGTGGAACTTTGGGTTGCTGCGATAAAATGTACAACATTTGCCGCAGTTTGTATCTGGGCTGTTTGGCGAATTATTCGTACTTTTGCAAAAATTTTTGAGCAATGAAGAAAGTATCTGTATTGATGGGTGCCGGGAGCATTGGCGTGGCCATTGCGCGGCGCGTGAGTGTGGGCAAGCACCTGGTGCTGGCCGACTATAATATTGATAATGCCCAACGGGAAGCGACAATGCTGGAGAATGCGGGCTTCGAGTGTTCGACCGTCAAATGCGACCTCGGCAGCAAGGAGGACATCATAAAACTCGTGGAGTATGCTACCAGCAAGGGAGAGGTAACCAATGTGGTCTGTGCAGCGGGTATGTCGCCCTCGCAGGCGCCGGTGGCGGACATCCTGCGGGTGGATCTCTATGGCACCAGCGTGTTGCTGGAGGAGTTCGGCAAGGTGATCGCCGAGGGCGGCTCAGGCATCGTCATCTCGTCGCAGAGTGGCCATCGCCTGCCCGCTCTGTTGGAGGAGCTGAACCAGGCCCTGGCCTGCACCCCCTGCGAGGGACTGCTGCAATTGCCGTTCCTCACCGCCATCGACGACACGCTGAAGGCCTACCAGTACTCGAAGCGCTGCAACGTGCTGCGCGTGATGATGGAGGCCACGCGGTGGGGTAGGAGAGGTGCCACGGTGAACAGCATCTCGCCTGGTATCATCATGACCCCGCTAGCCAACGACGAGCTGCACGGTCCGCGCAAACAGGGCTACCTCGACATGATCAAAGGCATGCCTGCCCGCCGCGCTGGCACACCCGACGAGGTGGGCGACCTGGCGGAGTTCCTCATGTCCAGTCGCGGCCGCTTCATCAGCGGTGCCGACATCCTGATCGACGGCGGATGCACTGCCAGCTACCACTACGGCGACCTGCAGTACCTCAAGGCCACCCACTAAAGGGGAGTCCACCCCTTCGCCTTAAGGGGTAACCGACTTTCATCGGCGAACGGACGAACCCCGGCAGCAGGTCGATTGTGGGACGAAAGCTGATACGATGCTGCAGACAAGCAGGCTGATATTCAGACCCTGGCGCGATAGCGATACCAGTTTGCGGTTCAGATGTGCCTCCGCCACCGAGGTGTGGCCTCGCACCAGCTGACCACAGCACCGAAGCGTGGAGAAGACACCTGGGTTCATTATCTGAACCCTGAGAACCTACATCCTATGGGACAACTACTGGTAGTGGAATCCCAAAGAAGTGTGTACACTCATCACCCTCATTGTCTACGCCCTGCCGCTGCACCCCACGCTCCTGCACCGACAGCCCGCCTTCTACCTCTGCTGTGCACCTGTCTTCTCGAGTGTGGTGATTATTTACTTTGTTGTATATCATCCACTTGAAGGATTATGCACCTACAATCAGCTCCGACGCTTCACGGCCCCCGTAACTACCGCATTTCTTGGGCAGTTCTTCAATCGTTCTTCAATCGTTCTTCAATCGTTCTTCAATAACCTATTGAAGAACTATTGAAGAACTATTTGATAATGATTGAGATACGGAAGAGGAAAAATGTGCAGAATGGAGGTCGGGCGGATGAATGGCTGTGGATTAGGTTTTTAGCGACTGCAGGGAGCGGTGTAGCTTATGGTTGCAAGGCTGCATTCGGGGTGCAAAGCGGTCGGGTGCGGGACGGGAAGGCGGCAGGGAGAAATTTATGAGGTGAGGTATTTGTTTTTTGTGTATCTTTGCATTGCCAATCAGCCGGGTCATTGGCGGGCAAGTGGTGGGTAAGTTCCTTGTCCATTGCATGTTAGTCGGATGGCGGCTGGGTGGCGGACATAATGAAGAAAGACGCTGCAAGGCGTTTTATCTGCGGCTATCGAATCTCGCAAATTCGTAACCTACCGCGCGATAAAACAAGGCCAGCGCCTATTGGTATAAAGTATACAGCTCTTGTATCTCTTCATAGCGTGGGCTCGGCATTGTTTGTCCTCGGTAGGAAGGTATGCGAGAACCTCGATAGCAGGATAGATGATGGAACATACGTCCCGCGCTTTCTTTATTTTGCCATGAGATGGAATGAATGAAACACACCGAGAGATGAAACAATCAGCTCGAACAATAACGATGGTTTGGCTTGCGGCGGCTTGGCTTGTGACAGGCTGCGTGGGTGAGACTGACGAGACCATTTTGCTGCCCGTGCGGGTGAGGGATATCCCCGAGAGCGTGCTTCCTGCCGAGATGCAGGAGGCATTGGAGCAGCAGATGCCTATCTACCGTGGCGACAGGCCGGCGCGGATTGAGGGTGCGTATGTGCTTTCGCCGGTGAAGTTGGTCTATGCCTCGGATGGCTACCAGGGGGATTTCTACGACATCGACTGGGAGGCCTCGGAGCTCGACTGGTGGAACAGGTGCATCTTCCGCGAGCGTCAGGGTGGGGCAGAGGGCGAGGGTCAGGAAGCGTGGGTGATTGGCACGGCGGAGGGGTTTACACTCTACACCGTCGAGCAGATGCACGATGACGAGGCTGGGTGGGACTGCTTGGTGGTTACGCTCGTCTCGGGTCGAAAGACCGACCGTGGCATCAGCGGTTTACGGTGGGCGGTGGTGATGCACGACAAGCGCGATGCCGAGGGCTTGCTGGTTGAGCCCGACACTTGGCGTGTCTTTGCCGATGGCGATGGGGTGGCTTCGGTGGTGGGTAGTAGCAAATCTCAAACCGAGGGTGGCCTATGAGAGTCAAGGCAGCATTCTGGATGGTGGCGGCACTGCTGGTGGCAGGCACTGCCGATGCACAGTACAGCTTGCGCAGACCCAAGCTGCAGGCATTCGCCATCGGGGCACGGCTGGGCGGCGAGCTGGGCAGCATTAGGCTGGACGATGAGGCCTACGACATCTACTCCGCGCATCCCCGCGTGGGAGCCTCGGCGGGCCTTTGGATGCAGTGGCGGACGCCAGCGGGGGTGGCCTTGCGACCCGAGGTGATGTGGGCGATGCGTGGAGGCAGTCTGGAGTGCCACGAGGTGGCCTACAGCGTGCAGGCGCAGCAGGTAGTCATACGGCTTGGCACAGCCTATCATCTGCCCATCGAGCGGCAGCTGACCTCGTTCTATGCGGTGGTGGCTCCCGAGGTGGCTATGCTGGTGGGTGGACGGGTGAACTATAGCGATGCGCACATCGGCGAGGTTGGCATGGCCATCAATGCCTCCGACCACCGCCCCGTGGAGGTGGGGCTCTACTTCGGGGCGGGGGTGGATTATCCACTGACGGCGGGTAGCCGCTTGCTCTACCTGCAAGCTGAAATGGGGTATCGGGTGGGCCTAACCAGCACCTTCCCCGAGCGGCAGGGCTCCACGGTGCTCAACCCTACGCTCACGCCGCAGGGCATCTTCGGGAGCCGCACCACGGGCGGCTTCGAGCTGGCAGTGCGCCTCGGCATTCCCTTTGGTGGGGAATTCAAAATCAGACGATAAACACATTCAACCGAAATGAAGAGAATAGCGATGCTTTTGATGTTGGTGGCCTTGCCTGGTGCGTCGGCCTTGGCCCAGTGGGCGTTTCCCTCGCTGGGTGGAGACGAGTATTCCCCGCAGGGTGGCTTGAGCCTCAGCGTGGGGCAGATAGCGGTGCAGTGGGCCAGCGAGAAAGCCGTCTCGGTGCAGCGCCGCACCCTGTCGGTGCAGGAGGGGGTGCAGCAGACCTACCCGATGGAGGAGCTGGTCATCGCTGGAGTCGATGAGCCTGACTTCACGGTGGAGCTCTTCCCCAATCCCACCGAGGGGCAGCTCTCTGTCGTGCTTGGTGGGCAGCCCGCTATGCCTGTGCGCCTTGAGCTGCTTTCTATCGAAGGGCGCACCTTGATGGAAGCCGACTTGGGCTCCGACCTGCGGAGCGAACTCGACCTCTCCGCCTACGCTTCGGGCAGCTACCTGCTGCGGGTGAAGGATGCCGTGGGGCAACGCCTGTTCAAGATAGTCAAAATAAGATAGCACAACCGATGACAATACTTACTCACAAGATGAAAAAGCAGAAGAAACTGATATTGGCAGTGGTCGCACTGCTGTGTGCAGCGGTGGCGGCAGCACAGACGCCGCAGAGTTTCACCTATCAGGCCGTGGTGCGCGATGCACAGGGGCGGCTGGTAACCAATCGCGAAGTGGGGGTGCGCCTCACCATCCTGCAGGGTACGCCTTCGGGCACTGCCGTCTACGCCGAGCACCGGCAGGTGGCGACCAACGCCAATGGCCTTATCGCCACTACGGTGGGCAACGCACAGCGTATCGATTGGCTGCATGGCCCCTACTACCTCCGCAGCGAGATTGACCCCAACGGCGGCACCAACTATACCCTCACCACCACGCAGCAGCTGCTCGCCGTGCCCTACGCCATTCATGCCCACATGGTGGACACAGTCCTCCCAGGACAGTTCACCGAGACCGACCCGCTCTTCTCGGCGTGGGACAAGGACTACTACAGCCTCACCAACCGCCCAGTGCTCTTCAGTGGCGACTACAACGACCTCACAGGTCGGCCTGTGCTTTTCAGCGGCAGCTACAACGACCTCACCGACAAGCCCGTCATCCCCACAGTGCCGACCGCCGTCTCCGCCTTCACCAATGATGCTGGCTACCTCACCTCCTACACCGAGCAACAGACCCTCGCCGACGTGGTGGCTCTCGGCAACGCGGCAGGCGACCAACTGAAGGACGTGAGCGACCCCACCGACCAGCTCGATGCCGTCAACCTGCGCACCTTCGATGCCGCTGTGGCCAATATCACCCGTCGTTTCGACTCCATCCTCGCCATCCAGTGGCGCATCATCGACTCGATCGGCGGTGCCTCTCCCGAACCACCGCAACCCTGCTATGGCACCACCTATAGCGACACCACAGCCGTGGTGGCTGGCTCGTTCACCTGGCACGGCATCCGGCACACCGCGAGCGGCGACTTCCAGCACACCTACACCACCCCTGGCGGCTGCGATTCCATCGTAACGCTTCACCTCACCGTCTCGCCCCTGCCCACCGAACCCTTCACTGCCGAAGGAGCCACGCGTGCGCTCTTCTCCATCTCCAGCACGCAGCAGGTGGGTATAGCGCGTGGCAACTTGCAGCACAATGCCTCCCTCGGCACCCACTCCACTGCCGAGGGTGGCACCGCCCCTGGCACTTGGCGCTTCGCCCCTAACCAGTGGGACACCGTAGGCATTGCCAACGTCAACGCCTCTAGCACCTACGATGGCTGGATAGACCTTTTCGGCTGGGGTACCAGCGGCTGGAACAGCGGAGCCAACTGCTACCAGCCTTGGAGCAACTCCACCGACTACACGGACTACTACGTCGGTGGTAGCGACGTCAATGAACTTTACGGCACCTATGCCAATGCCGACTGGGCCTACTACAATGCCATCTCCAATGGCGGCAACGCCCCGGGAATGTGGCGCACGCTCACCCAGGTAGAGTGGCAGTACATCTTACTCTACCGCAACGCATCCACCCTTGGCGACATCGATAATGCCCGCTACACCACAGGATCGGTCTGCGGTGTCTATGGCCTCATCCTCTTTCCAGACAGTTATATCCATCCCGGCGAAGTGGCCATTCCCACCGGCATCAACAACATCGCCAGTGCTGGTTGGTACGCTAACGCTTACACCGCCGACCAGTGGGCACAGATGGAGGCTGCTGGATGCGTCTTCCTCCCGGCGGCAGGCTACCGCTACGGACAGTACATATATAGGATAGGGTTCGGTTGCGAATATTGGCTGACCACTCACCGCAGTAACCTCGACGCGAATGCATTCTTTGCCACCGCGAGTTCCATCTCAGCCAATGGCGTCATCGAGCGCTACGCTGGCCTTTCCGTCCGCCCGGTGCGCGACAATACCAGCCTCACCTCCTGCAACACCACCACGGGCGACACCACCGCCTCGGCCACAGGGAGCTTCACCTGGCGCGGCACCACCTACACCGCCACGGGCAACTACACTAAAACCCTCACCAACGTCAGCGGCTGCGACTCTGTGGTTACGCTCCACCTGACCATCACCCCAAGCAGCGTTCCTGCAGGCTTCGTCGACCTCGGGCTACCCAGCGGGACGCTGTGGGCTGAGTGCAACCTCGGTGCCACCACACCCGAAGGAGCAGGTAACCACTACGCCTGGGGGGAGGTTACCACGAAGACTTCCTATCTTTGGACTACATATCGCTACTGCAACGGCAGCAACAGCACCTTGACCAAGTATTGCGACATCGCCAGTTACGGCAATAGCGGCTTCACTGATACTCTGACCACACTGGAAATCATGGATGATGCCGCCACGCAAGCTTTGCGCAACGGGACACACACTCCTACCGAAGCCCAGTGGCAAGAACTGATGGACAATACCACAGCCACTTGGACGACTCTAGGTGGCGTCTATGGTCGCCTCTTCACTGCCGCCAACGGCAACTCAATCTTCCTGCCTATCAATGGTTCTGACACTATTGGCTACTACTGGTCTTCATCGTTGTGTAAGTATGGAAGACCTGACTATGCCAAAAGCATCCACTTCAATTCGGACTATCAATCCTTGTACACCTGTTCTCGCAGCTTAGGGTTTGCCGTCCGCCCAGTGCGTTCCAGCACACCCACACCATGTGTTACCACCTATGGCGACACTACGGTTACGGCTTCTGGATGCTTCGCGTGGCGCGGTATCTGCCGCGATGCCAGCGGCGACTACCGCGACACGCTGGCTAACGCTGCTGGCTGCGATAGTGTGCTGACACAGCACCTGACCATCACGACAGCGCCGGCACCGTTCAGTACCACATGGGTTGACCTCGGGCTACCGAGCGGCCTGCTGTGGGCGGAGAGCAACCTCGGTGCCACCGTGCCCGAAGGCTATGGCAACCACTACGCCTGGGGCGAGATTGTCCCCAAGTGTAACTATAGTTGGAGTACCTACCGCTACTGCAATGGGAGCGAAACTACCTTGACCAAGTATTGCAGCTATTCGAGTTTCGGCTACAACGGCTTCACCGACAACTTGACCACGCTCGAAGCCATCGACGATGCGGCCACGCAGGCTCTCGGCAGCGGGGCGCGCACGCCCACCAGTGCTGAGTGGCAAGAACTGATGGACAACACCACCGCTACGTGGACTACCCGCAACGGCGTGTATGGACGTCTCTTCACAGCTACTAATGGCAATAGTCTCTTCCTACCCGCCGCTGGTATACGTGATGGATCGTCGCACTACAATGCTGACTTCGGCGGCTACTACTGGTCATCTTCGCTCAGTACGGACTTCTGCTTCGGTGCGGGAGGACAGTCTGTAAACAACTATCACCGCTTTTACGGCTTCTCTGTCCGCGCGGTGCGTGCCAGTCAGAACTGACCTTGTTCTGTTCCGTTTACGCAGAACGGGCAAGTCCTCGGAGGAATGGTTGGCGTTGGGCAACAGGGAGTACGGAGTGCGAACCCCACGCAGGCGGCTTCTCCACCAAAGAAACGAAAACACTACAAAAAAAATGAGAACAAAATATAGTCTCTTGCTGATGGCGATACTGGCCGTCGCCACTACCCTCCCGGCACAGGTGCCGCAGACATTCGTCTACCAGACGGTGGTGCGCGATGCCGACGGTCGACTGGCCTCAGGCCGCCAGGTGGGCGTACGCGTTTCCATCCTCCGCGGGTCGGCAACGGGCACTGCCGTCTACACCGACCAGCAGCAGGTGCAGGCCAACCGAAGTGGCCTGATTACCCTCATGGTGGGCAGCCAGCAAAAGCCTCTCAACGGCATCAACTGGGCCAGTGGCTCCTACTACTTCCGCTGCGAGGCCGACCCAGACGGCGGCAGCAACTACAGCCACAGCGAAGTGCACCAGCTGCTTGCTGTGCCTTATGCCATCCTTGCCCGCACGGTGGACAGCATAGGCCACGACCAGTATGCCGAGCGCGACCCGCTTTTCCTCGCTTGGGGCAAGAATTATCTCACACTCATCAACCAGCCCACGCTCTTCAGCGGGCGCTACGCCGACCTTCGCAACCTGCCTACGCTCTTCAGCGGTAGCTATCTTGACCTCACAGACACGCCTACACTCCCCACCATTCCCACCCTCATCTCCGCCTTCACCAACGATGTGGGCTACATCACCTCCTACACCGAGCGGCAGTCGCTTGCCAGTGCCGTTACCCTCGGTAACGCGGCAGGCGGCCAGTTGAAAAGCGTCAGCGACCCCATCGACCCGCTCGACGTGGTCAACCTCCGCACGCTTGACTCCTCGCTCAACAGCATCAAGCAGCACTACGACTCTGTGCTCTCGCGCCGCCAGCGGGTACTTGACTCCCTCCTTGCCGCCACCTGCTTCACCACCTACGGCGACACAACTGCCATTGCTTGTGGAGGCTTCACGTGGCTTGGCCACTCCTACACCTCTTCGGGCAACTTCTATCAAGTCATCACCAACGCCGCTGGCTGCGATAGCATCGTCTCCCTCCACCTCACGCTCCACCTCAACCGGGTAACGGCCACAGTGCAATGCGAAAGCTACACGTGGAGCGATGGCACTGGTCAGACCTACACCACCTCCGGCGACTACACCTTTACTCACACCAACACTGACGGCTGCACACAGGTGGACACGCTGCACCTGACCATCAACTATCCAGCACATACTGCCACAACAGCAATCGCGTGCGGAGACTATGCTTGGCATAGTCAGTCGTATACCTCTTCTGGCACTTATACCTATACTCATGCTGACGGCAACGGCTGCACGCAAGTAGACACTCTCCACTTGACCATCAACCATCCAGCACACATTGCCTCCACTGCCACCGCCTGCGATAGTTACACTTGGACATCGGCTACTGGCACCACTTATACCGCCAGTGGCAATTACCTCTACTCCCACACCGATGGCAACGGCTGCACACAGGTGGACACCCTGCACTTGACTATCAACAACCCGATGCATGCTGCCCTCACGCAGGCTTCGTGCGAGAGCTACACGTGGACAGCTGGCAACGGCACCACCTATGCCAGTAGTGGCAACTACACCCACAACCATACCGATGCCCACGGCTGCACACAGGTAGACACCCTGCATTTGACTATCAACCATCCAGCACACACCGCCCTCACGCAGGTCGCATGCGAGAGTTACACGTGGAGTGCTGGCAATGGAAATACTTACACTTCCACGGGCCACTACACCCATAGCCACACCGATGCCCACGGCTGCACGCAGGTAGACACCCTGCATTTGACTATCAACAGCATCGTCAGCACAGCCACTACCGAGGCCGCATGCGAGAGTTACACGTGGACGGCAGGCAATGGAAATACCTATACGTTCAGCGGTCACTACACCTACAGCCATACCGATGCTAACGGCTGCATACAGGTGGACACACTGCACCTCACCATCAACAATCCAGCACACGCTGTCTCCACTGCCTCCGTCTGCGATAGTTACACTTGGACTGGCGGCAACGGCAATACCTACACGGTCAGTGGTCACTACACCTACAGCCATACCGATGCTAACGGCTGCATGCAGATAGACACCCTGCACCTAACCATTAACCAAAGCAGCATAAGCGATGCCACTGCCACTGCCTGCGAAAGCTTCACCTGGCACGGCACCACCTACACTGCCAGCGGCGACTACTTCGATACGCTGACCAACGCCGCAGGTTGCGATAGCGTGCTGACCCTCCACCTGACGCTCCACCCCTACACGAGAGGCTTCGATGCCAATGGTGCCTCGCTCTCCTCCTTCTCCGTGGCTGCAGGACGTACGGTGCACTTCTCGCGGGGCAACTTGCAATACAATGCCGCCCTCGGCACCCACGCCACCAACGGTGGCGGGACGGCACAGGGCACATGGCGCTTCGCCCTCCACCAGTACGACACCATCTGTTCCAATAACCGCAGTGCATCGTCCTCCTACAACGGATGGATAGACCTCTTCGGTTGGGGTACATCGGGGTGGAATAGTGGAAACACCTACTATCAGCCGTGGTGTACGGCCAGCGATGTATGGAGTCAATATGGTCCCGCTGGCGACTATGACCTCACGGGTATCTATGCCAATGCCGACTGGGGAGTGTATAACGCCATATCCAACGGAGGCAATACTCCTGGGCAGTGGCGCACGCTCACCGCCAACGAGTGGCAATACCTGTTCAATACCCGCCCCGCTTCCACCCTGAACGGGACAACCAATGCACGCTACGCCAAGGCTTCGGTAGCCGACATACACGGAGTGATACTCTTCCCCGATGCCTATAGTCACCCCTCTAGTGTGCCACTGCCCGCAGGCATCAATGCCACAGGCAATGCTGGATGGAACAGCAATAGGTACACAGCTGCCAACTGGACAGCAATGGAAGCCGCTGGTGCGGTGTTCCTGCCCGCCACGGGCTATCGTATTGACGATATGACTGGCGAGTCGGGAGAGGGCGTGCACTATTGGTCGGCTACATCGGGAGGCGATTCCTACGCCTACCGAGCCTCCATAAGGTCTTACTCCTTTGATGCAGCCTATAACGGCGGCCGCCTTGATGGGATTGCAGTCCGCCTAGTGAAGGCCGATGTGATCCCCTGTACCACCACCTATGGCGATACATCGGCCACGTCGGCGGGCTGCTTCAATTGGCACAGAGAGTGCTATCCCACCAGCGGCGACTACCGCGACACCCTCACCACCACCGCCGGCTGCGATAGCGTCGTTACCCTCCACCTCACCATTACCCCGACACCAACGCCGACCACCACCACATGGGTAGACCTCGGCCTTCCCAGCGGCCTGTTGTGGGCCGAGTGCAACCTCGGTGCCACCACACCCGAGGGCTATGGCAACCACTACGCTTGGGGTGAGATTATTTCCAAATGTAACTATAGTTGGGGTAACTACAGCCACGCCAACGGCGATTGGGACAAATTGACCAAGTACATCCCCGGCGGCGATAACTTGGTTACGCTGGAAGCGATGGACGATGCTGCCACGCAAACCCTCGGCAGCGGTGCGAGAATACCCACCAAGGACGAGTGGCAGGAGCTGGTGGATAACACCACTGGCGCTTGGACGACTCGCAACGGCGTGAATGGCTATTTTTTCACTGCCGCCAATGGAAACAGCCTCTTCCTGCCCGCTGCGGGTGAGTGGTACGGCTCCTACTACAACACCTACTACGCGAATGGTATTGTG
Source organism: Bacteroidales bacterium (assembly GCA_017455205.1). Classification (GTDB taxonomy): domain Bacteria; phylum Bacteroidota; class Bacteroidia; order Bacteroidales; family P3; genus Colimorpha. The sequence continues at coordinate 17,700 of JAFTBM010000035.1, forward strand.
GGAACTTACTGGTCTTCTTCGCTTGATGAGACCCTCGCGACCAATGCGTGGTTCTTCTCCTTCTTCTATGCTGATGGCACAGAGATAAGCTCAGCCTCTGAAGTCTACGGCAACCGCGACGACGGCTTCTCCGTCCGTGCGGTGCGTGCTGGTACAACCGTTCCTACTTGCACCACCTATGGCGATACGGCGGCAACGGCGGCGGGCAACTTCAACTGGCACAGGGTGTGCTACTCCGCCAGCGGCGACTACCGCGACACCCTCACCAACGCCGGCGGCTGCGATAGTGTGGTAACGCTGTACCTCACCATAACTAATCCCCCAGCCACCGTCAGCGGAGAACTCCCTGGTCTTTTCTCGGTAGCCGATGGGCGCAAGGTCAAGTTCTCGCAAGGCCACCTGCAGTTCAACGCCACACAAGGTACACACACCACAAACGACTGCAGCATAGCTCAAGGCACGTGGCGTTTCGCTTCCACTCAATACGACACTTGGACAACCGAAGATTCTGCCTGGATTGGCACTTTCTGTTGGGGAACAAGTGGCTGGAACAGTGGAGCCAACCGATATATGCCCACCGACACCAGCTCTTCCGCAACCGACTTCTATCCTGGCGGGTCATACACTAACGACCTGACAGGAGATTATGCCAATGCTGACTGGGGAGTCTACAATGCCATTAGCAATGGCGGCAATGCTCCTGGGCTCTGGAGGACCTTGACCTACGAAGAATGGCGATACATTTTCGCTACACGACAGGATGCTTCGAGCAAGTTTGCTTTAGGCTTGATTGACGGCATTATCGGACTGATAATCCTGCCAGATGATTTCACCCTACCCGAAGGCTGTTCCTTTACCCCTGGCTCCTATTCGACATACTATAACGGCCTCTACCTTGGTAGTGCCTCTAACAATAGCTATTCGCTTGCTCAATGGTCGGAGATGGAGGCTGCAGGTGCGGTCTTCTTCAAGGGCGATAGTTATGACCATCATCCCCCCTATTGGTCTGCGTCGCATTATACTGGGACTTACGGGGGGGGCGATATCCCGATGAAGGCCACCCGTCTTGCTTTTAACCATGACTACATGACCTGTAGCGACGGTAATTTCCGTAACGACCCATCTGCCGTCAGGCTTGTGCGAGATGTGGAGGACACCCCCGCAGGCTTCGTTGACCTCGGCCTTCCCAGCGGCCTGTTGTGGGCCGAGTGCAACCTCGGTGCAACCACGCCGGAAGGCTACGGCAACTACTACGCCTGGGGCGAGACATCTCCTAAAAGCACCTATGATTGGAGTACCTATGCCTATTGCAATGGTAGTTACGGCACCCTGACCAAGTACTGCGGCTTCTCAGGTTACGGCTACAATGGCTTCACTGATGCCCTGACCACGCTGCAGGCGATGGACGATGCCGCCACGCAAGCCCTCGGCAGTGGCACTCGCACTCCCACTGCCGATGAGTGGATAGAACTGCTGAACAACACCACCGCCACATGGACCACCCGCAACGGCGTGTACGGTCGCCTCTTCACTGCTGCCAACGGCAACTCTATCTTCCTGCCCGCCGCTGGCTACCGCTATGGCTCGTCGCTCACGGGCGACGGCAGCAACGGCTACTACTGGTCGTCGTCGCTCAACGAGATCTACCCGAGCGGCGCATGGTGCTTCGACTTATTATATTTCTATTCCAGCTACCAGCTCATGTACTACTACGGCCGCCGCGGCGACGGATTTTCCGTCCGAGCGGTGTGCAGCTCCAGCCTCCCGTAATCAAATACTCCAAATCAGTAAATCATCTCAAAAGTAATAATTCATCATGAGAAAGAAAGCACTTTCCTTCTGGGCAACCGTAGTCGTGGCCGTCCTGTCTGCATCGGCCCAGACCTTCACCGCCACTAATGCCGACGGCGTCGCCATCAACTATTCCGTCCTCTCGGCTACCGACCACACCGTCCAGGTAGAACCCTCCGCCTACTCGGGACGCGTCGTCATTCCAGGGACGGTGACCTACAACGGGGACGCCTATACCGTGGTCTCCATTGATACCGCCTTCCGAGGCACTGGCATTACCTACTTGAGCCTACCAGCCTCGGTTGCTTCTTTGAAACTGATGGCGCTGCTCAACTGCTCACGTCTCGACACGCTCTATCTCGCCTCCACCGCACCTGTGGAGGTGCCAACCTACCGCAATTACCACCTCCCTGAGTTCATCTTTTACAGCACCAACTCCCAGCCTATTGGCACCACAGTCGTCGTGCCGTGCGGCAGTCTGCAACGCTACCGCGACAGATATTGGGAGAGTGTCCCTAAGCTGACCTCTCCCTGTGCCGTGCCGCTGACCGTCGTTTCCTCCGCCGACAGCATCTTCCGCTTCGATAGCATCCGCTACAATTTAGGCGGCAATCCCATACTCCACTACAGCAATCGCGACTATGAGGTGGGCGATACCGCCCGCATAAAGGCCGAGCGTATAGTCTTTCGTTGGAACTGGGGATCTTATGTGCCACGTTTCGGCTGGTTCATTGGCTGGGCGGACGGCTGCCATGAGCTCAACCGCACGTTTATTGTAACCCGTGCCGACACGCTGCGCTGCATCGTCGACACATTCCACTATGCCCAGCTCTCCGCCAGCCGCATCTCTACCCCGGTCTACCAGTTCGGCACCCTCAGCTACGACGGGCGTGCGGGCAATAACTACCGCTTCTCCGACCTCGGCAACCAATCCACCATCTACGCCACAGCCCTCTGGGTGGGCAGCCACGATAGCCTCTCCTACAGTGCCCCCAACTACTCCGACACGGTGTCCGTCGCAGCCGACCGCTTCTTCTACAACGGCCTCTCCGACTACTTCCCCGGTCCTCTGCGCATTGCCGATGCCACTACCGACCTCCAAACCACCCTCGATTTCAACCGCGTGTGGCACCTCACCCGCGAGATGATAGACTACCACCTCGCCCACTTCCGCGACCCTGGCTATACCCCCGCACCCGACATCCTCACCTGGCCTGGCAACGGCCCGGAGGGTTATGCCACGCAGCTGGCACCCTATTTCGATGCCGACAGCGATGGGGTCTACAATCCCCTCAAGGGCGACTACCCCCTCATCCGTGGCGACGAGTGCGTCTTCTCTATCTTCAATGATGCCTTCGGCCTCCACGGCGAGAGCCAAGGGCGCACCCTCGGCATCGAGGTACACGCTATGACCTACGCCTTCCACGAACCCACCGACACCGCCCTCTGGAACTCCGTCTTCGTCCACTACGACATCTACAACCGCTCTGCCGCCGACCACCCCAACACCTACTTCGGTGCCTGGACCGACTTCGACCTTGGCAACGCCATGGACGACTACATAGGTTGCGACGTTGCCCGCGGCTTCTTCTACGCATACAATGGCAACGAACAGGACCTCCCTGGCGAAGGCTGTTTCATGGGCGTGCCGCCAGCGCAGGGCTGTGCCATCCTCGGCGGTGCCTCCCTGCCTGCCGATGGGAAGGACAACCCCGCCTTCACCATCGACGACTTCTCGGGCTTCACCCTCAGCGACCCCCTCGGCAACATGGGCATCAACGGCCTGCACTTCGGCGACGGCATTGCCGACAACGAGCGCATGGGCATGACCTCATTCGTCTACTACAACAACAGCGTGAGCGGTTATAACAGCGAGCCCTCCCGTTCCACCGACTACTACAACTACATGTGCGCCTTGTGGAAGAACAACCAGCACATAAAGTACGGCGGCGACGGCCTCGGCACCGGCACCACCTCGCTCTCCGCCAGGTTCATGTTCCCCGGCGATAGCGACCCCTGGCATTGGGGCACCGATGGCATCAATCCCGAAGTCCATCCCAACGACTGGACCGAGGCTACCGCCGGCAACATCCCTGGCGACCGCCGCGGCATCGCAGGCAGCGGCTGCTTCACCTTCCAGGCCAGCAGCCGCCAGCAGTTCGACCTGGCCTACACCACCGGCTTTGGCAATGTTGATGTGCAGTCGTCGGTCGATGCACTCGTGCGCAACGTCGAGAGTGTACGCCGCCAGTTTGCCCGCGACACCACCGACTCGGGTCGCCCCTTCGTCTATGCGCCCCTCGTCGAGCCCCTGCCGCCAGTTGATACCACTGGCATCAATGGCGTGGAAACTACGCAGCTACAGGTCACCCCAAATCCCACTTCGGGCATCATTACCATAACCGTTGCATCCTCCTTCGGCACGTTACAACTCCTTGATATGACGGGTCGCACCCTCATGGCCGTCCCCATTGCCGAAGGTGTTGCTACCCTCGACCTCTCCCCCCTGCCACAAGGCATCTACCTCCTCCGCATCGGCAATGCCACGCAGCGCATCGTCAAGCGATAACAGAAAATGAGTGAGCTGTGATGCGAACCCTCGTGCCTCGCAGCTCCCCATAGCCCCTTCCTCGTAGACGGTGCATCACCTGTTCACCGCTGCCAATGGTAGTCAGCGGTGAACTGTTGCAGTCTTTCTACAAGGCAGGAATCATTCCTTATTCATATTCCGTAAAAGACCGTCTGAAAACTTTTTGGCGTTAAAATTGCAGAAGTCTCATTTTCAGTTATTTGGCAATTTGGTAGGAGGGGTGGTATAAATGGCTGACAGACAGCCTCTTGTAGGCATCCCCTTCTTCCCCTCTTCTTCCCTTCTTCTTCTCCCCTTTTTCCCCTCCTTTTCTCTGGAAGAAGAGGGGAGGTAGGGAGGCGGAAGGGAAAGGGTAAAAGATACTATGTGGTTGGGGTAGGGGAGGGGTGAGCCTCGAAAATAATACTCGTCAAGCGGAAGTGTTCGTTGGGATGGTTGCACACGCACCCACTATCAGCCCATAGGCTGTGTGTGCATCGGGTGGGACGGATAGCTCTGCCGGGCGCAATGGTGCAGCCTACCACCGCTCGCCGTTGAGGGCAGCCTCGTAGTGCTGCACGTAGGCTCGAGCCATCACATCGGCATTGAACCTCTCGGCTGCATATTCGTGGCAGCGGCGGGGCGAGTAGGTCTGGTGCTGAATAGCTTCAGCTATGCCCTTGGCAAGTGTCTCCTCATTGGCTGACAGAAACCCTACCTCTGGCGTTACAATCTCGGGCAGCGACCCTCGAGGGGTGCCAAATACAGGTGCTCCGTAGTAGAGCGACTCGGTGAGGGCAAGGCCAAAAGGCTCATCCCACAGCACGGGGAACACCAGCCCGCGCGAGCGGCAGATGTAGTGCTGCTTGGCTCGGTCGTCGACCATGCCGTGGAAGTGCACGTGTGGGTTGAGGGTCAGCCTAAAACCCATCTTGAAATTCAGTCGTGTGCCGCCCAGCACCTCCAGCCGCCCGCCTGGCACGCGGTCCACCACGCGGATGGCTCCGTGGAGGTTCTTCACTTTCCAAGCGGCTTTGCCGAGGAAGTGGAAGTGCGACCTCGGTAGGTCAAGTTCTGGCCGAGGGTAGTCGTCCCAGTCCAGACCGTTGCAGACGTAGTGTGTTGCCCCATGGCGGGCGGCATGGTTGTGGGAGACGAAGATGGCCATCGGCGGCAGCGGCTCGCCCTGCCCGATATTGCCGTGCACTGTGGTTACAAAGGGCCGGGCATCGAACCCCTGGGGGATCACATCGTGGAAATGCACAAGGTCGGCATCCGAGGGCAGCTGGTTGGCAAAAGGCTGCGTAGGGTCGTATATCTTTACTTCGGCAAAAGGCGAGGCAGACCCCTCGGCACAGAGCAGCGTTACGCGATGTCCCATGCGGGTCAGTGCTTTGCCGAGCGACCATATCACCCGCTCCGTACCTCCGTAGCGGAGGGCGGGCAGTTGTGCGTTCTTGTAGATGACGATGTGCATGGGGGAATTGAGAATTGAGAATTGAAAATTGAGAATCGGGAATTGCGAATTAGTAAGAATTGGGAATTGAGAATTAGAGGGGGTGGCTCTGCTAATTCTCAATTCCTGATTCTCAATTCTCAGCGCTCAGTTTTTTTTGGTTAGCACTTCGTCGATCATGCCGTATTGCAGGGCCTCTTCGGCGGTGAACCAGTGGTCGCGGTCGGAGTCGCGTTCCACCTGCTCGAAGGGTTGGCCACTATGCTTGGCGATGATCTCGTAGAGCTCTTTCTTGAGCTTGAGTATTTCGCGGACAGTGATTTCCATATCGGTGGCCTGCCCGTCGGCACCGCCCATAGGCTGGTGAATCATCACGCGGGCGTGCGGCAGGGCGCAGCGGCGGCCTTTCTCGCCAGCACAGAGCAGCACGCTGGCCATCGAGGCGGCCAGACCCGTGCAGATGGTACTCACCTTGGGTTGAATGTACTGCATAGTGTCGTAGATGCCGAGACCTGCGTAGACCGAGCCTCCTGGCGAGTTGAGGTAGATCTGGATGTCTTTCTGTGGGTCGACACTCTCGAGGAAGAGGAGTTGCGCCTGGATGACGTTGGCTGTGTAGTCGTCGATGGCGGTGCCGAGGAAGATGATGCGGTCCATCATCAGGCGGCTGAAGACGTCCATCTGGGCGACGTTCAGTTGGCGCTCTTCGACGATGTAGGGGGTGAGCGACGCATTGATGGCCGAGGTGTACTTGGCCATAGTGGTGCTGCTGATGCCACGGTGGCGGGTGGCGTATTTCTCGAATTCAGTCATATCTGTGTGTGTTATGTTGTTTGTTTTTCCTTCAGCAGGTCGGGGCGGCGCTCACGGGTGCGGGCGATGGCCTGTTCCATGCGCCACTGCTCTATCTTGGCGTGGTTGCCGCTGAGGAGCACATCGGGCACGCGCCATCCGCGGAACTCGGGCGGCCGTGTGTACTCCGGCGGGGCCACCAGGCCGTCCTGAAATGAATCGGCCAGTGCCGACTGCTCGTCGCCTATCACTCCTGGCACCAGCCTTATCACCGCGTCGCAGATGACTGCCGCTGCCAGTTCCCCGCCCGTCAGCACGTAGTCGCCGATGCTAATCTCACGCGTGATGAAGTGCTCGCGCAGCCGCTCGTCCACTCCCTTGTAGTGTCCACATAGTACCATCAAATTCTGTGCCAGCGACAATTGATTGGCCATCGGCTGGGAGAAGAGCTCGCCGTCGGGGGCGGTGTAGATGATGTCGTCGTACTCCCGTTCTTTCTGCAGTCCCTCGATGCAGTTGGCTATTGGTTCCACGGCCATCACCATGCCTGCGGCACCGCCGTAGGGGTAGTCGTCCACCGAGCCATAGCGCGTCAGCGAGTAGTCGTGCAGGTCGTGAAACACCACCTCCACCAGCCCCTTCTTCTGTGCACGCTTGAGGATGCTCTCTTCAAAGAACATCTGCATCATGCTGGGGAATAGTGTCAGAATGTCTATCCTCATCTCACTTTCAGTTTCTGTCCTTCGCGGATGACGCTGTTCTGGCTGATGCCGTTGAGCTGGCAAATGGCTTTCACTGTGGTGCCGTTGGCTCGGGCAATGGATGAGAGTGTCTCGCCACGGCGCACAGTGTGGGTGGCACTTTGACTGCTTTTGCTGGACGATTTCTTCGTGCTACTGCTTGCAGCCCCACCGCTCACCTTCAGGCGGTCGCCTGGGCGAAGCACCTTGTTTTGACTGATGCCGTTGAGCTGGCAGAGCCGTTTGACGGTGGTGCCATTGCGCCGTGCTATCTTCTCAAGTGTGTCCCCCTGTCGCACGCGGTACCAGCCGTCGCCACTGCTCGTAGCCTTTCCCGTACCGCCTTTGGCCACCTTGCGAAACGATTTGGCCGTCAGCTCCAGCGTGTGGGATATCAGGTCGTGGGTAGAGCAGTCCATTACGTTCTCTGGATTGATGGCGTTGCCCATGTATCGTATCTCGAAGTGCAGATGGCTGCCGAAGCTTCGACCCGTGTTGCCACAAAGTCCGATTTGCTGTCCGCTCTTGACGTGCTCGCCACTCACTACCAGCCGTTTCGACATGTGGGCATAGTAGGTTTCCAGTCCGTTGGTATGGTGGATAATCACCAGGTTGCCATAGCTGCGGTTGTACTTGGAGATGCGCACCACCCCATCGAAGGCCGCGTAGATAGGCTCTCCGGTGGGTTGCGCCAAGTCAAGGCCATAGTGAAACCGCCGCCGCCGCGGCCCAAAGTGGCTCGACGGGCGGGCACTGGTAGGCGTAGGCCAAGTGAAGTCGGACAGCGATAGTTCTATCGGCTCGGTGATGCTGGCAGGGTTGAGCTTGGGCAGGTGGATGGCCATCGTGTCGAACCCCTCAAGCAGGATATCCTCCTCGCTGTCCACCCCATCATCGGTCAGGTCGAACCGCTGTGGGGGGTCCTCCTCTTCGTCTTCTTCGGGCGTAAGCACAAACGGCACGCGGTAGATGTGCGAGGGAGGCTCTTGTGCCTCGGGTGGTTCCTGCTCGGCTGGCATCCCTCGGTACTCCTCCTCATCATATATCACATCAAGCTGGCCAATGGTTATCTCCGATTTCTTTTGCGGCTCCCTGACCTGTGCCGCTGCCATACATTGCAATGCCAAAAAGCCTATTATGAATGCTATATATTTCTTTTCTCCCATGATGCTTCTGCTTCGAAATGCACTGCAAAGTTAGCAAAAATATCCTTGCCCCGCAAACTAATTTTCTTCCCCCTCTGCAATTTCAGTGTTGAAGTGTCGTTTATTGGGCAAAACATTCTGCTATGAAGTATATCAACATCGCAATCCTATCCCTCTGCGCCCTCCTGCTTGCTGGTGTCGCCACCAGTTGTCGCCCCCGTAATGCCCAGCCAGAAGCCGATTTTGTGGTGCTAACTGATGTGGTACCCGATGCAATACTTGAGGTACGCTACTTTGGCACCTACAACTTTGTCGGCAGCCGTATCGACGGCTATGAGCAGCCCGTGGTGCTGCTTACCCGCGAGGCAGCCGACAGCCTGCACGTTGTGGCCGACGAGCTGCGCAGCCAAGGCTACCGCCTGAAAATCTACGATGCCTATCGTCCGCAGCGAGCAGTAGACCACTTTGTCCGCTGGGGGCAAGATCTTGCCGACACCGTTATGCGCCGCTACTTCTATCCCAACGTAGACAAAAGCCGCCTCTTCGAGCTGGACTACATCGCCCTCAAAAGTGGCCACACCCGCGGCTCCACGCTCGACCTCACCCTCTTCGACATGGCCGCAGGCAAGGAGGTGGACATGGGAGGCACATTCGACTGGTTCGGTCCCGAGAGCCATCCCGACTATGGCGGCAACCCCGAGACGGGCGAATATGACCCCGGTCTGGCCAACATCACCGCCAGTCAGTTTGCCAACCGTATGCTCCTGCGCCAGGCTATGCTCCGCCACGGCTTCTTGCCCTACTCCTGCGAGTGGTGGCACTTCACCCTCGCCCACGAGCCTTACCCCGACACCTATTTCGATTTCCCTGTCCGTACACTTTAATTCCTCTCCCCGATGCAAGCCTCAAACCCCTATATGCAGCAGGCTATCGATGAAGCTTTGCAGGGCATCCGCACTGGCGACGGCGGGCCTTTCGGTTCGGTGGTGGTGAAGGATGGGAAGGTGGTAGGTCGAGGCCACAACCGCGTGCTGGGGCATGCCGACCCCACCGCCCACGGCGAGGTGGAGGCTATCCGCGCTGCCTGCCGCAGCCTCGGCACCCACGACCTCACAGGCTGCGACATCTACACCACTGGCGAGCCCTGCCACATGTGCCTCTGCGCCTGCCTTTGGGCCAACATCAGCCACATCTACTACGGCTGCACCATTGCCGACAACGCCCTCATCGGTTTCCGCGACCTTCAGTTCGACTCCCTCTTCGCTGGGCGCGACAAGCTGACCGACTACCTCTCCGAGCAGGACCGCCAAGCCTGCCTCGACCTCTTCCACACCTACCGCCACCTCCCCCACCAACGCTATTGACCCGTAATCCAATCCCCAAAAACATCATTATGAAAGGCAAGAACATCCCCTTCAAGAAAAACATGATTCAAGCCACTGCGATTGTGCTGGCTGCCCTCGTACTCGGCATCTTCTTGGTGCAAGCAGTGCGTACCCTGAAGTCCTACGACGACACTGTCAGCGTGCGCGGACTCTGCGAGCGTGAAGTGCCAGCCGACCGTGTGGTCTACCGCATCACCTACAGCGAGAAGTCCAACTCCTTCACCGAGCTCCGCTCCCTCATCCTCCAAAACAACAGCCTCATCGTCAAAAAGCTCCAAGAAGCTGGCCTCGACAAGGAGGCCATCAAGGTGGGTAACACCAGCTATGAAGACCGCTACAACTACTCCTACAACGACCCTTCGCGTATCGCCTTCCGCTATACCGCAAGCCAGACCATCAGCGTCTTCACCACCAGCCTCGACTTGGTGCGCAAGCTGCAGGAGACGCTCGAAGCCGACCTCGCTGCACAAAACATCCTCGCCAGCACCTCGGCCGACTACCAGTTCCTCGGCCTCAACGACATTAAGCCCTCGATGATAGCCGAAAGCCTCGACAACGCCCGCACAGCCGCCGACGAGTTCGCCCGCAACAGCCATTCGCGCATCGGCAAAATGCACACCGCCTCGCAAGGCTACTTCGAGGTGAACGACCTCGACGAAAATACCCCGCAGGTGAAGAAAGTCCGCGTGGTTACCTCGGTAACCTACTACCTCAAGTAGCACCCGACGTGTTGCCCATTATGCGATGAGGGGCTGCCGTGGCAACCCCTCATCGCATCACATATTTGGCATCTATTGCCGTAGGCGGAGCGTTTCCCCCACGTCCTCCACCTCGTGGAGGACTGCCCGCTCTGCACCCGAGGGCGCATTGGGGCTGTGCAGCACCACGTAGAGCCGCCCGTCGAACGAGCGGAACAGCATCCCGTGGCCACCATCGCGACTGAACAGCGGCTCCCTCTGGTGAATCCACGGCCCTGCGATGCGACCCGTGGTCGACTCGGCAATGCCCACCGCATAACTGCTCCCCACGAAGCTCGACCACAGCATCACCAGTTTCCCCGTCCGCGTGCGGTATAGGAATGGACCGTCGGTTACATAATACTTCTCTGCGCCCATGCCCTCCCACTGCAGCGGGCTGGCCCACGAAGCAGCCGATGCACAAAACAGCCTCGACGAAGGTCCAGCGGCTTTGTGAAGGTTCTTCGTCAGCCGCATTAGCCGCATCTCGCCATCGAGGGTCTCCACCCACTCGTGGCAATAGACCATATAGGGCACACCATCTTCCACCCAAAGCGTACCGTCCAAGCACATCTCCCCTTCGGGGGTGGCAGGCTTATCGCCGAGAGGGAGGAACGGCCCCTCGGGCGAGTCGGCACGGAATATCTGCGTGCCGCGCAGGTAGTAGGGCGGCAGCACCGTGTCGCGACGCTTCCACTCCACGCTGCTATTCATCGTGGCAAAAAGGTAGTACTTCCCCCGATACTGATGCACCTCGGGCGCCCACACCAGACCCGTGGCCCAGTTGCTCTCTGGCACCTCAAACACCTGCTTCGGCCCCTGCCAGTCGGCGAGGTCCTTGCTCCAATACACAGCCACCCCGCCCAGCGTCTTGCCCTCGTGGCTGACCGACGACGAGCAGTAGAGGTAGTAGGTCTGCGTCTTGCCGTCGGCAAGAATAAACGGGTCGCGGACGCGAATATCCTTCAGCCCAATCGCCTCCGCCAGCATCGGCAAAAGCATCAGCACCGCCAACACAATCTTTTTCATAATGCTACCATTTGTGATGATTAATATTTTCGGCAAAGATAGCAAAAAAAGTTGAAACCAGAGTTGCCATCCCCAATTCTCAATTTTCAATTCTCAATTTTCACTTCCCATTTTCCCCAATTCTCAATTCTCAATTTTCAATTCTCAATTAGGACTTGGTCCGTGTCAGGTCCGTGTCAACTCCGTGTTAGGTCCGTGTCACCTCCGACTCGAGTCGGACTTAACACGAACCAATCACGAACCAAGCACGGACTAAACACGAGCCAAATCCCTACGGGCGATACCCGCAATGGCGACGGGGATGGGGAAGAGGAAAGTGGCACGAGAAGGCAGCGATTAGGCACGGGACGGGGGGAGAACCACAGGGTGCGCAACTGATTTCTTCTTTTCAGAGGTGGGGCTTGCCGCATCGCACTACGGCGATAGAACAAAATTTTTCAGAGGTGGAAAGGCGATATTCAGGATTTTTGCGTAACTTTGCACTCCCAAACCTCTATGAACTCCACGCGTATGGAAAATATTCGCAACTTCTGCATCATTGCCCACATTGACCACGGCAAAAGCACGTTGGCAGACCGCCTGCTGGAGGTTACACACACGGTCAGCCAGCGCGAAATGCAGGACCAGGTGCTCGACGATATGGACCTCGAGAAAGAGCGCGGCATCACCATCAAGAGCCACGCCATACAGATGAACTATCGCGATTATGTCCTCAACCTGATTGACACGCCAGGGCACGTAGACTTCAGCTACGAGGTGAGCCGTGCCATCGCCGCCTGCGAAGGCGCTCTGCTGGTGGTGGATGCCACGCAGGGCATTCAGGCACAGACCATCTCCAACCTCTACCTCGCGCTGGAGAACGACTTGGAAATCATCCCCGTGATGAACAAGATCGACCTTGACAGCGCCATGCCCGAGGAGGTGGCCGACGAGATTGTGGATCTGCTGGGCTGCTCCCACGACGAGATTCTCCGCTGCTCCGCCAAGACCGGCGAGGGCGTGGAGGCCATACTGAACGCCATCGTCAGCCGTATTCCTGCCCCGCAAGGCGACCCTTCGGCACCGCTCCAGGCGTTGGTTTTCGACTCGGTGTTCAACTCCTTCCGCGGCATCATCAGCTACTTCCGCATCATGAACGGCACGCTGCATACGGGCGACCACGTGAAGTTCGTCTCCACGGGTCGCGAATATAACGCTGACGAGGTGGGAGTGCTTCGCTTGAACATGGAGCCACGCAAAGAGCTCGCTGCGGGCGATGTGGGCTACATCATCAGTGGCATCAAGAGTAGCAAAGAGGTGCGCGTGGGCGACACCATCACCCAAGTCGCCGAGCCATGTGAAAAACCCATCGACGGCTTCGAGGCCGTCAAGCCGATGGTCTTCGCTGGCCTCTATCCCGTCGACGCCGACGACTACGAGGAGCTGCGTGCCAGCCTCGAAAAGCTCCAGCTCAACGATGCCTCGCTCACCTTCGAGCCCGAGAGTTCGCTGGCCCTCGGCTTCGGCTTCCGCTGCGGCTTCCTCGGATTGCTGCACATGGAGATTGTGCAGGAGAGGCTGACGCGCGAGTTCAACATGGACGTCATCACCACCGTGCCCAACGTGCAGTACAAAGTGAAACTGACTAATGGCAACGAGATTGACGTCTACAACCCCTCGGGTATGCCCGAGCCCAACAACATCGCCGAGGTCTACGAGCCCTACATCCACGCGCAGATCATCACCAAGGCCGACTTCATCGGGCCGGTCATCAAGCTCTGCATGGACAAGCGCGGCCAGCTCAAAAACCAGACCTACCTCACCACCGACCGCATCGAGATCACCTTCGACCTGCCGCTCGGCGAGGTGGTCTTCGACTTCTACGACAAGCTGAAGTCTATCTCGAAGGGTTATGCCTCGTTCGACTACTACATCAACGGCTACCAGCCCTCCAAGCTCGTCAAGCTGGAGATACTCCTCAACGGCGACCCGGTGGATGCACTCTCCACCCTCACCTACGTGGACAACGCTTACCCCATTGGCCGCAAGATGTGCGAGAAGCTTAAGGACCTCATCCCGCGGCAGCAGTTTGACGTGGCCATCCAGGCCGCCATCGGCAGCAAGATCATCGCCCGCGAGACCGTGCGTCAGGTGCGCAAGGACGTCACGGCCAAGTGCTACGGTGGCGACATCACCCGCAAGCGCAAGCTCCTCGAAAAGCAGAAAGAGGGCAAGAAGCGCATGCGCCAGGTAGGCAACGTTGAGGTCCCCCAGAGCGCCTTCCTCGCCGTCCTGAAGCTGGATTGAAATATATCGGATAAAAGACAAAAGCCTAATATCTCGTACAATATTGAACGAATCATGACGTTACAATAACGAAGAAAAACAGAAGGCATGAATACAATAACCTGCAATATCGGAATACCCAAGGCCGATTTCCCGTTTATGCAGGAATTGGCCAAGAGGATGGGGTGGACACTGACTGAGGCCGCTCCCGCAGATGCATTGTTCGACCCCGAGAGCGGGAGCTACCTAAACGCAGAGACAATGCAGGCCATCCGTGATGTAGAAGCGGGGCACGGTGTGAAAAGAGTCAAGAACATTGACGAACTGTTTGCGGTGTTAGCGGTATGAATGAACGCTATCAGTTGGAATATGGAAGCAGGTTTGTAAAAGACCTGAAACTTGCCAAAAGGCGTGGCTTCGACTTAGCCCAGCTCAAGGCAGTAACCGATATGTTGCAGGACGGCATTAAGCTGCCTGCCAATTATCGCGACCATTTGTTGACTGGTAATTACGGGGGCTACCGCGAATGCCATATCAACCCCGACTGGCTACTGATATACAGCCGCAAGGATACCGTTCGCATCATCTCGCTTTACCGCACAGGAACCCATTCGGATTTGTTTTAAGACGTTTATTCAACGAATAATCCCCTCTCCCCATGAAAAACATAACCGCAATGCTTTCCGTGCTGCTTCTGGCCTTTGGCATCAACGCACAGGGCAGCCGCTTCACCAAAATCACCGTAGCCAGCTGGAATATCGGCCACTTTGCCCTCGGCAAGTCGGGCGACACCAAGCTCACCCATGATGTGCTCGACTTCAATAGCCAGGCCTACCGTGCACTGCTCAACGCCGTGGGAGCTGACATCCTGGCGTTGGTCGAGTATAACCCGCTGATGGTCAATGCTACCGACGACAAACCTGCCGTTGAGGCTCGCAAGGCCATCCTCTCCAACTACCGCGATGCACAGATAGGTCCCAAGTACAGCTACAACTGCAACGCCGTCTTCAGCAACGGTATTCGCGTGCTGGGGGTGGACACAGTAATGTTCTCCAAGATGGTGCAGAAGCGCTACTACCTGGTGACGACGATGCTCCTCGACGGCGACACGGTGAAAGTGGTCTCCACCCACCTCGACTGGAACCAAGGCGAGACGGGCGCCGCCTGCCGCGCTGTCCAGATACAAGAAATCATCGAGGCCTTCAAGAACGACAAGTACGTGATTATGTGTGGCGACTGGAACGTGGGCAGTGCTGCCGAGTATGATGCCTTCATTCAGGCAGGTTACGACATGGCCAACCACGGCTATCTGGGCGACATCCGCACATTCCCCGCTGGTGCCACCCCTCGCTCGCCTTTGGACAACATTATCGTCAAAGGCTTTGCCGTCAGCCATGTCGGCACGACCAATAATCCCCTTTTGAGCGACCATATCCTCATACAGGCCGACCTCACCAAGCTGCCGTAGCCAATTATATTCTGTCTCCTGCACAATATGCGGAAAGACAAAACGTTTATGCTGCAAAGACCAACGATAATGGTAGCAATCACAACATTCAATCCTATTCAGGCATACCATAACTCGCTGATATTCCCCCCCCCCCCATATTACACACAGAAGTGAGGAAAATGTAGAGGGCAGGGAGAATCCTTATCGTCGCTTTTTGAGACCTCGGGCGATGCTTACGGCATCGGCTCGAGGCTTCGCCGTTTCTGTGGCGTCCAATGGCTCGTGTATTCAATTTATTAACCCTTAAACAATCACAATTATGAAAAAGATTTTCACACTGGCACTGACGGCACTGTTCGCACTCTCGATGGGTACGATGGTCGCCTGCGACAAAGACGACGAAAGCAGCAGCTCCACTACCAGCAGCTCTACTGGTGGCAATGGTAGCAACAGCAACCGCTTACCCAGCGAGATTGCCAACACCCATTGGGAATACACCGTGGGCGAATACGGAGAGTATGGCTATTTCACGGTGTATGTGGATTTCTCCACCCACAACGCCGGCGTTACCCGCCAGAGCATCCAGCCCGGCAATGTAACCACCGATAACTTCTACGGAAGCGCCACCTACTCCAACGGCAGCGGTACCATCCAGCTGCTCGACGGCATGACCGATGAGAACCGTGGCACCGCCACCTACATCATCAGTGGCACGACAATGACGCTCAATCTTCTCGGCGAAACCTACACGCTGACCAAGTACGTAGCGACGCGTTAAGGCAGCATTCGGGTGCATTTTATGCTGCGGGGTGAATGGTAGGGTTCGCCCCGCAGTTTTTTATAGTGGATGTGAAGCAAACCAGAGGGATGAAATAATTGCCGTGCGGTGCGGTGTGCAGAAGTTTACATCCCTGCCTGTGGTATTATGCCCCATTGGGGTTGAAAGGGGCTTCGGGGGATGGTGATTTTATTTTGTTGGGCTGGGTGTGGAAAAAAATTCGTATATTTGCACTTGGAAATTGTGCCTGCACGGGTGGGTACAATGGCCTATAGATGAATTGCAATGAAATGAAACACAGCGATATTAAAAACATTTGCGATATGAAAAGGGCGTTGGTTTTGATGGGTGCAATGCTGACATTAATGGCGGGAAACGTCAGGGCGCAGGTGTATGAGATGTATTATCAAGGCTTCGAGAGTGGGCAGTCGGCCACGTATAGTGTAACGACGAGTGGAAGTGAGGCTGACAGCGTGCTGGTGCGGACAGGAAGTCGGAGTCTGCGACTGCTGCAGAACAAGACGGCGGATGTGGAGTTGGTGCTTGACACGATAGACTTTTCGCAGAATGTAGCGTTGCGCTATGTGGCGTTGGAGTTTGACCATGTGTGTAATCTGCCGACTAATGGTAGCCGTGGGGTAGGGGAGATTTACGTGAAGAGGGCAGGGCAGTCGGACGATAGTTATGTGCAGCTTTCGGGCAGCGAGTATAACAGGGATGGTGATACCTACAGCGACCCGTTCACGATGCTTTTGGCGTTCAACCGTGCGTCGTATGATGAGTGGGATGTGGCAGCGGTGGACAATAGTAGCTGGAAGCATGAGCGGTTTGATATAGACAATATCCTTGGCGGGGCATCAACCACGGCGGAGCGGAAATTGATTATTAAGTTCAAGCTGGACAGACGGACGGTTTCGGGCGATGTGCCCGCCGATGGAGGATGGTGGCTGGACAATGTGAGGGTGCGTGCGAGCCAGAGCAAGATAGTGAGTCCGAAGTTGGATATGGTGGTCTATCCCGATGGGGAGTTGCTTCCGAGCAGCCGTGGGGCGAAGGTGGCACTGGATGCATACACGTCGGTGGCGGAGGGGATAGACGGTGACTCGGTCTATGTGGTCTATCGGGTAGGGAGCAGTGGGGTGGAGCATAGGGTGGCGATGGCTTCGCAGGGAGCTGCACAGCGACACGATGGAGTGGCGGCCACGCGTTTCGCCTGTAGGATACCTTTTTACGGCTACGACACGCTGATGCGTTTTTATTGCGTAGTGAAAGATGCCACCACAAACGCCAACGAAGTAACCTTCCCGAAGTCGGGAGGACAATGGGTGGAGTATAGGTGCGTCAGGGGAGAAGCTCAGACGAACAGCACAATACCCGCTGCCCTAACGGGGACTTCGACCAGCACGGCGTTCCCCTTCCCGAAATACATTGACAATCGGAGCGAGTGGATATACGATTCGGCACTGATGGCATCGGCAGGCTACGGTCCAGGAGGGATTACGGCGATGAGGTTTGTGCTGGGCGGTGCTGTGCAGGCGCAGACGCGGACAAACTTGCAAATAAGGATGAAGAACGAGGGGACGGACTACACGGTGTCGGGGAAGCAGAACTATGTGAGCGGTTACATGCATGTGGTGTGGGATTCGACACTCAGCATAGCGGCAGCTGATGCGGGGTCGGAGGTGGTAATCAGGCTGCAAGATACCTTCTTCTATGCTGGCAAGGATGTGGTGATGCAGGTGATATACGATGGTACGGGGAGTGCCGACCCCGAGGCGGCGAGCGTGCAAACTATTGCCACGGGAAGCAACAAGCTTTCGAAGGTAAGGAACGGCAAGAGTTACTCGGCGGGAGTGAATACTTACACAGACGAAGAGTTCCTCGAGCCGTCGTCGGTGGAGCGTGTGAGGCCAGTGGTGGTGATGACTGCGGTGGAAAATCAGGTGCTGGTGCATGATATGGGAGTGGCAGCTATAGTATTCCCCAACGAGACGTCGCCCATAGTGTCGCAACCAGCACAATTGCAAGTGCAGTTGAAGAACTATGGCGAGGATGCGGTGCAAGCCATAAGGATAAGCTATGCCATTGATGGCACAATACCGACTGGCTACTACGACTGGACGGGCAACTTGGCAGGTCAGGCATCGGCAACGGTTACGATAGCCACGGGGGTGACACTGGCGGCGGGTTACCACACCATTAGGGCGTGGGTGGAGGATACGCTGACATCCAGTGGGGCGAGGTATAGAGATCATGAGCCGCTCAACGATACGGCGGCGGCAGAGTTTATCGTCTGTGCGGGACCATTAAGAGGAGTGAAGACAGTGGGAGGAACGGGTAGCGACTATGCCACGCTGCATGAGTTGCTATTTGACATAGGCAGTTGTGGGGTGAACGACTCGGTGATAGTGCGATTGGCTCCTGGCTATTATGAGCCTTTTGTGATGCCTGCGATAAGTGGCATTTCGGCGACGCACTACATAGTGTTCGAGCCTGCGAATGGCAGTGTAGTGTTCTATGCCGATACGACGGTAGGGAATGCCACAGCGATAGCCGACCTGACTTCGGGTGGGTATGTGCGGTTTAGGAACGTAGGGTTTGTGAGACGCAGCGGGGCTTTGAGTTATATGGCAGAGCTGGGCGTTTCGAGTACCGATTGTAGGTTTGAGGGGTGTTGGTTTACGGATAGCTTGAGTGGGCAGTCGTCGGATATGCGAATTGCGGCGATGGTGTTCACTGGCGGTGCCAACAATGTGGTGGTGAATGGCTGTCGGTTTGTGGGTGGAGGCGTAGGGGTGGACATCCAAGGGATCTCGGCATCAAGCAGAGCCACTGGCTGCAGCGTGAGCAAGAGTTATTTCAAAGGGCAGTATACGGATGCCATCAGTGTGCGCAACGCTACGGGAACGAAGGTGGTGGGCAATGAGATGTACGATGTCGAAAGCAGTGCGAGTGCGGTGGTGATAGTCTATCAGTGCAATGGTGCGACAGAAATCAGTGCCAACAAGATATACACCTCACATGGGGCAAGCGGACTGATGGTCAGTGGGGTGGAAGGCACATCGGCACAGCATGCGTTAGTGGCGAACAATATGATAGTCTGTGCAGACGATGGTGCAGCCACCACGGCACAGACACCGCTCAATGTGCTGCAAGGTGCATGGTTGGACGTGGTGTATAATGCGGTGAAGCACAATGCGGCAACGCGTAGCAACTTGCCAGCGGTGGTCTTCGGTGGAATCCAAACGACCAATAGCCGACTGATGAACAACATTATAGCCTGCTACGACGGAGTCAATTTCGCCTTGAGTCTGCAGACTTCCACGCCGAGCAGTAATCAGTTGGGGAACAATGTGTACTACTCGGCGGGGAGTACGCTCAACCGCGTTGGGGCTGTATCTTATTCGAGCCTTGACGCGTGGCAGTCGGCGGTGACGCTGGATGGGAACTCGCTGTCGCTCGACCCAGTGTTTCTTAATACCGAGTTGGTGGACTTGCGTACCTACAACCGTTTCATCAAAGGAAAAGGAACGCCGATTAGTGGGGTAGCGAGCGATATGTTTGGAACAGCCCGAAGTTCGTCCAGTCCATGCCCTGGGGCATTTGAGTATGCCTCGCTGCAGTATGATTTCGAGGTGGATGCGTTGGTGAGTCCAGTGGCAGATACGTGCCAAATGCCAGCCACGGTGGCCTTGACGGTGCGACTACGCAACAACGGGATTAGGAGCTACGCGATAGGCACTGGGGATACGCTATGGATTTCGTGCCAAATGAATGGGGGGGAGGTGCGGAAGGTAGCTGTTGGCCATTCAGTGCCGAGTGAGGATACAATAACGGTTAGTACGGGACTGACCTATCAGCTGCCTGCCAACGGCATTTATGATTCAGTGTATGTGGTGAAAGTGTGGGTAGCGTATGCTGGTGATCCCAATCAGACCAACGACACAAGCCTTTTCACTGTGGTGAGTCGCTATCATCAAGAGGCAGCTGATGACTTGGCGATGACCATTCCGTATGCAAGCCAAGCGACGGTGGTGCCGAGTTCGGGAGTGGCGCAGTGGAGCGTTTATGCCAATGGGTCGGCTCCCAAGAAGAGGTCGCAGCTGTTTTGGTATCGCAGCATGTCGGACGTTGTACCTTTTTATCAGGGAGATACGTTGCAGACCGATGTCTTAAGGCAGGACACACACTACTACTTTAAGCAGCGGAGGTTGCTTCCAGTGGTGAGACTAACGCAGGTGCAGATAAAAGGTACGGGGGCAGTGGGTCTGACGAGTCCTATGCCATCGTGGATGGGGAGTTCGACCCTGTTGGCGGTGCAGCTGACCAATGTGGGCGATGATACCGCCTACTTGGCAGGCGATACGTTGAAGATGGTGTCGGATGTGGCAGCTATTAACAACCAGTATATCCGTTTTGGCGATGTGAGGATAGCACCAGGAAAAGCGATGGTGGTGCAGTTTGCAGCTGGTACAAGCACGAATGCCTCGAAGACGGTATACACAGGGCTGAACATGAGCCAGTCGCCCACAGCCTCAACCAAGTTCGGACTTATCTATAAGCATGAGAGCGAGGTGGAGGATGCGGTAGCAATCAATAGTATTGAGTCAAATGCTCGTTGGACGACGATGGCAGTGCCGAGTTATGTGTGGAGTGGTAGTGGGGTAAATGTGTCTCCCAGTACGACGGGAGGGATAGTGAGACAGGCGTTTAATGGGATGGCCTCGGACTGGCGGATGGCCACGACGGCACAGCCGATGATGATAGATACGATAGCCGAAGGATGGTTGATGTATGTCGATAATGGTTGTCCAACAGAGTTCGCAACAGCCACGGTCAATATGGCCACTCACCCAGCAGTGGATATCTCTCTGCAGGCGGGTAACCTGGCTTCGGGGTGCAATTTGGGCAATGAAGAGGTCTCGGTTATTGTGCACAACTACGGACAGCAGGCGGCCACAGGTGTGCAGTTACATTACACAGCTGGTGGACCTGTCGTGAGTGAGACGATGAGTGGAAGTGTGGCATCGGGAGCCGATGTAACCTTTACTTTCACGCAACGGCTCAACATGGCGGTGGCACAGGATTCGCTCTTCAGGGTAGTTATATGGGCGACAAAGCTTTCGGCAGATTCGGAACAAAGCAATGACACGACGGTAGTGCAGTCGCTTGCACGCTATACGCCATCGGCTCCAGTATTAGCCTCAACGATGTCGGTTCCCTATGGCACAAGTGCAACGGTTAGCCCTACGCCGTTGCCAAGAGCAACAATGATATGGTACGATAGTTTGGACAATCCGATTGATACTGCCAACAACTATGTATCTGCCCCGCTCTATGAAACCACGCTCCTCGGAGTGAGTTATCTAATGGCCGATAGTAGCGGTGGACAGATAGGTTCGGCTGCAACACGTACCACTGCCACTGCCTACCCCTCCCCCTACCAACCTTACAATGCGATGGCCAAGCAGCAGTATATTTATTCGGCCAGCGAGTTGAGGACATTGGGAATTGAGGCTGGAAACATCACGGCAGTGGCGTTCCATCTCGACTCGATATTGGGTAGTGTACAATCGCTGACGTTCAGCAAGTATTATATCTCTATGGGGCTTACCGATGACACGCTGTTCTCATCAATGACGGCATGGAAGGCCACACAGGTGGTTTACAACCGTAGCTCGTTCAGCGTCAGCAGGAGTGATATTGGTCAGTGGGTCAGTCATAAGCTGGATACACCTTTTGTTTGGGATGGCATGTCGAATTTAGTGGTACAGGTGGTGCATGAAAACACGTCGGCTGTTACCACTGGAGTGCAGACCACATATAGCAGCAAAAGTAACAGCTGCCTCACCTATGGGTCAAATAGTTCGCTCTCTCCCTCGGCTCTGGACTATACTGGGTCGGGAAGGATGAGTGGCAACAGGCCGAATATACACATAGAGCAGGTGCTTTATAGTTGCCAAAGCCCGAAGGTATATACCACTATCACCCTCTCTGGCCAGCCTAATGTAGACGCTCGTATCACCTGGCCCGATGGCTACGACACGGTAACGTACACTTCGTGTAGCAATATCGCACTCAACGTAAAGCTCCAGAACCTCGGCTTGCAGGCATTCAACAGCGTAAATCTTCACTACACTATAGACGGGACAACGGTGGGTTCAACGACCATCAACAGCGTGCTTGCACGCGGAAATGCTACTACCGTGCAACTATTCAGTCGCCCCTTGAAGCCTGGCAGGCATTATGTGGTGGCATGGGTCGCCTTGAGCGGCGATGAAGAAACGAGCAACGACACGATAGTGCTGCCGCTGACGGTGAAGTTCTGTGCAGGGTCATACACCATTGCGCAGACTGCGAGTGCCGATTATCGTAGCTTTGGCGAGGCTGTGGACAGTCTGGTGCAGGTAGGTATAGCGGGAAGTGTGGTGTTCAATGTGGCACAAGGAACCTATACCGAGCAGGTAAGCCTCGGAGCGATTGGTGGAACATCGCAAGCACAGACTGTTACGTTTAGGGGTGCCTCCGTCAGTAGCACAACACTGAAAGCGGCTACCTCCCAGAGTATAAACTACGTGCTTAATATTGATGGTGCGTCAAACGTGGTATGGGAAGGCATGACCATCACTTCGCGTCCACAGTCTGGCAACTTTGGCAATGTGTTGGTCATTCAGAATGCAAGCCATATTACACTGCAGAACAATATGGTCAAGGTGAGCGGTAATATCGACAACGACAACGCATCCTGCATCGTGCTGCAAGGTAATGTGGACGGATTAACGCTGCAAGGCAATACACTCGACAGCGGCTACTATTCGCTCCGCGAAAAGGGTACTGCCTATAACTACACCAACATAACCATTCAAGGAAACACGTTTACTAACTTCCGCTATGGAGCAGTGGCCTTACAAGGAGCAACCAACGTCAGCATTGCGGCCAATAGCATGCTATCAGGCCATACGACAATCAACCGAGGCTTGGTTGGCATAGGATTGACGCAGGTGGATGGTACATTGAGCATCAGCAAAAACACCATCTATTTGGCCGATGATATGAATGGTGGCAAGCAGGGTATTAATCTCAACAAGGTGAAATGCACTGCTTCGAGCAGCGGGACGGTGGTGAATAATATGATAAGTGCTTGTGGCACAGGTGCCACGGCGTTGAGCAACCCTGGAGGTATTGTAGCCACCGATTGCGAATACTTGAACATCATCTACAACAGCATCCTGACGCGGACTGGAAGCAGTACCATTTCGCGTGGCATGCTGCTCACGCAATCGGCTACTGACACCTCGCATCACCTCACTGTGATGAACAACGTGATTGTCAATCGCAGTTCGTATGCCTACTACGTCTCGCCCTCTACCGTAGTGGCTGCCTCCGACTACAACAACTATGTCTCCCCCACGGGACTCCCGATTGCCTACTGGAACGCTGACCAATACACCTTGACCAACCTGCAGTCGGCCAACGGGCGCGATGGCAGCTCAATGGCAGAGGAAGTCTACTTCGTCAACGACACCAACTTGCACCTTTCGATGACCAACCTCTCTGGCAAGGCACAGTATAATCCCGATGTCATTGACGATATTGATGGCAACGCACGACCGCAGCTCCCTCCCCCCACTATCGGTGCTCATGAAGTCAGTCTGACAGCGCACGATATGGCTCTGGTACGTGTGATTTCACCAGTGATGCCAGTCAGCATAGCCCGACCGATCAATATCGAGAGCGACTCTATCCTTGTGAAGGCACTCTTCTATAATAATGGTAGCTCCACCGAGAGCAATGCCTACTGGTATGCCTACGTGGAAGGCTATGGTGCTGCAACTCGCTCGGCCAACCGCTCGCTCGGTACGATGCTGCCGACGCAGTCCAAGACCGACTCGGTGTGGCTCTATTCTCCACTCGGTGTGGTAGATTCGCAGAGTGTAAAGATAGTACTGGTCGCCCCAACCGACGACGATGCATCCAACAACACGGCCTCTGCTCCATTCTATATTGCCCCAGCGTTCAACCTCGGTGCGGTAAGTATTGCGACCTCCAAGACGGGTTGCGATATGCAGCAAACCCAAGTGTTGCTGACGCTCTCCAACGATGGAGCCAAGGATATTCCCACAGGCTTCACCATTGAGGTCGGCTACTCCGCCCAAGCCTATTACCCCACCTACGATGCATCCAACCCCTCGGCCTATCGGCAGGCAGTCTCTACTATGCCTGGCTCTATTAGGGAGAACATTACCCTTACCAACCCATTCCAACGGGGTACTTCGCAGACTTTCACCTTCTCCGCCCCAGCCAATTTCTACCCAACCGACACCGCTATAAACCTAAAAATTATGCTCCGTGGCTGGTGCAACCTGACTTACGACCTCGTCCCCACCAACGACTCTGTATGGTCGGATGTGATCAATTCCTACTATTCTCCACGTCCAGCTGTGGGGCACGACACCACGCTTGCCTACGCCACTTGGGGCGAGGTAACGGCATCTCAACCCGACTATCGACCCATTCAGTGGTATCGCGACACCACGGCCTCCCCCTTCTACAATATGAGCAACTACTTCAGCTCCTGTCGCTGGTCCAACACTCCCATCTTCACCCACGACTCTACCTACTACCTTCGCAGCGTCAGCGACCTCGGTTGCCTCAGTGCATTCACCGAGGTGCATGTCCATGTGGCTGCGCAGCAGACCAACGATGTGGGTGTGGCCACAGTGCTTGCTCCGATGGGTCGGCGCGTCTACACGGAGAATGACACCGTCCGCGTGCGTATCACCAACTACGGGACGCAGTCGCAACGCTCCTTCCCTGTAACCTACGAGGTGCGCGGTGGCAACAATCAAGCACCTTTCCAGGTCGTAACCGAGACCTGTGAGGTCTCCATCGCACCCAACCAGTCCTATGACTTTAAGTTCGATTCGCTCATCTCCTTCACCGACCCCTTGGAGGGCAAGAACTACTACCTCCGCGTATGGACCGACCTCGCGAATGATGCCACTCGTCGCAACGATACTATCCGTTGGACGAACAGCCTCCGCCCCGCAGCAACCAACAACACCACCGTTGACTATCCGTTTGTTACCCTGCCCGAGACCAACTACGGTATTCGTGCCAACATCCCCAACGATGCCAGTGTGGATGTTGTCCGTGTATCGTTCAACGAGATTGACTTCGAGATGCCCCCGTTGGGGAGGTCGTTCACCAATATGGCTGGCTTCACCTCGCCCGAATACCCCGTGCTGCGGTTACCGCGCGGCTCGCAGGACACGCTGACCATTGCAATCCAGAACCCCGCCGACCCCGAGGCTACGCCCAATGGTATGGTGGCAGCCTATATCGACTTCGACCGTTCTGGCACTTTCCTTGATGCGGGCGAAGAGGTTCTGCCTGCCACCCGCGTCAATAGCCGTGAGCCTATTAAAGTGGGGATAACCATCCCGCAGTCGGCAGCCAACGGCCACATGCGTCTGCGTGTGGTGGCCTCCAACGAGGGGAAAGCCCCCATTCCCACCCTTGCCTCCAGCGATGGCCATATCGTGGACTTCTTGATTTTTATCGATCCCGAACCTGCGTTCACCGACCTCGCCCTAACGCAAGTCGCATCGCCCTATAGCAGCTTGCTCCGCACCGACAGCAACCTCGCTGTTGCTTTCCGTATGAGTAATAAGGGCACCTCTACCATCAATAATGCTACATTCCATTATTCCTACTATTTCCGCGACCTCGACAGCACCTACAACGGCACTTTCGACTGGTCTGGCACCCTCTCCACGGGGCGTAGCACCTTGGTGAAGCTCCCCCCCGTCCTCATTCCCTGCGGCACAGCCGACTTCAAAGTCTGGCATTCCACCCCCTCCGATGCCAACACCTCCAACGACACCTTGGCCCACGAATACCACCGCCCGTATGTGGTTACCCTCGTCTACAACGATAATTTCAACGGTGAAGACCTATGGTATGCCCCGACGGGTCGCACCAAGTACACTCGCAATCAGTGGCAACGCGGTATCACCACCAAGCCGACATTCTCCTCTGCTCATTCCTATCCCAATGCTTGGGCCACCAATCTGACCACAGATATCACCGTAGGCACTTGGGGCAATATGAGCTACCTCTATAGCCCCATTATCAACATCTCCCAAATACGTGCCGACTCGGTGGCCTTCTATCTCTGCCGTATGTTCGATACCATCAGCGTCAGCTATCTCCGTCTGGAATATTTGGACTATACTGGCACTTGGCGCAATATGCGCGACGAGGCCGACAGCACCTGGTATACCAACGAGCAGCGCACAGCCTTCGACAATGTGGGGCAAAACGCTCATCTTAACAGCAGTGGCAAAGCCACTTATCAGCGTTTTGCGTTCAGCACCTCTTCGACAGGTATCGGCGATGAATTCAACGAGATGCTTCAACTCCGCTTTGTCTACGTCGCAGCCCAAGGCTCCAACGAGAATTCTACCTGCGGCAGTGGCTGTGCTATCGACGACTTTTTGGTTACTCGTGCCCGCCGTCCTATCGATGTGGGAGCTTTCAAGGTAACCTATCCCACCGCACCCCGAGTAGGCGATATCGTCTATCCTCAAGTGGCTGTGAAAAACTACGGCCTCGACACCGTCTACACCTTCCAAATGGGCTACACAACCTATGAAAACTATATCCCCACCATCACTACCGTCCAATGCGCCATACCTCCCGACTCTGTCGATACATTTGCCTTCCCCAACCCCATTGTGATTACATCTGATTTCCCCGACACTTTCGCCATCACCGCCTTTACCGCTCTAGTGGAAGATATATATGTGGAGAACGACACCGTCCGTACAAAATTCCGCCTCTCTCCACTCGACCACGACATCAGTGTCGTAGAGTTCGTCTCGCCTCGCCCAACCGTCATCGGGGGCGACTCCGTGGCCGTTACGCTCCGCATCCGCAACTTCGGCATAGATAGCATCTCTCGTGCCACGCTCTCTTTCATATTCAACACTAACACTCGTTGCGATGAGGAGGTCGATTTCACACAGCTCATAGGCCGCCCGTTGGCCACCTTCGAGTATTTCAACTACACCTTCTCCACCAAGGTGCGTGTGCCGATGGGAATGATGAACTTCGTCGGTATCGCCAAGTGCGATGCCAACGATTACCTTGGCAACGACACCATCCGCCTGCGTGTGTCGGGTATTTCCTCCGTAACCGATGTCGCAGCCTCCTCCCTTATCATCGACTCCTCGAGCTTCAACTCTATGCGGGTACAGCTGGTCATCGACAACCGTGGAGCCCGCGGCGCCAACAACTTTGAGGTAGGCTTCTGGTACGACAACGACACTTCCACCATCCATCGCGAGACCTTCCATCGCGACACTCCCATCCCAGCCCTCACCTCCTACACCCACGCTTTCAATATCGAACTCCCCACGCGCCAAATCCCCTATAGCCAAGTGGTAGGATTTGTGCATATCGACAACGACCACGACCCCTCCAACGACACCACCTACTCCCGCTCCACCCAATACGTCGACCTTGAAGTGCTCAGTGTGCTCGTCGAAGAAAACGCAAACCCCGACTGTCGGGTCTTCCTTCGCCTGCGCAACATTGGCAACCTCGCTGTGGAGAACCGTATTGTCCCGCTGCGAGCCGTGGTCAATGGCGTTGAACTTGCCAACAACACCACGCGCAGCTTTGCCCCTGGCGACATCGTCAATGTGGAATTCCCCACCACCATCCCCAAAAACGACCTTCGCCGTTATTCGGGAAGTGGCTGGCTGCAATCCTTCCCCATGGACAACAACTCCTCCAACAACCAGACCTCTGTGGTTCGCGTGGTGAACTATATGGAGGGCATACCACTGGTTGATGCTGGCCTCTTCACCCTCGGGCAGAACTATCCCAACCCAGCCGCCCAGTCCACCACCATTCCATTCTCGCTCCCCTCCGATGCCGAGGTGCACTTCTTTGTGATGGATGCACTGGGCAAACGGGTCGTCAGCCAGCACTTCTTTGCTCCTGCGGGCGAGAACTCTTTGCAGCTCGACCTCCGTCCGCTCGCCTCAGGAGTCTACTACTATGGTCTCGAGGTGGATGGTGAACGTCGTATGCTTAAGTTAATCCACCGTTAATCCTGTAGTCGCAACTGGGTGCGGCAGCCTTTCGGCTGCCGCACCCGCGGCCATAGCCTCCGCCCCCTCCCACCGCCATGCTGCAACGTTTCGCCGACTATATTAGGCTCCATGGCCTCATCGCCGAAGGCGAAAGAACCCTCCTCGCCGTCAGCGGCGGACGCGATTCCGTCTGCCTCGCCCACCTCGCCCACCAGCTCCACCTTCCCTTCGCCATTGCCCACTGCAACTTCCACCTCCGCCCCTCCGACTGCGATCGCGACCAGGAATTCGTCCGCAGCCTCGCCCAGTCTCTCCATGTCCCCTTCTTCACCACCGATTTCGACACCCACGCTTATGCCCAAGCCCAAGGCTACAGCCTCGAACAGGCAGCTCGCCTTCTGCGCTACGCCTACTTCGCCCACCTCTGCCAGTCCGAACACTACTCCCGCCTCGCCACAGCCCACCACCTCGACGACTCCATCGAGACTTTCTTCCTCAACCTCTTCCGAGGCACTGGCATAGCAGGTCTACACGGCATCCTCCCCCTCTCCCATCTCACCCTCCCACCCACCGACACCGCTGTCGCCGACGCTCCGCCCATCAGTCTCACCGTAGTGCACCCTATGCTCTGCTTCTCCCGCGCCGAAATCGATGCCTACCTCGCACAGCATCAATTAGCCTATGTGGACGACAGCACCAATTTCGAACCCGAGGTGCAGCGCAACCGCATCCGTCTCCAGCTGATGCCTCTCCTGCGCGAGCTTTACCCCTCGGTCGATACTACTATGCAGGCCAACATCCATCGGCTGCATGAGGTAGAGCAGGTCTATCGGTTGCATATCGAAGACCTTCGTCGCAAGCTCTGCCATCGTGTCGCCCCCCGTCTTCCTTGGCTCTCCATGCCCATCGATGCGTTCCCCCTGACCAGCCTCGCGACCCTCTCCCCACGCAGCACCCTCCTCTTCGAACTCTTGCGTCCCTATGGCTTCAATGCCTCCGTGGTGGCCAATATCGAAGCCTCTCTCCCTTCCCCCCAATCGGGTAGCCAATTCTGCTCGCCAACCCACCGTGCCGCCATTGACCGCGACCAGCTCCTCGTTGCACCCATTCCCCCCCCCACCGCTCCCACCCTCACCATCCGCGAAACCACTCTCCCCTCCTCCCCCCGCACCGATGCCTGCCAGATCTACGTCGCCCCCACCAGCCTCCGTCTGCCACTGCGTCTGCGCCCCTGGCATCCAGCCGACCGCTTCTGCCCCTTCGGCATGAGCGGAAGCCGACTGGTCAGCGACTTCCTGAAGGATGCAAAGCTCAACGCCCTCGAGAAGCCGCATGTCCAACTGCTCGTTGATGCCAGCGATAGGGTGGTCTGGGTTGTCGGCCTGCGAGCCGACAACCGCTTCCGTGTGCATCAAGCAGGCGATGCCTGCTGGCTCGTCAGCGTATCGCAATAAAACTCTTCACCGCCAGCAGCCGGTCGCCACGGTCGGCAGGCGTGTGCTGATAGACATAGACCGTGTAGCGGTTGCTGGTCTCGCTATGGTCGCCTTCGAGCTGTGCCGTCTTCGACTCCCACTGCGAATACTGCCCGTTGGCATAGAGCAGCTGGTAGGAATAATAACCCTGCTTCAAGAAAAGGCGTAGCGTGTAGGCCTTGATGGTGGGATTGTATTGCATCATCGAGGTCGAATCCATCTTCCAGTCGGTGATTGCACCCACCACATGCACGTTGCCATCCATATAAGGCTGCTGCATCGGCAGGCTGAAGTTCACCCACACGTAGTCCGCCTCCAGCCGAGGATTTTCCCTGTCCCAGATATTCACCTTCATCCCCCCGTTGAGCACCGTCTCGTTGAGGTAGTGCTTCCGCGAACGGTCATCCTCGGGATTAAGCACCACAAACTGCTCCCCACCATAGTTCTCCACGCTCGACACATTATAGCCCGTCCCCCGCAGGTTGCTGCAGTCAAAATAGCGAAACGTGTTGCCCCCATCGAAGATATTGCACTGTCGGTTGGCAAACAGCACCGCCTGGCCTTCGTAGCCGCTAAACTCCAGCAGCCGCATGTTATCCAGCCTACCATTCTGCTGCACCGCCACCGTCAGGTACTCGGGCCGCTGGTCGGTCGCCACCGCCACATCCACCTCCTGCCGTCGCCCCACACCGATGCCGTCGTAGGGGCGCGTATTGGTCGCCCTCACCGTGGTCTTCTGCTCGCTTACGCAAAAACGGCGTGTCAGCAGCACCCCGCTCTTGCCGAGGTCTTCCTCGCTGCTGATGGTCAGCTCGTAGTTGCCCGAGTGCGTAAACGCAGCGTAGCGGTCGGGCAAGAGGCACCGATAGTGGACATACTCCACCGTGGTGGTAAACGAGAACTCGAAATCCTCTATCGTCCCCTCGGCAAACCCCGTCATAAACTCCTCCGGCTGCAAGTCGTCGGGCACCCAGCAGCGGTCGCAGTGGCGAATGCTCCAATGCAACCTCTCCGATCGTGTACCCATCACGTCGAACTCCACCACCAGCCGCCCCCTCGCCCCGAGGGTGAGCATCGGCACTGGCAGCGCCTTCTGCGGATTGTCGCCCGTGGTGCTGTTGAACATCACCACCGTCCGCACATCCTTCCGCCAAATGGAATCCACTGCAACCCTTGCACTTACTCCCCAGCTTGCCACCACGGCAAGCACTATTGTCATCATCTTTTTCATGCCGCAAATATACCAAATTTATTCCACATACCCGCAATTTCTTTTCATGCACTCTCCCTGCCGTTTAGGTTTCATTCCGCTTGCCTCATCTTTTGCTCACCAATAATTTCATCGGCCAAATAGCGGTCGCCAAAGGTGTAGTATTGGGCTTCTGGGTCGCGCATCAACTCATTGGTGTGCGACAGGTAGAACATCTCCAGTGCCTGTTCGGGACTGATACCGAGGTCGTCGGAAAGGAGAGTTACTATTCGACCAATCTTGTTCCACATCAAAAGGCTTGTCAGCATAGCATCAGATAGTGTAGGATTTGACGAAATGAAGGTATCGGTCAATCACCGTTTGCGTGCAAAAGCAAATTTGCCCATAATTCGGCTTGTAGCCGAATGTTGGTTGTATAAAATCCTCGTCCAAAGTCCAGCCCCTTCCTTCCATTTTCGACTTGGGGGTGGATTACCCTCTCCGTACTGCCATGATACACTATCATACGCTATCTTTCTTTTTTTGCTTCGCGGCGGCGAAGAGCTTCGAGAATGTCCTCTGTTACTATCCGATGGCTTTGTGTGTGCAATGTGTCGTAGCAGGGATATATCAACTCGGCAAACTCGGTGCAAAGTTACGCTTTTTTTTCAAATTGCCAACTCTTCTCTTGGAATTCAGGCGGTTTTCTTGACGTTGGGTATCGAGGCTATGTGCCAGTTGGTGGGCTTGACAGCTGGGATGTGTTATCGAAATCGTTCCGACCCCATTCGCTTCCCCTTCTTCCAGGGTAAATGTTAATAAGAAGGGGGTAAGAAGGGGGTAAGAAGAGGGGAAGAAGGGGATGCTTACAGGTGCCTGATTATGTGCATTTTAGGCCGCCTTGCCCTACATTTCGCCAAAACGCTGAAAATGAGCGAGATAATAAATTTCCTAAAATCACGTTAAGTTAAATTAAGGAATGGGTGTGGGTAGGAGGTCAGAGGCTTCTTGGGAGGGGGAAACGGGGGCTGGAGGCCAAGGGGAAGTGGGTCGGGTGGAGGAGGGATTGTCAGTTAGTGGGCAACGCTTCCAAGCGTTGCATTTGAGTGTAGGGGAAGAAATGGGGTTGGGAATGTGATGAGGAAAGAGGACAAGGGCGGTGGAAAATTCTGGTGGTGGGACGAGGACGTGAGGTGGAAGGGGGTGTGGGGAGGAAGCGAGTGGTAGATGTTTGGAAGAGGTTGAAAGTCATTTGGTTGATTGGATTTCGGCGAACTGGGAGGCGGTGCGGTCGGCTGGATTGCAGAAAAATGTGTATCTTTGCACTCTGTTTAGTTTTTGAGTAGATATGGAGAATGTGTATATTGAGACCTATGGTTGCCAGATGAACTTTGCCGACAGCGAGGTGGTGGGGGCGATATTGCGTGAAGCGGGCTATGGGTTGGTTCAAGATTTGGATGCGGCCGATTTTGTGCTGATTAATACCTGTGCCATTCGCGACAATGCCGAACAGCGGGTGCGTCATCGGGTGCGTGAGTTGCGGGCGGCGCAGAACAGGCAGGCTGGACTTCGCATTGGGGTGCTGGGTTGCATGGCTGAACGCTTGCAGAGCCGCTTGATGGTGGAGGAGGAGAACGTCTCGTTTGTGTGTGGCCCTGATGCCTACCGCCGCCTGCCGTCGCTGCTGGCGCAGGTGAGGGAGGGACAGAAAGGTGCCGAGGTGGAGCTCAGCACCACCGAGACTTATGCCGACATTGAGCCAGTGCGCTTGGCAAGCAATGGGGTGTCGGCTTATATCAGCATCATGCGTGGTTGTCAGAACTATTGCACCTATTGTGTGGTGCCCTACACGCGTGGGCGCGAGCGCAGCCGCGAGCCGCAGACGATTGTGGCCGAGGCACGAGCGCTGTTTGAGCAGGGCTATCGCGAGGTGACGCTGCTGGGGCAGAACGTCAATAGCTACCGTTGGGAGACTGATGGTGGGAGGACAGCGGTGGATTTTGCCGAGCTGATGCGCCAGGTGGCCGAGGTGAGTCCGCTGCTGCGGGTGAGGTTTGCCACCTCGCACCCGAAGGATTTGAGCGACAGGCTGATTGAGGTCATGGCCAGCTATGCCAATATCTGCCGCAGCATCCACCTGCCGGTGCAGAGCGGGAGCAACCGAATGCTCAAAGCGATGAACCGGCGCTACACGGTGGAGTGGTACCTCGGGCGCGTGGAAGCCATACGCTCGCGGATGCCCGACTGCTCGCTGACGACCGACGTCATCGCTGGTTTTTGTGGCGAGACGGAGGCCGACCACGAGGCCACGCTCGCGCTGTTTCGGCAGGTGGGCTACGACTATGCCTATATGTTCAAATACTCGGAGCGCGAGGGGACTTTTGCCCAGCGGCATTTGAAGGACGATGTGCCCGACGAGGTGAAGACCCGCCGCCTCAACGAGATTATCGCCTTGCAGGGAGAGATAGCACTGGCGAACAACCGCCGCGAAGTGGGACGCGACTATGAGGTGCTGGTGGAGGGCGAGAGCCATCGCAGCCGCGAGCGGCTCTTTGGGCGCACGGGGCAGGGCAAGGTGGTGGTGTTCGACCGTGGCGATGCTGCGGTGGGGAGCTATCGCCGCGTGCGGGTGGAAGATTGCACGGCGGCTACGCTGCTGGGCCGTCTGATTGATAGGTAACTATGCAAACTGATGGAGCTATGATAAGGAAGATTTGGCTACTGATAGCGGCTGCCGTGTTGCTGGTGGCGGCGTGCCATTCGGGAGGGATTGACCGCTTTCAAAGGGTGGTGGCCGAGGCCGAGGAGAATGCGGCATCCTATACAGCCGAAGATTGGCAGCGGGTGGATAGTGAATTTAAGGCATTCACGGAGCAGTATGACCCCGTGAGGGTGCTATCTTTGAGCGATGCGAAGCGGAACGAGGTGGGGCAGGTGGTGCAGCGCTACGCTCGGCTGCGGCTGGAGTATGCTGGCCGTAGGCTGATGGATATTGCCCAGGAGGACGATGCCTTGCCAGAGGCAACCGACGGCGAGGCTGACGTGGAGGAATTTCCCGCCGAGGTGGATTCCCTCGTCGGGGAGATGGAGGGAGTACTGGAAGCCTACGAGGGGGTAATCGAAGATTAGCTCGAAGGCAATAAATAGGCGAAAGTCGCGTTAGCAAGAGGAGATTATGAAAAAGGACAGGAAACAGACGATTTGGGTGCGTTGGCCGTGGTTGCTGCATGTGCTGCTGATGCTGGGTGTCTCGGTGGTGGTGCTGGCCTTGGTGTTTGCTTTCATCAAGGTCTATGCACGGCATGGGCAGGAGTTTGAGATGCCCGACTTGGTGGGCAGCCGTTTGGCCGACCTCGAGGCCGACAATCCGATTAGGCTTGATGTGGTGGTGATGGACTCTGTCTACCGCCCAGGCGACGAAGGGGGCGTTATCCTCACCCAAGACCCCAAGGAAGGGACACGGGTGAAGCGCGGGCGCAAATGCTATATCACCACTACGGCCTTCCGCCCAGAGGATGCAGTGATGCCCGAGCTGTCGGGTCTGACGGTGCGTCAGGCGGTCAGCGAGCTGATAAGCATAGGCTTGGTGCCAGGGAAGCTCAAGTTTGTGGACGACCCATACAAGAATAACGTCATCTCGCAGAGTTGCAAAGGTAAGGCCGTCTATGCTGGTCAGGGAATCGAGCGGGGGGCGGTGGTCGACCTCACGGTGGGGCTTGGCGACGGCATGGGGCGCAGTGTGGT
Organism: Bacteroidales bacterium; assembly: GCA_017455205.1. Taxonomy (GTDB): domain Bacteria; phylum Bacteroidota; class Bacteroidia; order Bacteroidales; family P3; genus Colimorpha. The sequence goes on from JAFTBM010000035.1 coordinate 52,349, forward strand.
TCCCTTCGCCATTGGCAGGACATCCGAGCGGGTGCGCCGCGACATCCTCTCGGCCTCGCTCAATGTGGGGCGTGAGCATTTCGACGGAGTCAAAAACCGTCGCACGGCAGTGGTCTACCGCCAGGAGCCGGACTACACTGGTGTGAGCAAGTACCCCTACGGCACACGCGTAGAGCTTTGGTATATCGATGCCGACCAGACCGATGTGCAGCGCATGGTGCGCGAGTTTAAGGTGGACTCCAGCAAGATAGTCTATCCCGACGAAATGGAAGAATACCACGACGGCCGGCCTACGCCCGACCAGATCGACGAGCGCGAAGACTGGGCATGGTGAGGCGGTGGATCATAGCGTTGGCAATGCTATTACCCCTCGCAGCGAAAGGGCAGGAGGTGCTGATTCCAGCAGCCAGCGGAGGAAAAACCTCGGCGGTGGCAGCTAAGTCCCCTGCGGCTGCGGTGCGGCTTCCTTTTTTTGATGATTTCTCCAACTATGAAGGTCGGCCACGAGCCAGCCACTGGGCTCAGGGTGGAGCCACAGTGGGGGCAGGCTATGCCCAGCATCCCCCCACGGTCGGCATGATGAGCCTCGATGCCCTCGATGCCGAAGGCCACCTCTATCCGCAAGCCTCCACCAGCACCTTCGCCGCCGACACCGCCACCTCGGCTCGGATTATGCTCTCGGGGCTCACGGCGGCCGATTCGGTGGTGCTGAGTTTCTACTACCTCCCCGGTGGGGGAAGTGGCAACCTCTGGGAGAGGGTGGGGGATACCCCTGGCAGTGGCGACTCGCTCTTCCTTGACTTCTACCTCGGTGCCGAACACCGCTGGCAGACGGTCTGGCGGCGGGGAGGATGCAGTGCCGACAGCCTGCTGGTGCAGACTGGGCGCGACTGGCAGTACGTCAGCATCCCGCTCACCGAGGCCGTCTACTTCGACTCCCTCTTCCGTTTTCGCTTCCGCAATTACTGTTCGCTCGAGGACAACGGCAAGACTGGTTTCGCAGGCAACTGCGACCAGTGGAACATCGATTATGTGCTGCTCGACCGTGGCCGCTCCTCGGCTGCCACTCCCGAATTTCGCGATGTGGCCTTCGTGTGCCAAGCCCCTTCAATGCTCGCCCACTATCGCGCCATGCCCGCTTGGCAGTTCCGCCCCAGCGAGATGGATACCACACTGAACCTCACCATCACCAACCTCTATTCCCTCCCCTTCACCTCACACTATACCTACACCATCCTCGACGAGCAGGGCAACTCCCTCCACGCCTACGATGGTGGCTACGAGAACATCGCTCCCTTCCTCCCCTCGGGTGCCTACCAGGACGTACCGACCCACGCTCGGCCCTCGGTGAATTTCAGTTTTCCACTCTCTCGCCAGCAATGCAGCTACACTGCCGTCCACGTAGTGCGTGAAGGCTCCGCTGGCGACGACCGCCCTGCCAACGACACCATCCGCTACGCCCAGCAATTTGCCGACTACTACGCCTATGATGACGGCTCCGCCGAAAACGGCTACGGACTCACCTCCACCGCCGACAGCGTCTACCTCGCCTACCGTTTCGACCTCAATGAGCGCGACACCCTCTCCGCTATCGACCTCTACTTCAATCAAGCCTATGATGGTAGCAACCTGCAAGTGAAGTTCCTGCTCACCGTCTGGAAGGCGGAAGGGGGCAAGCCAGGCCGTGTGCTCTATCGCGACCGCACCAGCCGCCATGCCGAAGCACTCGGCTTCAACCACTTCGTGCTGGAACACATAGTCGAGGTAGAGGGTAGCATCTTTGTGGGTTTTACCCAAATTGGCAACAACTATATCAACATCGGCTTCGACCGCAGTTTCAACACCGCCGACCGCATCTACTACCTCACCGCCGTCGACTGGCAGCAGAGCATCCTCAGCGGCTCACTCATGCTTCGCCCCCGCTTCACCCGTCCAGGCAGCGAGGGAATCGCTACTGCCCGCCAGTCAAGTTCCAAGCTAACCCTTTTCCCCAATCCAGCGACCGATGTGGTATACGTCAGCTGCGATGCTGGGAGCATCCTCCTGCTGCTGGATGGCCGTGGAAAGACCGTCAAGCAGGTGCGTTCCGAATCCGAGCAGGTGCTGCTCCGCACCGAGGGGCTGCCCTCGGGAATTTACATAGTGAAAGTCTCCACCCCAAGCGGTACTGCCTCCGCACCACTTATCATTGCCCACTGACATGGAAGCATTCGATGATACCGACGAGCAGCAACTCTATGAGCACCACCGCTTCAGCGTAGACCGTGGCCAAGAGGCTATGCGCCTCGACCGCTACCTGCAAATGCGCATCGAGGGTATCTCGCGCAGCAAGGTGCAAGCCGCCGTCAAGGCAGGTTGCGTGAAGGTGAACGGTGTGGAGGCCAAGTCGAACTACAAGGTCAAACCCCTCGACGATATTGCAGTCCTGCTACCCGAACCGCCCCACACCTTCGAGCTCCTGCCCGAGGAGATGCCCCTCAATATAGTCTATGAGGATGCCCAGGTGCTGGTGGTTGATAAGCCAGCGGGGTTGGTTGTCCACCCAGGTGTGGGCAACTGGACTGGTACCTTGGTGAACGGTCTGCTCCACTACCTCGGCAGCAGTGCCACGCCCTACCTCGTCCACCGCATCGATAAGGACACCTCTGGCCTGCTCCTTGTAGCCAAGACCGAGGAGGCACAAGCGGCGCTGGCACGCCAATTCTTCGAGCATAGCATTGAGCGCAAGTACAATGCCTTGGTGTGGGGAGACTTCAACGAGGACAATGGCACCATCGTAGGCAACCTCGGACGCGACCCTCGCGACCGTCGTCGGATGGCCGTCTATCCTCATGAAGAGGGGCTTCCCGACGAGCAGCAACGCGGCAAGCACGCCGTAACCCACTGGCACGTGCTCGAGCGCTTTGGCTATGTAACCCTCATCGAATGTGTGCTGGAGACTGGCCGTACCCACCAGATACGTGCCCACATGCGCCACATCGGCCACCCCCTCTTCAGCGATGCTACCTATGGCGGCGACGCTATCCTCAAAGGCACCACCTTTACTCACTACCGCCAGTTTGTGGAGAACTGCTTTGCCCTCTGCCCGCGGCAGGCGTTGCACGCCCGAGTGCTCGGCTTTGTCCACCCCACCACGGGCGAAACCATGCACTTCGAAAGCCCTTGGCCACCTGATATGACCCTCCTCGTCGAGCGTTGGCGAAATTATGCCACCCACGCAGCCGACCGTTGAAAACTGGCCACATAGCAATATCCAGTCCCAATCGCCGTTATTCTCCACATAATGAATGCCCCCCCACACCTCCGACCCACCGACCACGTGGCCATTGTGGCCACGGCTCGCAGCGTTGAGCCAGCGGAGATGGCTCCAGCCATTGAGCTGCTCACCTCGTGGGGGCTGCATGTGGAAATTCCAGCGGGACTCTATGCCACCGAGGGACAGCTCGCAGGCTCCGACGCCCACCGTGCCGAACTCCTCCAGCAGGCTATTGATAGTCCACACCTCAAAGCCCTCTTCTTCGCCCGTGGCGGCTACGGCACCGCTCGCATCATCGACCGAGTGGACTTCTCCCCATTGCACCAGCACCCCAAGTGGCTCATCGGCTATAGCGACATCACCGTCGTCCACAGCCATCTCCACCGCCACCTTGCCCTCCCTACCCTCCACGCCACCATGCCCATCAACATCCCCTCGCATCCCGACCCCCATTGCCCCGCGCTGCAAAGCCTCCACGACTACCTCTTCCGTGGCCATTGCTATATCGCCATTCCATCCCACCCCTTCAGCCGCCCCGGTCAGGCCATTGCCCCCGTCGTTGGCGGCAACCTCTCCATCCTCTACAGCCTCTGCGGCTCCCCCTCCACCATCGACACCACTGGCAAAATCCTCCTCCTCGAAGACCTCGACGAATACCTCTACCACCTCGACCGCATGATGCTCAACCTCCGTCGCAACGGCATGCTGCAAGGGCTTGCCGGGCTGATTGTGGGCGGGCTGACCGACATGCGCGACAACGCCGTCCCCTTTGGTCGCAGTGCCGAACAGATCGTGGCCGAGGCCGTCGCCCCCTATTCGTTCCCAGTCGCCTTCGGTGTTCCCATTGGCCACCTCGGCCTCCGCAACCATGCCCTCCCGCTCGGCACCCCCGTGAGCCTCCATGTCGAACCCAGCGGCGCAGCCGCCATCAATGCCCTCTGATATGCTCCTCATCCACGTGCCTCGCCTCTCCAACCGCTTGGGATACACCCTCAACGTGCTCTTCCACCACCTCCTCCGCACCGACTTCAGCATCACCACCGACCCCGACTGCTTCGCCGCCCACAGCGGCCCCAAGCTCTGCTACGGCCCCCACCACCTCGAAGGCGGCATCTACCTCAAAAGCGTCCCCCTCCTCTTCTCCACCTCAATCGAGGAGCAAAACCACCGAGCCACGCAACAGGACGGCCAGTGGCAACTCTTCCCCGTCTACGGCGGCGATTCCGACCTCCCCTTCGACCCCCTCGCCGCCTCCTTCTTTATGCTCAGCCGCTACGAAGAATACCTCCCCTACCGGACCGACCCCCACGGGCGCTTCCCCGCCGAGCAAAGCATCGCCTACCGCCACGGCTTCCTCCGCCAACCCGTGGTCGAACAATGGGCAGCCCTCCTGCGCAGCCTCCTGCACAGCCGTTACCCCAACCTTCGGCTCCCACAGCCAACCTACTCCCTCGTCCAGACCTTCGACATCGACGAAGCTTGGTGCTACCTCCACAAAGGGCTCGTCCGCACCCTGGCTGGCACCGCCCGCAACCTCTTCCTCCAGCACGACCCCGCTGCCGTCCGCCAACGCATCCGCGTTCTCCGCCACCGTGCTCCTGACCCCTACGACACCTTCGCCCACATCCTCTCGCTCCACCGCCGCTACCCAGCCTCGCGCCTCTTCTTCTTCGCCCTCGTGGCTGACTACGGACAGTTCGACAAACCCATCAGCCACCTCAACCCCCACATGCGCGACCTCCTCCAATCCCTCGCCGACCACGCCACCCTCGGCATCCATCCCGGCTACTCTACCCTTGACAAACCCGCTGACTGCGACCTCGAAATCGCCCGCCTGCAATCCATCCTCCACCGCGACATCCACCACTCCCGCTTCCACTTCCTCCGCCTCCACCTGCCCCACTCCTACCGCATCCTCCTCCACGCTGGCATCCGCCACGACCACTCTATGGCCTTCCCCGACGCGCCTGGCTTCCGCGCCGGCACCAGCTCCCCCTTCCCCTTCTTCGACCTCCTGCGCGACCAAGAAACCGACCTCCTTATCCATCCCTTCTGCCTCATGGACACTACCCTCCGCCGCTACCTCCACCTCGCCCCAGCCGAAGCCCTACCGCTCTGCCGCGAACTCGTCGACTCCGTCCGCGCCGTCGGCGGCGCCTTCACCACCCTCTTCCACAACCAAAACCTCGCCGACACCGAACCCTGGCAAGGCTGGCGAACACTCTACGAGCAAATCTTCGCCTACGCACAACCCCATTAACCCCCCACCGATGATAAACTACAAAGAACGCCTCTCCTCCATCCGCGCCTTCGTCTTCGACTTCGACGGCGTCATGACCAACGGCGACGTATGGGTCTACGCCGACCGCCAAACCGTCCGCTGCGGCAACATCAAGGACGGCTTTGCCATGCAATACGCCGTCAAAAAAGGCTACCTCGTGGCCCTCATCAGCGGAGCTACCTCGGCCAGCATCGACAACCGCATGGCCATGCTCGGCGTCAGCCACTGCTACACCGGCTGCGCCGACAAGCTGCCCGTCTACGAGCGCTTCCTCCAAGAGCATGGCCTTGCCGACAGCCAGGTACTCTGCATGGGCGACGACCTGCCCGACTACCCCCTCCTCCGCCGTGCCGGCGTGGCCACATGCCCCGCCGATGCCGCCACCGAAATCAAAGCCATCGCACACTACATCTCGCCCCTCCCTGGCGGCAGAGGCTGCGTGCGCGACGTCATCGAACAGACCCTCCGCCTCCAAGGGGCGTGGTTCCACCCCGAAGCCGTAGTATGGTAGCCCCCCGTCCGCACCTCCTCGCCCTCGCCTGCCTCCTCACGGTAGGCCGCCTTGCCGCTCAAAACTTCTCCCCCAGCGACACCCTCACCCAGTACCCCCACTACGGCACCTACTACCACGACCGCTTCGTGGGTCGCAAGACAGCCTCTGGCGAAATCTTCGACCAAAACAAATTCACCGCCGCCCACTGGAAAATCAAGCTCGGCACCCTCGTCCTCGTCACCAACCGCAACACCGGCCTCCAAGTCATCGTCAAAATCAACGACCGCTGCCCCAAACACGGTGTCCTCGACCTCACCCACCGTGCCGCCACCGCTATCGGCATCCGTGGCTGCCAACCCGTCACCGTGCGCATCATCCCCCCCTCCTACGAAGCCCGCTGGCACGCCCAAGAACCCCTCTTCGACTCCGTGAAAGTCGCCCCCCAGCGCAACCCCTCCTCCCCAGCAGCACCTAAAACACCCCCCACCGACACCACCACTGCCGCCCCCACCACTTCCCCCGCCCCTCAAGCACCCAACGCCCACCCAACGCCCACCATGCCCGCCCACAAAACCACCACCACCACCCACCACCAACGCTGCTGCGCCATCCAACTCGGCACTGCCCAAAACCACGCCGAAGCCTACGAAAAAATCCACCTCCTGCCAGAATACTACCAATCCTCCGTCTCTGTCGAAACCATCCCCGAAACCGACCTCCTCCTCCTCACACTCGACGTCAGCCTTCCCGCCGACAAAGCCCGTGCCCTAAGCCAAGCACTCCTCCACAACTTCCCCGACAACACCGTCTCCTACTGCGACTAATCCCACCCGCTCGCCTGCGGCCACTCTTCGTCGGCTCCACGCCCTGAAATCGAATGGCAGACTGTCTTTTGATGAAAAGTCAGCATCGGTGGGCGATTGATTGTGTAAAAACTACACGCATTTTTCTCATCAGCAATCCCCTGATATGCAGCCATATCATTGTCCGTTCTTCAATAGTTCTTCAATAGTTCTTCAATCGTTCTTCAATAATCGATTGAAGAACGATTGAAGAACGTTTGTCCACCGATAGGCGAAAAGGCAACCTCGGGGGCAGGGAGAAGAATGCTCATCCGCGGCTGCAATCGAAGTCGCTGCCCGCAGGAATGCTGCGGTGCTCGGATTTCCTCCCCCGAAAAGAGAGACAGAATGCGAAAAAATAAACTTTTTTTCGGTGATTAAATAAAAATTGTTATCTTTGCACATCCATTCTCTACTCGCAAGAAAAGGTATCTTGAGAGGTTGAGGATGCGGTAAGAAGTTAAAACACAGGCCATAGTGTCTATATTGAACAGAAAACCAGTAGCCGTGCGGATGCCGAAAATAGCCTTATTTTTGGCCTTGATGCTCGTGGTCGAAGCCTATTCGCAGGCACAAATCGAGGGGCAGTATACCCATTTTATGTTCAATAGGCTTAGCTACAATCCCGCCTACGCTGGCAGTTCGGGAAATATCTCGGCCACGGTGCTCTATCGCAGCCAGTGGTTGGGGTTCGACCTGCAGGCACCAGTGGCTGGCGGCGAAGCGGGCAGTGCACCGACCGACATGCTCTTCAGCGTCGACCTGCCCGTCAGGTGGCTGCACGGTGGGCTTGGCCTCAATTTCACCTCCGAGAAGCTTGGCTACCACAGCAACAACGTCATCGAGCTCGACTATGCCTTCCGCCTCTACTGGGGAGCGGGGACGCTCTCGGCGGCTGTGGGTGCCGAGTTGCAGAGCTGCCAGTTCAAGACCACGAACCTGCTCGGCATGAGCGACCTCAGTGGTGACCCCGCCAACCCAGTGGCCACCTCGTCGGACCCCCTGCTCACGGGTGGCGAGCTTTCCGACTTCCTGATCGATGTGGCCACGGGTCTCTACTACCAGGTGCCAGGCATCTACTACGTGGGTCTCTCGGTCAAGAACCTCCTCGGAGCCAAAAGCGACCAGCTCAACCTCACCAACGCACGCACGCTCTACCTCATGGGTGGCTACGAATACACCTTCCCCTACAATCCCTCGCTCAAGTTCAAACCCTCGGCCTTGGTCAAGACAGCCGACTTCTCGGCCATCCAGGCCGATGTGGCCTGCCTGCTCGACTACGAGAACACCCTCTGGGGCGGCGTGGGCTACCGCTGGGGCGATGCTTTCACCCTCATGGCAGGTCTCAACTTCCTGAAGATTATGCAGGTGGGTGTGGCCTACGACCTGACCACCTCCAAGCTCGGCTTCGGCGGTGGCCGCAGCCTCGGCTCGGTGGAAGTCTACATGAACCTCGCCTTCCAAATCAACGTCAATAAAAAGAATCCCACCGTCTCGCGCAACACGCTATATCTGCGCTAAATGGACGGCGGATGAAACAAAATCGCGCAATATCCGTTATACATAGGCAATCAACGCACATCAAACGACAATAGCAAAACATGACCGATATGAAAAAGCTGTTCTTCATGCTGACCGTAGCAGCCGCCTTGACGGCGGGATGTGGGTCGTCGAACAAAGGCGAGCTCGTTGGCGTAGCCGACCGCCCCTACTTCGAGGATATTGACCTCAAAGGTATGGTCTTTGTCAGTCAAGGAAACTTCACGATGGGTGCTGGTACGCAGAACGTTACCTACGGTAGCGCTACCACCACTCAGCCTCGCAAGATGCAGATTGAGTCCTTCTTCATGGACGAAACCGAAATTACCAACACCGAGTACCGCCAGTTTGTGGCAGCGGTGAGCGACTCGGTGATGCGCCGCATCTTGGGTGAGGCCGGTATCGACGGGATGCTGATCGAGGAGGATGAATATGGCGAGCCGCTCGACCCCCCTGTGCTCAACCGCAAGGCCAAAATCAACCTCAAGGATGCCGACGTGCGTCAGGCTCTGATTGATGGGGGCTACTATATCGTCGACCTCAACCATCAGCGCATCGTCGATGCCTCGAAGCTCAACTATGAGTACTATTATCTTGACTATGCCGATGTGGCCAAGAAGGAGAATGGTGTGGCTACCAAGAGCGAATATCGCGGCTCATCGTTTGCCGTCCGTCCCAAAGGGTTGAACAACCGCTCGAGCCAAATACAGCGCGAGTATGTCAATATCTATCCCGACACCCTCTGCTGGGTGCACGACTATGCCTACAGCATGAACGAGGACTTCACGCGCAACTACTTCTCCTCATCGGCCTACGACAACTATCCCGTGGTGGGCGTCAGCTGGCGCCAGGCCAAGGCTTTCTGCGTGTGGCGCTCGAATATGCTCAACCAATACCTCGAAAGCATCGACTACACCCGCCTCAACGACTTCCGTCTGCCGACCGAAAGCGAATGGGAGTATGCAGCCCGTGGCGGTATCGCCAGCCAGAGCTACCCCTGGGGAGGTCCCTATGTGCGCAACCCGAACGGATGCTTCCTGGCCAACTATGAGCCCCTGAAGGGTGCCTACGACGACGATGGTGGGGTGAAAACCCTCATGGTCGGCCACTATGCTCCCAACGACTTCGGCCTCTACGACATGTCGGGCAACGTCAGCGAGTGGTGTCTTGATGCCTACAACGAGTCTACCTACCAAGTGGCCAACGCTATGACTCCCTACTATAACTACGACGCCAAGGATGACGACCCGCTGGCTATGAAGCGCAAAGTGGTGCGCGGCGGCAGCTGGAAGGACCAGAAGTACTTCATCCAAGTCCAGACCCGCACCTATGAGTTTATGGACACCGCCAAGTGCTACATCGGCTTCCGCTGCGTGCAGCCCTACCTCGGCCGCGTCAAGGGCGACAACCTCCGCACAGCAAGCAACGTAGTGCGCTAACCCCAAAGAGAGCTGAATGCATCACTAAAAAAACACATTTAATAACCTAACACAAAACAAGCAAGTATGAGTTTCATCGACACGATTGTCCGCAGTAAAGGCTATAAGACCTTCATGGGCTACCTCTATGGTTGGGGTGCCGCAGTCGTTATTATCGGCGCATTGTTCAAAATTATGCACTGGCCTGGTGCCAACATGATGCTTATTGCCGGCATGGGTACGGAGACGTTCATCTTCATCATGTCGGCATTCGAACCGCCGCACAAAGAGTGGGATTGGAGTTTGGTATACCCCGAGTTGGCAGGCATGGCAGTGGAGAGTCCGTTGCAGCCCGAACTCGATGAGGATGGTAATCCCATCGAAGGCACGGAGCAGCAGCCCGTCAGCAAAGATCCGCTGACTGCCAAGCTGGACAAGATGCTTGAGGATGCCAATATCAGTCCCGAGCTGATTGACCGCCTCGGGCAGGGCATGCAGAACCTGGCCGAAAGTGCCAACTCGATGAACAACATGGCCAGCGTCACGGCTGCCACCGACAAGTTTGTGGGCAATATGGACGGTGTGGCCACACAGGCGGGCAAGCTGCTGGAGAGCATGCAGGGGGCTCCCGAGTCCATCTCCACCCTCTCGGCCATCTATCGCGAGACGGCCGAAAGCCTCAGCGGCGAGGTGAGCTACGTGGAGGAGATGAAGAAGATGTCGGCCAGCTTGAGCAGCATCAACGCTATGTACGAGATGCAGATAAGCAATGCTTCGACGCAGATGAACCTCAACAAGGAGTTCGAGGAGAAGATGGCCACGATGCTGGCCAACTTCAGCGACTCGGCCGACGGCATCACCAAGTACAAAGAGCAGGTGGATGCACTCACGCGCAAGGTGTCTGAACTCAACAATGTCTACGGCAATATGTTGGCTGCAATGCAGACGCGCATCTGATGCACACAGAAGTCTAACGTAACCGCTTACCTAACGAAAAAGAAAGGAAGAGACTATGGGTGCAACTAATTGTCCGGAGACCCCGAGGCAAAAGATGATTACTATGATGTATCTCGTCTACACCGCTATGTTGGCACTCAACGTGTCGGCAGAGGTGCTGGCGGGATTTAAGAGCGTCGGCACTGCGATGCGCAAGTCCAATGCCAATATCATTGCCAAACTCGACGATACCTACTCCAACTTCGAGTCAGCCTACAAGAACAGCCCCGACAAAGTGGGTGAGCAGTACAACAAGGCTCAGCAGATTAAGAAGCTCTCGAAGGACTTGGTGGGATACCTCGACAGCCTCGAGTGTGAGTTTATCGGCACGAAGATTGTAAACAAGGCCGACATCAAGAGAGACACTGCGGCGACGAAAGCCTCCACGGTGATGTTTCTTGACGAGAACATGAACGTCAATCACGATAGTGTGCGCTATGTGATGGACAGGGAGGGTTTGAATTGGTTTACCGACAAACAGTTGGAGGATAACCACAACCCCGCCAATTTCTTCTACCTGAAACCAAAAGATGCCGCTGAAGGTACGAAAAACAAGGCCGAGCAAATCAAGGAAAAGATAATCGCCTACAAGCGGGCCATCAACCAGGCGTTGGGTGAAGATTCTGCCCATGTGGTGTTGGCAATGGATGTCTCGGACGGGCCAGACAAGGATGGCAAGATGGTTTCGTGGGAGCAACTGACCTTCAGTGAGGTTATCACTGGTGCTGCGCTGGTGGCACTCACGCGCATCAAGGCCGAGGCACTCAATGCCGAGTTTGATGCAGTGAATATGCTCTACAAGAAGGTGAACAAAGGCGACAAGAGCTTCAGCAACATCGAGATGCTTTCAGTCCCCAAGGCTGCCTACGTGATGCAGGGCGGTACGTATGAGACCGCCATCCGCGTGGGTGCCTACGACCCTAACCAGCGTTTCCGTGTGATGATCAACGGCCAGTCGGTTACCTCGGATGAGAATGGCACGGCCAACTTCAAGATGACGTGCAACTCTGTGGGGCCGCAGACCATCAAAGGTAAGGCCATCATCACGACGCAGGACGGCGAAGAGGAGTATGACTTCAGTGACGAGTTTTATGTGGCAGTACCATCGGCGACCATTTCGCTCGACAATATGAATGTGCTGTATGCAGGCTTGGAGAATCCCATTTCGGTGAGTGCGCCAGGTATGGCCAGTCGCGATGTCAGCGTAACGATTGATCAAAACTTGGGCAAACTGACCAAAGGAGATGGTGAAGGCAAGTATAATATCACACCCAATGGAAGTGTGAAAGCCATAGAAGCAACGGTGTGGGGAAATATAGACGGACAGCAGAAGAAGCTGAACACGATAAGATATCGTGTAAAAGAAATGCCTAAGCCAGTGTTGAAAGTTGGTGTGTATGAGAATGGGGAGAAGAAGGCATCGCGTAAAGAATTTAGTGAAAACACCATGGTGATTGCCTCGAAGAGTAAAGACTTTGAGTTTAAGATACCCAAAGGGTCAATTCGCATCAAGACGATGAATATCACGGTGGGTAGCAAAACATGTGCACCGATTGAGAATAGTGGAAAGCTCAACGCCGAGGTGGCGAGTGCCATTAGAAAGGCTAACCGAGGCGACAATTTGGTGGTTACCGCTACGGTAATGATGCCCGATGGGAAACCGCGTGAGGTGGATTGCGTGATAAAGTTGGCGAAATAGATAGGTAGAGTGAAAATATAACAAATAAAATTGACGCTATGAAAAAGGTATTCTTAACACTTGCTCTGATGGTTGCAGTTGCATTTGCTTGCAGTGCACAGAGCATCATTGATGCCGACAATGGGCGCAATCCCAATGATTTCTATCAGCGGGGTATTGTGGTGGGGAAGAAGGCAATGCCTTACCCCTATCTGCGTGAAAGCGATGTGGTGTGGGAGACCACTATATGGCGTGATATTGATTTCAATGAGAGTTTTAACCAGTTCTTCTATTTCCCAATAGAGGAGACGAGCGCACAGGGGAGGGTAAGTCTCATCAATTTGATTGTGTCCAAAGCCGAGAGTGGTGAGATTGACATATACGAGGACGATGATATGTCGGCTCCAATAGATTGGGAAGCTGCATGGCGAAATTTGGCTGGAACAGGTCGCACAGTACAAGTAAATGTTTTGGATCCAGAGACGGGAGCTCCTATGGAGGACGAGGATGGTGAATATGTGATGAAAGATTCTGTTACCACCCCCTCATTTGACAACGCCTCTGCAAAGAAAGTAAGGATCAAAGAGTTTTGGTATATTGACAAGCAGGATACACGTCAGAAGGTACGCATCGTGGCTCTGCAATTCCAGTTTCTTAAGCCCGCTGCCTCGCAGCAGGCCGAGGATCAGTTGGCATGGTCGTTCGTCATTCCGATGGATGAGATGAAGGTGCGGCAGATGCTGGTCAATGCCAATGCCTTTGAAGAGAATAATGTGGTGGCTGAACGCTCCTACGATGATGTCTTCATTGAGCGCTTTTTCGACAGCTACGTGGTACGCGAGTCGAACAAGTATAACCGTGCCATCAGCAGTTACCTCACGGGTCAGGATGCCATCTTCGAGTCGCAGCAGATAGAGAGCAGGATATTCGATATAGAGTCGGATATGTGGGAGTATTGATGCAGTGTTGCACCTCAAGAAATCGGGGGAGTTGGCTCAATGTCCATCTCCCCCGATTTGTTTCGTTTGTTGCGATTATCGCTTCGGTCAGTAGCTGCGGGCGAAGACGACGCGGCGGTGACTGGGGCGGCCGCTGTAGATGCACTTGCCTTCTTCCTCGGGAGCATCGAAGGGGATGCAGCGGATGGTGGCTTTGGTCTCCTCCTTGATGCGTTCCTCGGTCTCTGCGGTGCCATCCCAATGGCAGAGGAGGAACCCGTTCTTCTCGATCTCGACCTTGAAGTCGTCCCAGGTGTCGACACGGCGGGTCATGCTGGCGCGGAAGTCGGCCGCTTTCTTGAACAAATTGGCTTGAATATCTTCCATCAGCTGAGCCACATGGTCGGCAATACCCTCGAGGGGAAGGGTGGCCTTCTCAAGCGTGTCGCGGCGGCGCACCTCGCAGGTGCCGTTTTCCATATCGCGGGCACCGATGGCCAGCTGCACGGGTACGCCCTTGAACTCGTATTCGGTGAACTTCCAGCCAGGCTTGTATTCGGGTCGGTTGTCGTATTTCACCGTAAGACCTTTGGCCTCGAGGGCACGGACGATGGGGGCGATGTGTTCGTCAAGCTGTCGCTGCTGCTCCTCGCTCTTGCAGATGGGGACGATGGCCACATGGATGGGAGCCAGGTGCGGCGGCAGGACGAGGCCGTTGTCGTCGGAGTGGGTCATGATGAGGGCACCCATCAGGCGGGTGCTGACGCCCCACGAGGTGGCCCAGACATACTCCAGTTTGTTCTCTTTATTCAAGAATTGCACCTCGAAGGCCTTGGCGAAGTTCTGGCCGAGGAAGTGGCTGGTGCCGGCCTGCAAGGCCTTGCCGTCCTGCATCATGGCCTCAATGCAGAGGGTGTCCAGTGCACCGGCGAAGCGCTCGTTGGGACTCTTGTGGCCCTTGATGACAGGCATAGCCATGTAGTGCTCGGCGAAGTCGGCATAGACCTCGAGCATGCGGCGCACCTCGGCCTCGGCCTCCTCACGGGTGGCGTGGGCGGTATGGCCTTCCTGCCAGAGGAACTCGGCGGTGCGGAGGAACATGCGGGTGCGCATCTCCCAGCGCACGACGTTGGCCCACTGGTTGCAGAGGATGGG
>JAFTBM010000036.1 GCA_017455205.1 Bacteroidales bacterium
AAAAAGATGAAAGAAAAATAAGAGGGAGGACAGCGAAGATACCCCAGCTATTACCTTATATAACTCACTAATACAGTGCCTTTTCTGTGGGGGGGGGGCCTGTGTATATGTACTTGGCTGGGCATCTTTTTTGCTGCGAAATACTGGTTGCAAAGTTACGAAATAATTTTGAATACCTGCGTATTTATTTCACCCCCAGTCATGATTAGTGGCTGAAGGCTTTGAGAGAGCAACGATGGCGAAGTGCCGGCAGCCTGATGAAAGGAAGGTTCTGTTGCCACGAATGTGGGTACTACTGGTGCGAAAGTGGAGAGGATTACTGACAAGAAGAAAGGGATAGTTTGGTGGAGAGAATGTGTTTAGAAGTGGGTAGCCACGCGAGCCATTTCAGCTCCGTTTTCGAGCCGTAAGTTCACCGCTCGGATACGGACTTGATACGGAGCGGATACGGAGTGGATACGGAGCGGATACGGAGCGGATACGGAGCGGGTGGCTTCCGCCTATGCCGTGGAGGGCGAGAGGGAAGTCATCAACGCGGCATCGCATTTCCACCCATTTGCATACAATATGTTGATTGGGCATCACCAGACGCTCTCTTTTGTGCATTGGTTTACTTGATATTATATCCTTTTATCTCTATCAATTATCCGTCGTATGGCAGTTCGGAATGAAAATAATTTTTGCTGTGTGCATTTTTTTTTGTAGGTTTGCACAAAATAATTACGCGTAGTACACATGCAAACGAGACGTATACTGGCTTTCCTATTCGCAGCCGTGATGGTCGCGGCAGTGCCCTTCGAGGTTCAGGCACAAAGCAAGAAAGGCTCTGCCAAGGCCAAGAGTACACAGACAGGGAAAAAATCGGGTAAGACCAAAGGCAAGGCTGCACCCGCAGCCCCCACTTTCAAGGAAGTGGAGCTTCCCTACAATGCCAACGATTGCCTTTTTGCCATCCCGCTGGAGCTTGACAAGCCCTACGGCCCTACCACTGCCCCCGATGGTGGCGGTCGCATGCAAGAGGTGGTGGCCGACCAAGCGCATCCCAACCTTTTTGAACGCGAGCACAACTCGGTGTGGTACAAGGTGAAAATTCCCTACAATGGCAACCTCGAGATAAGCATTGTACAGCGCAACGAGTGGGATGACTACGATTTCCTTGTCTACCGCAACACGGGTATTTACTTCTCCAACCAGGTCATTCAAAACAAGGTGCTGCCCGTGGCCGTAAACCTCGGGGCAGTGGATAGTGCGGCTCTGTCGGCAGCCGCACAGAAGCAGGGGCAGAGCAAGGCGAAGGGAACGAAGACGAAGGCCACCGCAGCGGATGCCACAACTGCTGCTACTGGTGCAAAAACTACTGCCGCTGGGCAAAAGGCATCCACCAAAACTGCCGAACAGCCCGCCGCCAAGAAAGCAGCCACCAAGCGGACGGAAGCTGCGGACGACGGCACTCCCAAGCCGCACATCGGCATGAGTACCGAGGCCACCGACGTGATGCTGACCAAGAAGCAGTTTGGCGGTATGATACGCTCCATCCCTGTCCACATGGGCGAAGAATACTATATCGTACTTGACAGCCCAAGTCGCAACTGCGAGGGACACACCATCACCGTCAGCGTGCAAGCCGATGCATATGAACCGCTGGTGCTTTTCTACGACAAAAAGGCTCGCAAATATGTTGATGTAGACCTCATGATACTTGAGCGTGGGGGAAGTGGCGAGCGCCAGTTGCTGAAAGAGAGTTGCTACAAAGGTGGCAAAGTGAAGTTCATTCCAGGCTTCAGCTACACACTCTACGCCAAGAAGGAGGGTTACTTTTCCATCTTCCGCGAATTCAACAGCAACGAACTTATGCGCCTCGACACGATGATGCTCTTCCAAATGGAGCGCACCGAGAAAGGCTCTTCGTTCCAAATCAAGGACTTGTACTACGAGGCTGGTGAGGCCACACTGATAGGCAACTACGACTCGGTGCTGATGGACTATGTGGCCATGTTCCGCAACCACCCCGAGATTACGTTCCTCGTCAAAGGCTACGTGCAGAGCTACGGGGTCGATGCCGAGGCCGACATGCTTCTTTCGCTTGAGAGGGCCAAGTCGGTGAAGGACTACTTCGTCAAGCTGGGCATTGATGAGAAGCGTATCACCACCTCGGGCATGACGAGCAACGAAATCAAGCGTGCCGCAGCAGCGGCTCTCAACAGCGGCGGGAGTTTCAGCTCCGTGAAGGCCGAGATTATCATCACGGGTAAGCTCGAGGAAGCCCAGTAGGTGCGGATTCGCTTTCTATCTCATTGGAAACGATTTGCAGGAGGGGGCGTTTTGCGAAGCAAAACGCCCTCACTTGTATAGTATTCACGTCCTCATTACCTTCCCCGCCCTACCACTCTCCTCTTTAACCATACGCCAATGTACTCTGCATTGCACCTTACGTTGCAACAAATCCGTTATAGGGAAGACCCAGATCGGATAGCATTGCAACAGCTATGCCGTTGCGTTTCAATCGTCGTACTCGAAATAGAGCGTCTCGGTCTCGGTGGTAGCATATCCCCCCGAGGTTATACGTCGCCCTGCACCACGCGCAATGGGCCACGAGCCATCGTAGGCGTAGGAATAGGAGGTAGTCTCCTGCGAGCCGTCAGCATTGGTGATAGTAGCTGAAGTGACGTTGTTCTTCGATAGCGGCGAGGTCTCGCCACCATTGATAAGCGCATAGAGGAAACTCTGATAGGGATTGTGGTTGTCGTCGTAGGAATAGGCAGTAGCGTAACTGACGTTGCCGTTTTCCACCGTAGCCTTGCTGACATTCTTGCCATCCCACGAGAGGCTTACCACAATGCTTTGTGCCGACTTTGTCCCAATTTCACCTGCCGAAGGTTGCACTACGTTTGCATCACAGGGCATCAGTAGTCCCCAGAAGGTTCGGTTGAGACCAACGGCCTCTGCCGCACGCTCCCCACCTTTGGCGATGGAGGAGAAATGGATTTCAATCTTCGAAATCTTAGAACCATCGTGAGAAAACTGGTAGAGCGCACGCCGCTGCCCATTGACCACCTCCGTTGCTGCCGTTGCCTTACGGCCATCGTAGGAGAAGGTGATATAGTTGCGATCATCGGTATACGCTCTGGTGAGTTGGCTTCCATCGTAGTTGAAACGCACCGTGCTGGCTACACGACCTTGAGCGTTATAATAGGCGATGGCCGCCAGCTTACTACCATCCCAGTACCATTGCTCTGCCAAATGCTTGCCCACAGTGATGGAGGTGTCCACTTGCCATACGCCCTCCTCCTGGTGGGAGACCACAGTCGAGGTCTTGCTGTAGACCTTGTTTATCTTCTCTTTTGGGCTGTATTTTCCATCCTTGCTGCAACCAGTTGCCAAGTAAAGCAAGGCGACACCGAGGGTGAGTAATGCAATGTTTTTCATTTAGGTCGAGGATGAGGGTTGTTTGTTAAAATAGGGTGTCTCACACCATTTGCGGGACACCCTTGCCTTGTCATCGCAGCCGAGGAGGGCAGTCAGGCACGCCTACTTGCGGCCTCCTTTGCTTGCGTTGTAGAATATCTTCAGTGCTCCAGCATGGCGCAGCTCCTGCTTGATGTCCGATATCATACCCATACGCACCTGCTTGTCGGCCTTGATGGCAGTGGTGATGAATGGGCGGTCGGCCTCGGGGCGAGCCGAGCGTTCAAGCTCGCAGAACTGGATGATGTCCGATATATCGGCTATCTGGTCGTTGAGCTGGATACGGGGGTCGGTGCCATATTTCTTCTGCTGGTCGGGCAGAGGGACACCCACATTGATGTAGCTGACGAGGCTCTTTTTCTCCAGCTTGGTTACCTCCGACCCTTGCGGGGGGATTATTTTCACGTAGAGCGAGCTTTCGCGCATCGTAGTGATAACCATGAAGAAGAAGAGGAGCATGAAGATAATGTCGCTCATCGAACCCATATTGAGTTCGGGGGTCGACTTTGCTTTCTTTCCTGTGAACCTTGCCATTATTTACCTCCTATCTTTGTGGGTTCAGCCTCCGAGATAGCCACAGGTATGGCCTGCTCAATGGCTTCACGCTGGGGTTCGCTGACATCGGCAAACTTCTTACCGAAGCGAGCCGTGGATAGGTCGTCGCGCATTTCTTTGATTGCTGCGGTCAATTCGTTCTGCACCTGAAGGTACATGTCGTAGGAGGTGCCACGGTCGTTGCGCAACGAGATGACGCCTTTGGACACTTTCACCGTTCCCAGCAGAGGGATTTCAGTGTCTACCTTCTCGGGCAGGTTGGGGAGGTCATTTGGATTGCCGAGGAATTCCTTGGCACGCTCCCTAAGATCCTCAATGCGACCATACTCATTGTTGTAGAGCAGCCGGTCGTCCTTATTGACCAACACGACAAAGATGTTGCGCTCACGAACATCGGGTGCTTCCGCGTCCTCGGGCAGAGGGGGCGGCAACTTGCGGGCAATACCCATATCCGTGTTGATGTTGGAGACCATCAGGAAGAAGGCCAGCAACAGGAACGAGATGTCGGACATGGAGCCTGTGTTGAGTCCGGGAGTCTTTCTTGCCATGGTGTGTTACTTTTTAAGTGATTTAGCCACCTCGGTGTAGATGATTGCCACCGCTGCTGCTCCTACCAAGATGTAGACCATATAGCAGGCAGCACCAATGAGTTTAGAAGTAGCCGTGCTTACGCTGAACTTATCCATCAAGGCGGGAGTCATATCGTTGCCATTCGAAAGCAGGTAGGCTGCCAGGCAGACCACCACTATGACACCCAAGATGATGCAGAACTTGGCAGCATAGCCTTTCTTCGTACTGAAACTGTTAGCCAGTTTGATAAGGAGGAATACCACGATGGCGCATATCGAAACTGCGACCAGTGCCACCAGTATCCAGAACGTGGCATCAAAGAGCCCACCGTTCTGAACAGCCTCCAGCTCTTTCACATCACCATTGTTCATGGCGAAGACGATGCTTAACACGGTGCAAACCAGTGCAATGCCCAATCCCAGCCAGGTGATGATTTTATCGGTTGATTCTTTCATAATGGTTTTCTTTTAGGTGAGTATATCCGTTTTCCCTTCCGAAAAGAGCCAACCACTATTTCTTGTACTTCACAAGGATGTCCATGAAGCTGATGCTTCCGTCCTCCATCTGGTCGACGAGGCTCTCAATCTTGGTGAGGATATAGTTGTAGAATATCTGGAGGATGATGGCGGTGATCAGACCGAAGATGGTCGTCAGCAGAGCCACTTTCATACCACCAGCAACGACAGTCGGGCTGATATCGCCGGCGGTCTCGATGTCGTCGAAGGCTTGCACCATACCGACCACAGTGCCGAGGAAGCCGAAGCTCGGAGCCAAGGCGATGAAGAGGCCAATCCAAGTGAGGTTGTTCTCCAAGCGAGCCATCTGGACACCACCATAGCTGGTGACGGCTTTCTCCACATTGTCAAGACCTTGATTGACGCGGTCGAGACCCTGGTAGAAGATGCTGGCCACAGGGCCGCGGGTGTTGCGGCAGAGCTCTTTGGCACCTTCGATGTTGCCACTCTTGACATTGTCCTCAATGCCGTCGAGGAGCTTCTTGACGTTGGTCGTAGCTGCGTTGAGGTAGAGGATGCGCTCAATGATGAGAGCCATACCAAAGATAAGGCAGAGGAGCACGGGGGTCATCCAGCCAGCACCACCTTGAATATACTTTTCTTTCAGCATTTGGTGGAACGACTTGGAGGTTTCGCCCTCGGCGGCAGGGGCTGCGGCGGGGGCTTCTGCTTCCTCGGCTTTCACCTCGGGCGCAGCGGCCTGGTCGGCGACTATTGCGTCGGCAGCGGCAGTCTCTTCAGTGGCGGCCACTTGCTTTTCAGCGGGAGCAGCGGCTTTTTGTGCCATCACTGAATTGAAGTTGGCAAATGCCAGCAGGCTTGCCAATGACATCAAAGCGATTACTTTTTTCATGATGTTGTTAGTGTGTTGATTATTAATTTATTTTCTATTCTAAACCCACTTGGTTTGGTACTGCAAATATACATTATTTTTTTTATTCTGCCAAAAATATCATTTTTTTCTCCCGTCGAGCATTGCCAGCACCTCCCGCAGGGGGCACTTTGCCTCTGCCGAGACTCCGATGGTGTCAAGCTCGGCTGCTGCAAGGGCAAACTCCCCATCAATGGCTTTTTCCACCCCTTCTTTCAACCCCACCTCATTGTAAATGGCCAGCGTCCGCTTCACCTTTTCCTCTTCGTTGACTTCCGACCCTGCGGCGAAGAGCTGCCGCAGTTCACGGGTTTGACTTTCGGTGCCAAGTTCCAGCGCCCGCAGCATAAGGTAGGTCTTCTTGTTGTCGCGTATATCCTGCCCAGTAGCCTTGCCCAGCTGCGCTGTGTCGCCGTAGGCATCGAGCAGGTCGTCCTGCAGCTGGAAGGCGAGGCCGAGGTGGATACCGAAGTCGTAGAGCCTCTCGGTGGTAGCAGCATCGGCATCCGCACAGAGTGCGCCGATTTTCAAAGCTCCAGCCAGCAGGACGGCGGTCTTCTTGCGTATCATCATTAGGTACTGGCTGATGCTGACATCGTCGTGCTGCTCGAAGTCCATGTCGTACTGCTGACCTTCGCAGACTTCGAGGGCAGTGTGGCAGAAGCATTGCAGCACCTCGTGCATCCGGGGCAAGGGCTGACGGAGGAAATAGTCCCAAGCGAGGGTATACATGGTGTCGCCACTAAGCACGGCGGCGTTGGCTCCCCACTGCTGGTAGACGGTGGGCTTCCCCCGACGCAGGGGGGAACGATCCATCAAGTCGTCGTGGAGCAAGGTGAAGTTGTGGAACACCTCGATGCCAAGGGCAGCGAAGCGCACTTGCTCGACCGAACCGCCGAGCATGCTGTTGGCAGCCACGAGCAGCGTGGGGCGCAGGCGCTTGCCGCCGAGGCGGAGGGTGTAGGCGATGGGAGCGTAGAGCGACTGAGGCTCGGCCTCGAAGTGTTCGGCTTCGAATATCTGCTCCACGGCTTGCTGGCATTGCTTGATGTTGAGGGTCATGATGCGGATGGGGGGCTATGGGCTGTGCCTTGCTATGAGCGCAGCACAGCGGGGTTAATATTCAATTCCGTTGGAGGTACACCATTGCTGAGAGGGTTTGTCGCCCAGGCGGGCTGCACGCTTGTAGTTGGCACGTGCCTTGGTGGGCTGCTTTTTGATGGCGTAGAGTTCGGCGATGCAACGGTAGGTCTCGCCATCGGTTCGGTCGCGCTCTGTGGCTTTCTGGTAGTTGGATATGGCTTTCTGGTACTCCTTCATGGCGACATACGTACGCCCGAGCAATCGGTAGGCTTCGGCCAGGTCGGGTGCCTTGCCGATGGCTTTGCGATATTGCTCCACGGCACGGCGGTATTCTCCCCGCTCGTAGTAGATATCGCCCAGCCGGTTGTAGGCATTGACGTAGCCGCTGTCGAGTGCGATGACCCTTTCGAGGCACTCGATGGCTCCTTCGGTCTCCTCTTTGAGCAGGAAAGCCCAGCCGAGGCAGTAGTGGAGTTTGATGGATTGGCGATGTTCTTTCAAGCCGCCGCGCAGGACGTTGATGGCCAAGTCGGCCTTGTTGCGGTAGCAGTAGAGTGAGCCGAGGTTGAAGCAGGCATCGACGTTGTGAGGGTCGAGCTGCATGGCCTTGCGGAAAGCCTGCGTGGCACCGTTGTCGTCGCCACGGCGGAAAAGCACTATACCCTTGGCGTTCTGTGCGCGAGCCGACTGCGGGTCGGCGGCCTCGGCACGTTTGGCCCAGGTGAGGGCGTTGGTGAGTTCATTGCCCTCGCAGGCTGATAGGGCAAGCGTGGCCATGGCCGAGGCGAGCACGCTGCGCTGCTCCTTTTCTGCCAGCTCCACAGCCTTTTCGGCCGCCGTGCGGGCATCGGCCCAATGGCGGAGTTCGGCGTGGCAAGCGGCGAGGTGAGCCATGACGGAGGCACTGCTGTCGGCCCTGGCCAGCCACTGTGCGGCCTCGCCGTAGTGCTCGGCTTGCTCAAGGAGCATGCCCAGCCTTGCACGTGCCTCTACATTGCTGTCGGCGGCCTGTCGGTAATAGCCTTCGGCAGTCTCGAGCAGCCCCTTGGCCTCGGCCTTAATGCCTTTTTCCACCAAGCCTTGTGCCTGACTCATGCAGCCGCCGAGGAGAGCGAGTATAATGAGTGCCATTCGTTTCATCACCACCCTATAACGCCCCCACTGCGCTTTTATTGCCCCACCCCTGCCCTTTTCCGTCTGCACCCCTTCAAAAAGGTGCAGAAAGTTCGGAACACCACAGAATGCGCTGAAAAACAGCGGGTTGTGTGATTCCTGATGAATGTTTATGTAAGTCGCTGATTGTTAGCATTTTGTTAGGCCGTTCTTCAATCGTTCTTCAATCGTTCTTCAATCGTTCTTCAATAGGTGATTGAAGAACGATTGAAAAACGATTGATTTTCAATTGGTCATCGGAGCAAGAAAAATGGAGGAATTTGGACGGGCGGAACGGGGCAGGCTGGAGAGGGATGGGGAGAAAAATAAGTGCAATGCAATACACTAAACGGCGGGGGGCAGCGTTAGAGACTTATTGAAAGTTATGTGGGTGCGAGGAAATCATTGTGCGGGTGCGAAGACGGTGGGGTGAGCAATGGATGGAGGATGCGACATTGAATCAATAACCTAATCATAGAAAGAAGATGAAGATAGCGATTGTTGGGGTTACGGGACTGGTGGGACGGGAGATGATGCAGGTGCTGCAGCTGCACGGCTTTGGGGAGGTGGAGTTGGTAGGGGCGGCATCGCCGCGAAGTGTGGGGAACGCGCTGGCTTGGAATGGCGGCTTGCAGCAGGTGGTGAGCGTGGAGGATGCCATTGCGGCTCGGCCCGACTATGCACTGTTTTCGGCTGGGGCGGCGGTCTCGCGCGAATACGCACCGAGGTTTGCCGAGGTGGGGACGACGGTGATCGACAACTCGTCGGCGTGGCGGAAAGAGGTGGGGGTACCGCTGGTGGTGCCAGAGGTGAATATGGACACGGTGAAGCCCACCAACCGCCTTATAGCCAATCCCAATTGCTCGACGATACAGATGGTGCTGGCACTCTCGGCTGTGGAGCGTCGGTACGGCATACGGAGGCTGGTGGTTTCGACCTACCAAAGCGTCAGTGGGACGGGTATGAAGGCCGTGCACCAGCTGGAGCTTGAGGAGCGCGATGCGATGAAGTATGTGGATCGGAGGGCGATGATGGCCTATGAATATGAGATTCACCGCAACGTCATTCCGCAGGGGGGAGATTTCCAGGACGACGGCTACACCACCGAGGAGCAGAAGTTGGTGGACGAGACGCGGAAGATCTATGGCGACTACGACATAGCGATTACGGCCACGGTGGCACGGGTGCCAGTGGAGCGCGGACACAGCGAGTCGGTGAACGTGGAGCTGCGACGCGAGTTTGAGATGGAGGAGGTGCGGCAGTTGATTGGCACGACCCCCGGCGTGTGCCTGTTCGACAACCCCGCTGGATCCATCTACCCCATGCCCTGCCTCACGTCCCACCAAGATAAGGTGTTTGTCGGACGCTTGCGGCGCGACAATTCGCAGCCCAATAGTTTCAACCTATGGATCGTGGCCGACAACCTGCGCAAGGGTGCGGCCACCAACGCGGTGCAGATCATGGAGCAACTGATTGCCCGAAAGAAGAAATAGACAACCGATATGAAAGAGAGATTTTTGACGCGATATAAAGGTAGGCTGCTACGTACAGCGGCGATGATGGGGCTGCTGGTAGCGGTGGCCTCCTGCGGACGGAAGACGGTGGTCGACGAGGAGCACACGTTTGCACACAACGTGTGGAACAGGTTCACGCCCGAACACTTCGAGGCGGCTGTGCCCGACAACGAAGCCTTCTACAACTTCGACTTAAGCACTTCGGTGGACACGGCACTTTTCCGCTACGAAAGCCTACCGCTGACGGTGAAGATCTACGGGGCGCAAGGTGAGCACCGCATGTTCTACGCCGAGATACCGCTCAAAAAAGAGGGTCGGTGGCGAGGGGAGATGGTGGAAGGCTATCGGGTGGTGGTGCATCGGGTGAAAGCCATGTTCAGCTTCAATGCTGCGGGCGACTACCGCATCGACATCGGACAAGCTACCTCACAATACGACCTCGAAGGGGTGCACTCGATAGGTCTGCACATCGTGCGGGCGAAAATGGACTACGACATGGATTAGCCGCTGGTTGTCCTTCGCCGAAGACCCTCCCACGCGAGGCATCCGCAACCCACCGCAGCCGAAGCATGATAGACGCAACAATCAACCCCAACATAGCGCACATCGCACTGAAGCTGAAGACCCTGCCCGAGAGCCCAGGAGTCTACCAGCACTTGGATGCCGAGGGTCGGGTAATCTACGTGGGCAAGGCGCGAAACCTGCAACGGCGGGTGAGCAGCTACTTTTCACACTACGAAGAGAAGAGCGCGAAGATCAAGATGCTGGTGCGCTCGGTGCACGACATACGGGTCACGGTGGTAGCCACCGAGGTGGATGCCTTGCTGCTGGAAAACAGCCTCATCAAGCGCTACCAGCCACGCTACAACTCGATGCTCAAGGACGACAAGAGCTACCCCTACCTTGTGCTGACTGCCGAGACGTATCCACGGCTGCTCTTCACGCGTGGCCACAGCCTCAAAGGCCAATACTTCGGGCCCTACCCCAACGGGCGAATACTGCGCGAGCTGCAGGGGATTATCCGCCAGCTGTTTCAATATCGCACATGCAACACCATGGGTCGCCGCCCCTGCATGAAGCACCAGATAGGGCTCTGCGCTGCTCCCTGCGCTGGGCTTCAGAGCCACGAGGAATACCTGGCCACGATTGAGGACATCCGCCGCATACTGAAAGGCGACTTCGGCGACATCGTGGAGGGGATGAAGGAGCGGATGTATACCTTGGCTCAAGAGTTGCGGTTCGAGGAGGCCGAGGGGGTGAAGCGGAAGATACACCTGCTCGAGGAGTACCAGAGCCGCTCAACGGTGGTGGATACCAACGTCAGGGATATCGACGTGGTGAGCATCGTCAGCGATGAGCGGTATGCCTACGTGAACATGATGCGCATCAAGCGTGGAGCCATCATCTACAGCATCAGCCATGAGATAAAGAAGCAGCTGGACGAAAGCGACAGCGAGATACTGGCCACAGCCATTCCGATGCTGCACGAGCAGACAGAGAGCACGGCCACAGAGGTGGTGGTGCCGATGGCAGTGCCAGAATTGCCCGAGGCCTACCTGCGGCAGACTGCCGATCCGCGGGGCGACCGCCGCAAGCTGCTCGAACTCTCGATGCGCAATGTGGAGAGCTACCAGAAGCAGTGTCGCCACCAGCGAGCACTGACCCAGGGCGATGCAGCCCCACAGGCTGTGAAACTCCTCGAGCGGCTGCAGAAAGCCTTGGGCTTGCCACAGCTGCCGATGAACATCGAGTGCTTCGACAACTCCAACATACAGGGAGCTTACCCAGTGGCGGGCATGGTGCGCTTCACGGCGGGTAAGCCCAACCGCAAAGAGTATCGCAAGTTCAACATTCGGACGGTGGAGGGGCCCGACGACTACGCCTCGATGGGCGAGGTGATTGCTCGGCGCTACAAGCGGCTATGCGAAGAGGGGCATCCACTGCCCGAGCTGCTGATAGTGGATGGCGGTGCGGGGCAGATGGAGGTGGCGCGCCGTGTGCTCCGCGAGGAGTTGCACCTATCCATCCCCATCGCTGGCCTGGCCAAAGACGACCGACACCGCACGGGCGAACTGCTCTGCCTCGACGAGGCCACGGGCGAGGTGCGAGTGGTCGGCCTCAAGCCCACCGACCCTCTGTTCCACCTGCTGGAACAAATCCAAAACGAGGTGCATCGCTTTGCCATCAGCTTCCACAAAGAGAAACGCAGCAAGGGAACCTTCCGCACCACGCTGACCGATGTGCCGGGTATCGGCGAGAAGACGGCTCACGACCTGCTGCTGCGCTTCGGCAGCGTGAAGCAAATCGAGCGGCTGACGGAGGACGACCTAGCCTCGGCCATCGGCCCTGCCAAAGCGGCATTGCTCTATGCCCACCTGCACGGCACATCCGCATGACCCCACATTGCCTGACTTGGATGGTTCGCATCACGTCCGTGTTACGTCCTACAAAATCCTGGCGGTCATACGGCGAAAATCCAGTGGCGATACTGCGATGGTAGCAAACACAGCAACAGACATACCCCAAGGACAACCTTGAAGGTCGCCCTAATACAAAAAGTTATTGTAGGGGTAGCGCAGGGCGTGGATGCGGCTCACCTCGTCGTAGAGCATCGTGCGCAGGGCATCGATATTCTCCCTGCGGGCTGCGGAGATAAAGATTGACTTGCCCTGCTTGGCCATCCAGCTTTCCTGCAACATAGCGAGGGGGTAGTTGGCGGTGGTCCTCGGGGCAAGGTCGTCGGGCGGGAGTTCGGTGTAAGTATAGGCATCAATCTTGTTGAAAACAAGGATGGTCGGTTTATCAGCCGCACCGATTTCAGCGAGCGTCCGCGAGACAGCCTCAATCTGCTCCTCGTAGGTGGGGTGGGAAATATCCACCACGTGGAGCAGGAGGTCGGCCTCCACCACCTCGTCGAGGGTGGACTTGAAGCTTTCCACCAGCTGTGTGGGGAGCTTGCGGATAAAGCCGACGGTGTCGGTCAGCAGGAACGGGAGGTTGGCGATGACCACCTTGCGAACCGTGGTGTCGAGAGTGGCGAAAAGCTTGTTCTCGGCGAAGACATCGCTTTTGGAGAGGAGGTTCATGAGGGTAGACTTCCCCACGTTGGTATAGCCCACCAGTGCCACCCTGACCATGCTTTCGCGGCTCTTGCGCTGGAGAACCTTCTGCCTATCGATGGCGGCGAGTTGCTCTTTGAGCAGGGAAATCTTCTCCTTGATAAGTCGGCGGTCGGTTTCAATTTGAGTTTCACCTGGGCCACGCATACCTATACCGCCCCGCTGCCGCTCCAGGTGGGTCCACATCCGCGTCAGCCGTGGTAGCATATATTGCAGCTGGGCCAACTCCACCTGCTTCTTGGCCACCGAGGTGCGAGCACGACTGGCGAAGATATCGAGGATGAGGGTAGTGCGGTCGAGGATGCGGCATTCCAGCTCCTTTTCTAAATTTCGCAACTGCACGGGCGAAAGCTCATCATCCACTACCACAAGGTCAGCTTCCAATGCTTGGCGGTACTCTTTCAACTCGTCCAGCTTGCCGCTTCCAACGTAGGTACGCGAGTCGGGGCGGTCAAGCTTCTGCACCACGCGCTTGACTTCAACGCCACCTGCTGTGGTGAGCAGAAAAGCCAGCTCGTCGAGGTATTCCGAGGTCTGATCCATCGTCTGCCCGCTGCCACAGATAGCCACCAGTATAGCCCGCTCGGGTTGCACCTCGGTGCTGATAGTGTTGCGCTCTTGTGGCGTAGGCCGTTTGGGGGGACGCTCCTCAATGTCGGTGGTGGTGTTACGCCACTTGCCTTTATTCGTCTTCCAGGTGGGCATCGAGAACTTGCTTATGGTGGGTTATAGCATCGGAGAACACCCGCTCGAGCGGACGGCAGGCTGCATCCCACGAGAAGTGTTCCTTGACGAAGGTCAAGGCGCCCTCCGCCATTGCTGCAGCAGCTTCGGGATGGTCGAGCAGCGTGCAAATGTGGTCGGCCAGTTCCTCCTTGGTGTTTCCCAGCAGCAGATGCTTACCATCCTGGGCCTCGAGGGCAGCATTGGCCAGCGGCGTGGTTACACAGGGTACACCCATAGCCATAGCCTCCAGCAACTTATTTTGCAGGCCAGAGCCGAGTCGCATAGGGGCGACAAAAACCTTTGACGAGGCGTAGAACGCTCGGATATCATCCACCGACCCTGTAACCGACACCCTCTCGCAAGCCAGTTTGCGTACCGAGGGCTTGGGCGTAGCTCCCGCCAGCACCACTCTTGCCTCGGGATAGCGTTTCCACACCAAAGGCATCACCTCCTTGACCAGGAAACGTGCCGCATCGACATTGGGAGTGTACTGCATATTGCCACAGAAGACTACGGCGAACTCCTTCTTTGTCTCTGACATCGGGTGGAAACGGTCAAAGTCTACACCATTGCGCACTATCTGTATAGTTCCGCCGTTGCGGTGTGGGATGGCGTCGCGGTCGGTCTCGGAGATGATAGTCAGCCCATCGAATATCTTGAAGGCGTTGTACTCAGACGACCGCAGCATCTTAAACTCGAAGTGAAGCACATAGTGCATCAGCCCACGCGATTGCTCCATGCGCCGCTCCACATTCTTCGAGAGGGCATCTTGGAAATCCATCACCTTGGGCTGCTCGCAGCGTGCCACAAGTGGCATAGTGCGTACCATTTGGCTGTAGACCACATCGGGCTCTACCCTCCGAACAAACGCCTTGCAGCGGCGCTTGGCACGGGAAGTACTCCAGTAGCCTATCTGCAGCGATTTGGAAGCAAACCAGTTGCGCATCATATTCAAACCACACGTCAATCGGTTGAGCACCTCCACCTCAATGTCCTTGCAATAGGGTGCCAGTGCTTCGCGCTGCTCGGCCACCACTTTGCAGTGGCTCACGCAGAAGAGGTACACCTCATGCTGCTTGGAGAGCTCCACTATCTGGTGGTAGGCACGCAGCTTGTCCCCTTTCTCTATCGGGAAGGGAAATCTTGGCAACACAACAACTATCTTCATGCTTATCTCTATTTCCAGTTAAAACAGCTCTGTCTGCGTACCCTCGGCGAAACCGAAACGCTCATCGGTGGGGTCGCTTACCTCACCCGCGTCCGCAGATTGCTCTTCGGGGTCAGGGTCGGCCTTCACTGGGGGAAGCCAGTTGAACTGCTCCACGGCGAAAGTGGTTACCCTCTTGCCCTTTGCCTTATATCCTTTAACGGCGATAAAGTCCTCCACGTCAATAATCTCGCTCTGTATCTTCTTGCCGCTATCGGCAGTGTAGACCACTTCCAACCGCGGATAGAAATCCAGTGCATACGATAGCATCACTGCTCCCTCGTCGTCAAGGAAGTTCACCTTGCGGTCAGAAGGTTCGGGGGTGAACCGCTTGAGGTAAGGCATGCCGTCAGCCGAGCGGTAGAGCACCGTTATGATGGCATCGGCACGGAACTTACGCAGTTCCACAAGGTCATCATCGTAGTGATTGGCAAGGTCAAATGATGTGGTGCGGTAGCATCCGCTTTGCATGATGGCCAGCAGCTTATCGTTGCCACAGAACTCGCCGAGGTAGCGACCTGCCTCATTGACGTTGAGGCGTGCCACGCTCTCGTCGAACCATATCTTGCGTGCACTCAAGGTGGAGACGCCCTCATCCTTCAAGTTAATCGAGCGCACAGCATTCCGCGTCAGTATGTTGCCCATCGACTGCCGACCTTTGATGGCGAGGGTCTTGAAGTCGAAGTCGAATGAGACCTTTTTCAGCTTGGGATTGCTCACGTGGTGCACCGTTACCACCTCGGCCTCACCGTTGGGATTGGCTGTGAAGTAGAGCACCTTGCTTCCTTTGGTGCCTTTGGTAAGCAGGTATTCGCGGTCGCGCGTAACTGAAGTGACGCTGAAGCGCTTCACCATGGCATACCCCGCCGTACCATCACGGTAGATGAGGTTGTACACCGTCCGCTCATCGCGCTTGCGGAATACCGACACGAATAGCAGCTCTTTGCATTCCTGCGACCCCACAAAGCCTTTCTCCTGCACCTTGGTTACCATCATCGACCCATCGCGGCGGAAGACAATTATGTCGTCCATCCGCGAGCATTCGCAGGCCACTTCCACCCCCTCTTCGCGTTTGAGCCCCCATCCAGCGAAGCCCGTCTGATAGTTGACGTATAGCTTTTCGTTGGCCAACGCCACGGTGGTGGATTCTATATCCTCAAAGTTGCGTATCTCCGTCCGCCGCTCTCGCCCTTTGCCATACTTCTTCAATATGTCGGCAAAGTAGCGTATGGCATAGTCAGTCAGGTTGGCCAAGTGGTTTTTCACCTCATCGATGGTCATCTCTATGCCTGCCAACTCCTCCATGGCCTTCTTGATGTCGAAGCGGTTGATCCTGCGCACTGGACGCTCACAGAGTTTGAGCACATCCTCCCGCGTGATTTCTCGCTTAAAGAGCTTCCTGTATGGGTCAAAGGCTCGCTCTATCATCGTTACTATGTCCTCCCACGACTTAGCCAGGTGCTTCTCGTCTTCCAGCACTTTGTAGATTCCCTTTTCGAAGAAGAGCTTTTCCAAGCTCACCCAGTGCCAGCGGTCTTCCAGCTCGCCGAGCTGTATCTCCAACTCCCTACCCAGCAGTTCACGTGTGCGGGCGGTGTTGTGCCGCAGGATGTCCGATATGGTCATAAAGACGGGCTTCTTGTCCACTATCACGCAGGTCTGTGGCGAGAAGCTGATTTGGCAACTGGTGAAGGCATACAGCGCGTCTATGGTCTGGTCGGGACTCACCCCAGCGGGCAGGCTGACCACTATCTCCACCTCGCTCGCTGTGTTGTCGTCCACCTTCTTTATCTTGATCTTCCCCTTCTCGTTGGCCTTAACTATGCTGTCGATAAGCACATCGGTGGTAACCGTATACGGCAGCTCAGTGATGACTATTGCCTTGCGTTTCTCATCATAGTGCATCTTGGCACGGATGCGAAGTCGCCCACCAAGTGCCCCATCATTGTATTTGCCCACATCTATCAATCCCCCCGTGGGGAAGTCGGGGTAGACCTCAAACGGCACGCCTTGCAGTATCTTCATGCTGGCTTCGAGCAACTCACAGAAGTTGTGAGGCAGGATGACCGAGGTCAGCGTAACGGCAATGCCTTTGGTGCCTTGTGCCAACAGCAGCGGAAACTTGATGGGGAGCGACACGGGCTCCTGCTTCCTCCCATCGTAGGATGGTTGCCACTGCGTGGTCTTGGCGTTGAACACCACCTCTTTGGCGAACTTAGAGAGCCTGGCCTCGATATAGCGCGAGGCGGCAGCATCATCGCCAGTCAGTATGTTGCCCCAGTTACCCTGGCAGTCGATCAGCAGCTCTTTCTGCCCCAGCCCCACCAGTGCATCCTTGATAGATGCATCGCCGTGGGGGTGATACTGCATGGTGTTGCCCACGATGTTGGCCACCTTGGTGAAGCGCCCGTCGTCGGTCTCCTTCATGGCGTGGAGTATGCGCCGCTGCACAGGCTTCAGGCCATCATCGATGTCGGGCACCGAGCGGTCAAGTATCACATCGCTTGCATAGTCTACCCAGTAGTCCTTAAACATGCCATTGAGCGAAATTACCTCGCCTTCCTGCACCTCTTCTGCTGTGCCCTCGGGCATAGCATCTTCCAACCTCTCGTCTATCTCATCCATGGTTGCTCTGTTTTTTGTTTCTACCACGCGCTGGCACTCTTCAGCACCCTGTTCCACCTTATCCGCCTGTGGTCTTTATCCCGGCTGAACAGCACCCACTTGGCCTTGCCCACCACATGGTCTTCGGGCACGAAGCCCCAGTAGCGGCTGTCCTGGCTGCCGTGCCGGTTGTCGCCCATCATCCAGTAGTAGTTTTGCTTCACCTTGTAGGTTGTAGTGGGTTCTCCATTGACATATATATTGCCGTTCTCCACTCGCAGGCTGTTGCCTTCGTAGGCCACGATGACGCGGCTGTAGAAAGCCAAGTTCTGCGGTGTCAGTTGCAGCACCTCGCCTGCGGCAGGGATGTGCAATGGGCCAAAGTTGTCCAGCGTCCACCCTAAGCTATCGGCACCGCCGTAAAGTCCATCAGCAGGCATGGTTGGGTAACCAAACAATGTGCCTACCCCATATTGTCCATCGGGCACTTTCTTCACCTCAAGCACAGCACTGTTCTTTTCCAGCTTTGCAGCCATCTGCTGCGTCAGCGGCAGCACTGCATAGCCGCGACTGCTCCAGTAGTTGGCCGCATTCTGCATATCTTCACCGCTCACGCCCAACTTGTCGAGCAGTTTGGTGGGGTTAAATCCCTCGCGGAAACGCACCGCATACCAGCACTGGGCATCCCTCGGAGTGGCTATCGGTTGGCTGTTGATATGCACCACCTGGTCGATCAGTTGCAAGTCTTCGCCCGGCAGACCGATGCAGCGCTTAATGTAGTTCTCCCGCTTATCCACTGGCCGCACTATCACCTCGCCGCACGGCACTTTCTCCTCGCCAAAGGTCAGCACCGCCCGTCCGCTCCACACCGAGTCGCGTCCGCACATACGCACCGCATCGTAGTAGGGTATCTTGCCGTCAAGCGAGCCACTGAGCAGGGTGTCGCCCGCAGGGAAGTTGAACACCACCGCATCATAGCGCTCCACACTCCCCAATCCCCAATAGCGATGGTAGGGCAGCTGCAAAAAGTCCCAATACGACTTCACATTCAACCCTGGCACCACGTTGTGCACCAGCGGCACCGACAGCGGCGTCATGGCCACCCGCGGGCCGTAGGCCACCTTGCTCACCAGCAAGTGGTCGCCCACCAAAAGGCTCTTCTCCATGCTTGATGAGGGTATCTGGTACAACTCGAAGATATTGCCCCGAATAATCACCGCTGCCACCACCGCAAACACTATCGCATCCAGCCAATCCCGTGCCTCGCTCACCCGCGCCGGCGGCTCTGCCACAGGGTCATGGTATTGCGTGGTCTTCAACCCTCCCAGCAGCGGCAGGTAGATCCACGGAAAAATCACTGCGAAAGTCTGTTCCCAGAAGCTATAACGCCGAAACACTTTGGCCGTCTCCACCACCAGCAGCAGGAAGGTGAACACATTGATGGCTGGCACCAGAAAGTAGAGATACCACCACCGAGACTTCCCGCACACTTTGATCCACACCACCACGTTGTAGACTGGCACCACCGCTTTCCATCCCGCCACTCCCGCTTTGCGGAACACCAGCCAGAGTCCCGCTACCACACCCACCAGGTACGCCACCAGCAAAAGGTCATACACCATATCGTTTTCCTCCTTCTTTGTTTTTTGTCAGGCCGCTCATCCTTTTTATCAGCCGGCCAACCTTGTTTTTATTGTCTCTGTCAGTATCAGTTTCTCCTGCTCCCAGTCCATCTCTCGGCGTGCCTGCGCAAAGTCGGCTTCGCTCCACTCCCTCGCCAGCACCCACTTCACCGCCTCGGCCAACGCCCTCGCCCCAGGCTCCGCCATCACCTCCCCCA
The DNA here is from genome assembly GCA_017455205.1 of Bacteroidales bacterium. Classification (GTDB taxonomy): domain Bacteria; phylum Bacteroidota; class Bacteroidia; order Bacteroidales; family P3; genus Colimorpha. The sequence continues at coordinate 19,222 of JAFTBM010000036.1, forward strand.
CGCCATACCTCCGCACCACAGCAGCCATCTCGGGCAAATCGCTCACCACCATCGGCACCCCAGCCGCCACAAAATCCCCCACCCTATTGGGCAAGGCGTAATGGTAGCTCAAGCCCCTGTCCTCCAGCATCACCAGTCCCACCGCAGCCTGCCGCGTCAGCTCCGCCAACGCCTCGGGACTTATCCGCCCCGTGAATCTTATCCGCTCGCGCCACGGTCGGCTCTCGGCCAACGCCCTCATCTCCGTTTCCAAATCACCACCGCCGGCTATCACCAGCTCGCACCCCTCCAGCCACTGCATCGCCTCTATCGCCCAATCCACACCGCGCCCACGGTTGATGCACCCCTGGTAGAGCAACATATTTTTCTTCTCTGTCCTCATTCCACTCCCCACCGCTGCCATCGGCGGCACGTTCCTCACCACCTTCATCTCCACCCCATACCGCTTTCCATAATAGTCGGCAATCCCTTGGCTCACCGTGAACCTCACATCGCACTTCGGCATCAACCACCGCTCCAACCCCCTCCACACCCGCTTCACCAATCCTCTGCCCTCCAACTCTGGCACTTCGGGAAACAGCTCATGTGCATCCATCACCAGCAGTGGTCTCCGCCCGTACTCCCTCCTGATTCGCTCTACTGCCCAGTGGCATCCCAAGAGCGTATCGGTATCGTTTGCCCACACCACGTCGGGCTCCGCCTCCACTATCGCCCACACTATCGCCCTGTTCAGCTCGGCATAGAACCGCCACCCACGCCGATGCCTCACCCCCACCCTTCTCACCTCATAGGCACCGCAGCCCGTCTCACCTGCCAAAGCCTCCCCCTCCCACGCCTGGCGGCACACCACCACCACCTCGCAGCCCGCCTCGGCCAACGCACGGCAGTGGCGATCCACGCGGCGGTCGGTAGCCATATCGTTGCTCACCGCCATCACTATCCTATGTCTACTTTCCCTGTCCAAGTCTGCTTTCTAACGGCGATTCCTCCGTTTTATTATAGGTAACCCTAAATAAGGATTCTTTTCCATGCCCAATCCTCAGCCTGCGGGCTATCTGCCAAACAGTTCAGAATGCGTACCCAAACGCACCAACTCAATAAGTTCCGTATCTGGGTTAATCCAAATGAGCAGAAAATCGCTTCCGATGTGGCACTCCATGCAGCCTTCATAATCGCCGTGAAGCATGTGCGGATAGTACTCTGGCGGAATGGGTTGCTCGTTCTGCAGTATATACAAAACCCTTTTCAATGCCGCCAACTTTTGAGGTTGATGCCTGTACCTCTTCAAGTCCTTACGGTATTTTGTGGTGGGTTGTAGCTCTTTCATTCCGCTTCATTTAAGATATCTCTAAACATCTCGTCAATATCGGTATAGCATTTGTTGCGGTTTTTCCCCGACATGGCCTCTTCGATGGCGGAGCGAGTCTCCTCATTGGGCTCGCTGTAGACGATGTCGAGCAACACACTCTCCACATAATTGTTCAATGTGCGGTTCTCGCGCGCTGCATTGCGCTTCAACCCCTCCAAAAGGTCGGAACGGAGACGGAAAGAGGTGGGACGGCGGACGACTGGTGTTTCCATTGCTGTGTGATTTTGATTGTAACACTTCCAAATGCAAAAATAATACTTTTTCGCGACACCACAAAATCTTTTTCCCCTCCGCTCACCTCCCGCAGCCTATCCACCCCCCAATGCCACCGCTCCTCACCCTCCTTTTCCTCCCCCCAAAAACTCTTTCTCCACCCCCAAAAATTAGTTCGCACACGAAATAGTTTCATTTTTCACACCTTTCCACCCTCGCTCCCAAAAGTCCCTTCGAGAAATCCACAATTCGCGACCTATCAACAAATTAAGCACCTTAAAAATAATCACTACGTTCATTTTCAGCATCTTGACAGTACCCCATAGGCATCCGCTCCGTATCCACTCCGTATCCGCTCCGTATCCGCTCCGTATCAAGTCCGTATCCGGACGGAGAAATTACGGTTCGGATTCGCCCCCGAAACGGGGAGGGTGGCTGGGGGGTAAAATTAGTTCGTGTGCGAATTAGTTTGAAAAAAGGAGGTCGCAGGCAATAAAAACAGGAGGCAAGCGTTGTGCCGATGTGATGGGGTGTTACGCTGGCCCGATGGAAAGGCTCGGCTGGTCGTGGCAGCAGGGAAAATGACAACTAACGGATAACGACAAGGCGATATGGAGCAGCTAACAGCGGTGATAATCACGCTCAATGAGGAGCGCAACATCGGGCGATGCTTGGAGTCGCTGGTGGGGGTGGCCGACGAGGTGGTGGTGGTGGACGCAGGCTCGACCGACCAGACGGAGGCTATCTGCTTGGCACAAGGGGTGCGTTTTGTGCGGCACTCGTGGCAGGACTATTCCGCGCAGAAGAACTATGCCAACAGCCTGGCGAGCCACGCCTGGGTGCTGAGCATCGATGCCGACGAGGCTCTCTCGCCGCGCCTGCGCGAGAGCATTCTATCACTCAAGCGGGAGGGATTTGCCGCGGGGACAGCCTACGAATGCAACCGTCTGACCTGCTACTGTGGCCATTGGGTACACCACTGCGGCTGGTATCCCGATGTGTGCTTGCGGCTGTGGCGACGGGAGGAGGCACAGTGGGTAGGCGTGGTGCATGAGGAGCTTCGGTTTGCCGCAGCGGTGCGCCGCGTGCACCTGCAGGGGGATTTGCACCACTACTCCTACCGCAGCGTGGCAGAACATGCCGCGAAGACCTCTCGCTATGCCCTGCTTGCGGGCGAAAAGGCCTACGCCGAGGGACGCCGCTGCGGGGCAGCTGCCCTTTGGCTCAAACCTGCGGCCACCTTCGTGCAAAACTACGTGCTGCGCGGAGGCTGGCGCGATGGGGCAACGGGCTTCACCATCTGCCGTATGGCGGCTTTCTACACCTTTGTCAAGTACGCCCGCCTGCGCGAGCTCTCGCTCACCGATGCCGCTGCGCGATGAACCTACTGATCGACTTGAGCATGCTTCGCCACCCCTACTGCGGCTTGGGGCAGGTGGCTTTGAGCTACGGACGATGGTACGCCTCGCAGGAGAAGGATATGCCTCAAGGTATGAAGCCCACACTGCTGGTGCCAGCGGAATGGGTGGGGAAATTTGGCGGAGGCGTGGATTACCTGCAGGCTCGCGACATCTACCGCTTCTGCCCTCAGCTGATGCCGCACTTCGAGGTGTGGCATTCCATCCACCAGTTCTCTCCCTTCCGCCCTGCCTCGCGCAGCACACGGCGAATTCTGACCATCCACGATGTGAACTTTATCTACGAGAAGCAGGGGCGCAAACGGCAGCGCTACCTGCGGCGACTGCAGCGTGAGTGCGACAGCGCGGAATGCCTCTGCTTCATCTCGCAGTTTGCTCTTGAGGATGCTTCCCGCTGCTTGCACTTCGGCGGCAAACCTACACAGGTGATTTACAACGGGGTGGCCGATACCACCCGTGGCGAGCAGCGGCGGCCTGCGGCGGTCGGCGAGGAGGAGCGGTTCCTGCTCAGCCTGGGAGTGGTCAAGGCCAAGAAGAACCTGCACGTGCTGCTGCCTATGATGCAACGGCTGGAGGGCTACAGCCTTGTCATCGCAGGCGATGCGAGGGGCGAGTATGCCGAGCAGCTGCGGGCGATGGCCGAGGGGATGAGCGGCGTGCGGCTTATCGGGACGGTGAGCGAGGAGGAGCGACGGTGGCTCTACGCCCATTGTGCGGGGTTGCTCTTTCCATCGGTGGCCGAGGGGTTTGGCCTGCCAGTGGTGGAGGCCATGCAGTGGGGCAAGCCTGTCTTCTGCTCGACGGCTACCAGCCTGCCCGAGGTCGGGGGGAAGATGGCTTACTATTTCGAGAGCTTTGAGCCAGCGGCGATGGCGGAGGTGGTTGCCTGCGGCCTATCCACCTTCGGCGCAGCCGAGGCCGAGGCTGCTCGCAGGCGTGCTGCCCAGTTTAGCCTTGATGCCCACATGCAGACCTACTGGAGGCTCTACGGTTCAATGCTGGGGTCGGAGCTCCCAAGGGTGTCCAGTTTGCAGTAGAGCATATAGTATTGCTCCACCATCTGCGGGGTAAGCTCAAGAGGGTTCGGCCCGCCGATGACCACTATCTTGTCGGGGTTCACACCTTCGGCTGCCAGCCCTTGCCTTGCCTCCTCGCTTTCCACCACCACGGCGTTGGCCACCCGCAGCGAGTAGCGAATGCGCCGCCGCCAGAAGAGTAGGTCAGCTGCGGAGGTGGCGTGGTGGCTACCCAAGCCGTGGCAGGTGAGGATGGTCTTGATGGTGGGATTGATATTGTAGGGGATTTCCTCGTTGAGGGCATGGAAGAGGGCGACCTTTTCGGCCTTGAGCCAGGGTTCGATTTGGTAGCGCATCCAGAGCTCTGGGAAGAGCTTGGCACTGCCCGAGGGGAGATAGGTGCTGACGTTGGCGTAGCCAGTGTGGAACTGGCGGAGCGACTTCTTGATGCGCGAGGCAAAGAGCAGTGCGCGGTAGTCGGCCACGTGGCGGCTGGCCAGTTGCGATATCAACGTGCGGCCATAGTCGCCCAACTTGCCGCTGTGGCGCAATGCGGTGTTTGCCTCATAGCCTACTAACATGACGTTGAGAAGTCGGGTTACTGGTGGTCAATCAGCCGTTTGAGTTCTACGTCGCTGGAGAACTTAAATATCAGCTCCTCGCTCTGGCGGCGGCAGACGAGGAGGGTGTCGTCGCTGGCGGCCACGATGTAGTCTTCCAAGCCTTCGAGGACGACGGTCTTGCCGGGATCGTTGGGCATAGAGACGAGGGTGCCACGCGTGTTGTAGAGGAAGACATCGCCAGCGATAACGGCGTTGCCGTGGGGGTCGTGGTGGGCAATATCGTAGAGGCCGGCCCAAGTCTCCACGTCGCTCCAGCCAAATGAGGCTTCGAGCACATGGACGTTGGCGGCTTTTTCCATGATGCCGTTGTCCACCGAGATGGATTCGCACTGGGAGTAGACACGCTCAAGGGAGCTCCATGGTGTGTCTGGCGCGAGCGAGAAAAAGGTCTCGGCCATCTGCGGCAGGTACTTTTGGTAGGCTTCACGTAGCACCCCGAGGCGCCAGACGAAGATACCAGTGTTCCAAAAGAATTCGCCACTGGCTATGAACTGTCGAGCCATTTCGATGGGGGGTTTTTCGGTGAAGGTTACCACTCGGTGGAGGCTGGGAACTTGGGGGATGGAGGGTTCGGCATGGAATTGGATGTAGCCGTAGCTGGCATCGGGACGCGTGGGTTGCACACCGAGGGTAACAATCCAATCGTGTCTGGCGACGGTCTGTACCGCCTGCGCTATGTCGTCCACAAACCTCTCGTGGTGAAAAATAGCGTGGTCGGAGGGGGAGACGATGATAGTGGCCTCGGGGTCGAGACGACTGATAATCTGACTCGCGTAGGCGATGCAGGGAGCTGTATTGCGTCGCAGGGGCTCGGCAAGGACTTGATAGGGCAGCAGGTCAGGTAACTGCTCGCGCACGCGGTCGACATAGTGTTCGCCTGTGACGATGATGATGTGCTGGGGAAGGCATATCTGCGCAAAGCGCTCGAAGGTAGCCTGAAGCATAGATTTCCCCACGCCCATCACATCGAGGAACTGCTTGGGGAAATCAGTTTGGCTGATAGGCCAAAAACGGCTTCCAAGCCCCCCAGCCATGATAACCGTCCAGAGATGATCGTTGTTCAACATTCGGAACTTATTTTTCTATCCAGTATTGCTTTATGCCTTCAAACCATTCACGCCGCTCGCCAATTTTTCCAATCTCTTCCAAATAGAAGGAGTCTATCTTACTGCACAATTCCAGCATCCACGACTTCCTGTCAATAGTGTCGTTAAAATCTAATTTATTGGCATTAGCAATCTGTATTTGCCCCCATCCCAAGGCTCCGAATGTGAGGCAATCCCATGAGAACGACTCAATAGGCTTGAAGTAGCATTTGGTGTAATCAATTTCTGTACCATTGACAGAATATTCAACTATCAAAAGGCAGAATACATTAGTGTCGTTCATATAAAAGTTAGCCAGCCGCCGCACCGATATCAGGTTGGGCATATTGAATACGGTATCGAGGTTGTGGGTCTTGCAATCAACGGCGAAGTAGTGCTTCCCCGAGGAAAATGCCATGTCTTCCATCGAGCGGCGCTCGAAATCGCTCTCGAACTTGTCAAGAAAACCTGCAGGGAAGCATGTTCGCAGACCATCTTTCCTGCCAAGGAATGTCTGAACAGCATCCCCCACAGCCCGTGTGGAGTTTACCGTGTTCCTGTTTAGGAGGTCTCTCCCTTTACCTCGAAGCAGTGTTAAAACGTTTTCTGATGTTTTGTCTAATGTACTGAAAAAATCTTCCATAATATCAGACGCTGAACATGGCTGTTTGATTGTTTTGAACGAATGGAATGTTTACCTTTGCAGATTTCTGTACTTGGGATGTATTTCTTTCCCAAAAAACGCCATCGAAGAAACCTTGTATGCTCCTGTCTAAGGACGCTGTTGCAAGACGTTTTTCTGCAAGGCAGCAATACTCCACGTTGAGTTCCACTCCGCAGTACTTCCGACCAAGCTTCTTTGCCACAACGCTCGTAGTGCCGCTGCCAAGGAATGGGTCGAAAACAATGTCCCCTTTTTTTGAGGATGCCAATATTAGTTTGGCAATAAGTTTTTCTGGCTTCTGCGTGGGATGCTCGGTGTTCTCTGGCATCGACCAAAATGGCACACTTATATCATCCCAGAAGTTGGATGGATATGTGATGCGGTAGTTTCCGTTCTCGGTCTCTTCCCAGTCTTTAGGCTTACCATTGGCACGGTATGGAGCCACTACTTTGCGTTTCATTTTTACCGCTTCCACATCAAAATAGTAGTTTTTCGGGTCTTTGACAGCAAACCAAATGTCCTCCATACTATTTTTCCAATTTCGCATAGCCCCTCTACCTTTTTCGCGTTGCCATGTGATACGGTTGATGATGTGCATCTGCTGGGAGAGCATTTGCTGAAGAGCAGCTGTGCATTTCCAGTCACCGCACAGGTAGAGACTCCCCGTCGGCTTCAGTTTTGCTACCACTTGGGGAAGCCATTGCCCGATGTATTCGATGTATTGGCTATCCGTCATTGCATTGAACTTGTTGCCGTTGAAGTCTTTAGAAAGATTATATGGTGGATCTATAATGATTAGGTCTGCAAAACCATCGGGGAGTAACGGTAATACGTCCATCACGTTGGCATTGATTGTTTTATCTATATACATACCACCATCCCTCAACTGGTCGAGAGTCACAAGCCTATCTTTAAGCAAGGTCAGTTCAGTCTCGCCAATCGTTATAGTTCTATTGCGCGGTGCTGCAGTTTTGCGGCTTTCTGTCATACGCTCACCTCCCCTTTGATATGCGGATGCGGATTGTAGTTTTCGAGGGTGAAATCCTCGTATTGGAACGAAAATATGTCATTGACAGCAGGGTTGATACGCATGGTTGGCAGCGGTCGCGGAGTGCGTGAGAGCTGTAGGCGGACCTGGTCAAGGTGGTTGCGGTAGATGTGGGCATCGCCAAGTGTGTGTACAAAGTCGCCAGTCTTGAGACCGCAAACCTGCGCCATCATCATCGTCAGCAGGGCATAGCTGGCAATGTTGAACGGTACGCCGAGGAAGATGTCGGCACTACGTTGATACAACTGGCAGCTCAATCGCCCGCCACTGACGTAGAACTGGAAGAGGCAGTGGCACGGCGGCAGAGCCATATCTTGTATTTCGGCGGGATTCCAAGCTGTAACTATTAGGCGACGGCTGTAGGGATTTGCTTTGATTTCACGCACCACGTTGGCTATTTGGTCAATTGTTCCTCCCTTACCATTGGGCCAAGAACGCCACTGGCTGCCGTAGACAGGGCCAAGGTTTCCCTGCTCGTCGGCCCACTCATCCCAAATACTGACACCATGCTCCTTGAGGTAGCCGATATTCGTATCACCCCGCAGAAACCAAAGCAGCTCGTAGATAATCGAGCGCAGGTGGAGCTTCTTGGTGGTCAATAGGGGAAAACCTTCGTCAAGTGGAAAACGCATTTGATAGCCAAACACCCCGATGGTGCCAGTACCAGTGCGGTCGGTGCGCTCAGTTCCTTGGGTTAAAACGTGCTGCAATAAGTCTAAATACTGTTTCATACTGTCCACATAACGCGACCAAACAAAAAATGTTGCATCCACTCTGTTTTATTGCTCCACACTTGTATATAATCGCTACAGATACCCTCTCGCTTACGAAAAAAAGTATTTTTATTTTTGCATAATAAAAAAAACGTGTAACTTTGCAGCCGAAATGATGTGAAACCAAACCCTGCAGTATTGAAGCACTACTATCATTTTAATCCTTAAAAACCAACAGGGTAAATGGAAGTAAAAACCGCACAACTGACCGACAACGAGCTTATCACCCGCTACCGTGAGGGTGATGCCAAATGCTTTGATGTCCTTTTGGAACGCTATCAAGGCAAGGTGTACGGATATATCTTCTCGGTGGTCAAAGACAAGGAAATCGCCGATGATGTCTTTCAAGATACCTTCTGCAAGGTGGTCTACACCATTAAATCGGGGTCTTACCGAGACGAGAATAAGTTCATCCACTGGGTGATGCGGATTGCGCACAACTTGATTGTGGATCATTTCCGTCGCAACAACAAGATGCCCATCGTTACCAGCCGCTCCGATGGCGATATACTTGACAATCTGCGTTCCCCGGGCGAGAATGTGGAACACGACATCATGAAGAAGCAGACCAACCAAAACATCCGCAAGCTCGTCAAAATGCTACCGCCCGAGCAGCGCCGCGTGGTGATACTGCGCCACTACGGCAAATGCGAGTTCAAGGACATTGCCGCACGCACAGGGGTAAGCATCAACACCGCCCTCGGTCGTATGCGCTACGCTATTATCAACCTTCGCCGTCTCGCACGCGAGCAGAATATGTATATCGAGTTTTGATAACCAAAGGGAAACTGAAAGAACTGACCGCCTACCGCCTGCAGAAGCGTTGCGACGAGCAGGCGGTTTTCATTGCCGAAGGCCCCAAGCTGGCGGCAGAAGCCCTCGCCTCGCGATTTCCCATACGCACCATCTGTGCCACCGCCCCTTGGATTGAAGCTCATGCCGATGCTATCCAATCAATTGAGACCTACGAAGTAGACGCCGACACCCTGCCGCGCCTCTCCCTGCAGCAGACTCCCAACCAGGTGTGGATGCTCATTGGACGCCCAACTGCCGCCACCGCATATCCCTCCCCATCCACCCCTTGCATTCTCGCCCTTGACCGCCTGCAAGACCCTGGCAACCTCGGCACCATTATGCGCACCGCCGACTGGTACGGCATCCGTCGCATCATTTGCAGCCGCGACTCCGCTGGTTGTTTCAACCCCAAAGTGGTGCAAGCCTCTATGGGAGCCATCTTTCGCACCTCGGTGGAGTACACCGACCTGCCCCAGTGGCTTTCCACCTGTGGTATGCCCATCTACGGAGCTACCCTCCACGGCCTTCCTCTTGCCGCCACCCCGCATCCCACCACCACCTCCGTCCTCCTCATCGGCAACGAAAGCCGCGGCATCAGTCCCGAAGCCCTCAAAGAAGTCAATCATCCAGTCCTAATACCCAATCGCGGAGGCACTGCCGAAAGCCTCAACGCCTCGGTAGCCGCCGCCATACTTATCAACCAACTATGGAACAATTAGAATACCAAGAAGGCCGTACCGAGATTGCACACCTCGGCAAAGTACCTCTCATCCGCCGACTCACCACCGACTTCCCCATCTGCAATCCCTCCACCCTCATGGGGGTGGGCGACGATTGTGCCGTCGTCCAACCCTCCTCCGAGTCCGAGATGCTCACCCTAATCACCACCCAGACGCTCGTTGAGGGAGTGAACTTCGACATGATGTACACCCCCCTACGCCACCTCGGCTACAAGTCCGCAGCCATCGCAGCCAGCAACATCGCAGCCATGAACGGCACCCCACGCCAGCTGCTGGTCAGCATCGCCGTCAGCAACCGCTACTCTGTCGAAGCTCTCGATGAACTCTACGCTGGCATCCTTCTCTGCTGCAAACGCTACGGCATCGATCTCGTCGGCGGCAACACCGAGACCGCTCGCGCTGGCATGACCCTCACCGTCACCGCCATAGGCGAAGTGAGCCGCCAGGCCATCACCTACCGCCGTGGTGCCGCACTCCACGACCTCGTCTGCTGCACAGGCGACCTCGGCAGTGCCTACGCCGGCCTCCTCATTCTCGAACGCGAAAAGGTAACCTACCAGGCCAACCCCAACTTCCAACCCGACCTCGCCAGCTACGACTACGTCCTCGAGCGCTTCCTCAAACCCGAACCCCGCCTCGACATCATCCAGCTGCTCGCCGAAAAAGGCATCGTCCCCACAGCTATGACCGACATCAGCAAAGGTCTCGCCGACGCTGCCCTCCATCTCTGCGAAGCCTCACACTGCGGCTGCGAAATCTACGAAGAGCACCTCCCCATCGACTACCAGACCTCACGCGTATGCTCCGAGATGAGCAGCAACCTCATCCCCGTCAGCTGTGCCCTCAACGGCGGCGACGACTACGAACTCCTCTTCACCATCAGCCAAAAGGACTACGACAAGGTGAAATCCCTCACCGAAATCCACATCATCGGCCACATCACCGAAGAAGGAATGCCCGCATCGCTCGTCACCCCCCAAAACACCACCATCACCCTACGTGCACAAGCCTTCCAAAGCAACCAGCCATGACCACCCCTATTGACACCTACCGCCACAAAGGTCTTCGGCTCAAGATGGTGGAACGCCTGCGCCACGATGGCTTCACCGACGAGGCTGTGCTGCGCGCCATCGAGGAGGTGCCACGCCATTTCTTCATTGATAGTGCCTTCGACGAAGCCGCCTACGACGACCGTGCCTTCCCCATCGGCTGCGACCAGACCATCTCCCACCCCTCCACCGTGGCCATGCAGACCCACCTCCTCGACCTCCAACCCCGCATGAAGGTGCTCGAAATCGGCACTGGCAGCGGCTACCAGACAGCTATCCTCTGCCGCCTCGGGGCCAAAGTCTTCACCATCGAGCGCCAAAAGCCCCTCTTCTTGCAAGCACGCACCCTGCTCGACCACCTCCACCTCCGCGCCCGCTGCTTCCTCGGCGACGGCTACCGCGGCCTCACCGAAGTAGACTACGCCCCCTTTGACCGCATACTCGTTACCTGCGGTGCCCCCGAAATCCCCCCTGCACTAATGGCACAACTGAAACAAGGCGGCATCATGGTCATCCCCATCGGCGAAAGGCAGCAGGAGATGCTCCGCATCACCAAGAATGGCTCCACCGAGGCCGACTGGCAAGTGGAACGCTTCGGGACTTACAACTTCGTCCCTATGCTCGACGGACGCCAAATGCACTGACCCGATGACGCACCTACCTCAACAGAAAATGCTGCTTGCTCAACTTCGGATTGGCCACCGCGAGACCCACCGAGTAAAGGTCAATCGTAACCTGCCACCGCCCATCAGCCACCATCGCCTGCCAAGCCCCTTCATCCCTGTGTGGACGCTCCACCACCCGAATCAACCCATCATCCGTCCGCATCTCTCCACCGCTGCACTGCACCCCGTAGTACCGCTCCAACCGCCACACCACATCGCCATAGCTCCTCCCTCTTCCGCGCACCCGTGCAAACAGGCACTCCGTGTAGAGCCTATACACAAACGGCGAATGCACGCCATAGAGCGTCCGCGCCCGCAGGAAATGAGCGAACCTGTTCATGCTGCAAAGATACAAAGAAAAAACCACACCGCCAAACACCTCACCCCTATGCACCGACTCATCCCCCTCCTGCTGGCCACCTGCCTACTGGCCGCCTGCCGCACCGACCACCCCACCCCACGCCCCCGTGCCTACCTCCGCATCGACACACCACAACCCGCCTACCGCACCCTCGACACCGCATCACTCCCCTTCACCTTCGACATCAGCCGCTATGCCTCTGCCGACCTCAAACGCTCCACACCACGCGAAACCTGGCTCGACATCGTCTACCCCCAGTGGAATGCCGTCGTCTTCCTCAGCCACCACCGCATCGCATCCCCTGCCGACCTCCGCGGCCAGACCGACACCGCGCTCCGCCTGCTTGAGAGCCACTATCAATTTGCTTCCGGAGTGGCCGAACAATCCTACACCGATGCCCCCAACCACCTCTCTGCCACCGTCTACCACCTCGGCGGCTCCAAAGTGGCCTCCACCTGCCAATTCTGGGCCACCGACAGCCTCCACCACTTTCTCCGCGGGGCCCTCTACCTCGACCGCACACCCGACAACGACTCCCTCGCCCCCATCATCCACTTCATCCAAACTGACATCGACCGCCTCGTAGAAACCCTCCGCTGGAGAGGTGAAAGGTGAAAGGTGAAACACCCATCAAACCCATTGAGACCATTAAGACCATTAAGACCATCAACCCCCTCAATCCCGCCCCACCCCTAAAACAACAACAAATCCTCTATAACCTATAACCCATAACCTATAACCTTTAATTCTCAATCAATATGAACCCTACTCTTCTTGTTCTTGCCGCAGGCATGGGCAGCCGCTACGGCGGCCTCAAGCAAATGGACGGCGTTGGTCCCCACGGCGAAACCATCCTCGACTACAGCGTAGCCGACGCCATTCGCGCTGGCTTCGGCAAAGTGGTCTTCGTCATCCGTCGCTCCTTCGCCGAGCAATTCAAATCCCACGTCAATGCCGACCGCTACGATGGACGCATCGCCGTTGAGTATGTCTATCAAGAACTCGACTCGCTCCCCGAGGGCTTCACCGTCCCCGAAGGCCGCGAAAAGCCCTGGGGCACCAACCACGCCATCCTCATGGCCAAGGAGGTCATTCACGAACCCTTCGCCATCATCAATGCCGACGACTTCTATGGGCGCGACGCATTCCAAGTGGTGGCCGACCACCTTCGCACCCTCGAAGGCTCTGAAGGCCGCTACTGCATGGTAGGCTACCGACTTGAGAACACCCTCAGCGAGCACGGCTCCGTCAGCCGTGGCGTGTGCCAGACCAGTGCCGACGGCCTCCTGCTGGGCATGACCGAGCGCACCTCCATCTCGCGAACCCCCGACGGCATTGAATACAAGGATGCCGACGGCAGCCTCCACCCGCTCCCCGCCGATGCCATCGTCAGCATGAACCTCTTCGGCTTCACCCCCGACTATTTCGCCAAGAGCGAAGCCCTCTTCGTCGACTTCCTCCGCGCCCACGGCTCCGAACTCAAAAGCGAATACTACATCCCATTCGCCGTCAATACCTTCATCGCCAACGGCTCGGCCACCATGACCGTGCTCCGCACAACGGCTCGCTGGTTCGGCGTAACCTATCAGGAGGATCGCCCAATGGTGGCCCAACGCCTGCAGCAGCTGCATGAGCAAGGCGAATACTGACCCGCTGCCCACCGAGGCCACGCTCGCCTTCGCCCGCTCGCACCTGTCCGACGACCCCTCGCGGCTGCTCCTCTCGGCCAACCGCTACCCAGAGGTGGACATGCAGGCCGCCGTCACCCAAATCGAAGGCCAGCGCACCGCACAGCGCAAATGGCCCGCGCTGCTGCGCTGCCCCGACTTCGTCTATCCACCCCACCTCGCCTGCGAGCAATCCTCCTCCGAGGCTACGGCAGCCTACAAAGCCTCCCTCGTCAGTCCCTGCCGCCGCATCGCCGACCTCACAGGTGGCATGGGCATTGACACCTTCGCACTTTCGGCCAAAGCCGAAGAGATGCACTATGTGGAGCAAAACGAGTCGCTCTGCACCCTCGCCACCCACAACCTTGAGGCACTCCGTCAAAGCGACCTCCACGCAGGCAATACCACAGTCCACCATGCCGACTGCCTCTCTTGGCTCGCCACGCAGCCCCCATTCGACCTCCTCCTCATCGACCCCGCCCGCCGCAATGCCGCCGGGCGCAAAGTGGCTGCTTTCGCCGACTGCTCACCCGACATCCTCACCCACCTTCCCCTCCTCCTCAACTCCGCCACGACGCTGATGGTCAAAGCCTCGCCGATGATTGACATCGACCTCGCTGCCAGCCAGCTGGGCTGCGCTACCGAGGCCCACATAGTGGCCGTTGGTGGCGAATGCCGCGAGGTGCTCTTCCTCTGCCATGCAGGCCAAAGTGCCCCACCGCTCATCCATTGCGTCAACCTACCCGCCGCCTATCCTGCCGCCCCTTCAGCCGCAGCGGAGCCCTCAGTGTGCCCTTTCACCCGCGCTGCCGAAGCCTCCGCCCCGTTTTCCATAGCACCCGCCGCCAGCCGCTACCTCCATATCCCTTCCGCCGAAGTGATGAAGGCTGGCTGCTTCCGCCTCATCTCAAGTTGGTTCAGCATCCCAAAGCTCGCCCCCTCCACCCACGTCTACACCTCCGACCAACCCCTGCAGCACTTCCCAGGCCGCACCTTCGAAGTGCTGCAGGAAGTAAAACTCAACCGCCGCGAAGTGCAGCAACTCCTACCCGAAGGCCGCGCCCACGTCATCACCCGCAACTATCCCCTCGCCGCCGACCAGCTCCAGCGTCGGCTCGGCCTCCGCGAGGGGGGTGACCACTACCTCATAGCGGCCACCGTAGGGGGGCACCCATGCGGCTTCCTATGCTGCCTCCTCGCCCCCGAAAACACTGAAAATGGCAAAAACTCAACCATCTGAAAACCAACCACTTGCATTTTAAGAAGGAGAACGACGCAACAGGCTCATAATCAGCCTTCTGTTAGCATCCCCTTCTTCCCCTCTTCTTCCCCTCTTCTTCTCCCCTTTTTCCCCTCCCCCTCCGAGGTAGGAGAAAGTAAGAATCGGGAGGCAACCGAGGGGAAATTTCAGCCCTTGCGATGTGTAGGGGATCTACTTTGGAAAAATGTTAAAAATTATAAAAACATTGGTCTTGCTTGCTTTTTTACAAAAGAAATGGTATGTTTGTAAAGTGGAAATCGGGTGAAATATCGCGTAGAAGATTGGTATCCACTGGAATAATAGTATCAAGAAGCAAAAAAGCAAGGCTATGAAAAAGCTGATGGAAAATAAAATGAGCATACGGTCGCTTATGGTGGTTCTTTTGATAATAGTGCCGTTGGCTTCGGCCGTGGCGCAGACCGCATTGCCCTACTCCGAGAACTTCGACAGCTACACCTCCACCAGCTGCAGCAACGGGAGCAACTGCATCTCCTCGGGGACAGAGCCCCCGAGTGCTTACCCAAACCACGCCCTGCCCACGGGGTGGTCGTTTCCCCAAATGTCGCCAAACCACACAACCAACACCACGGCCTCATATCACCCCAACTTTTTCCTCACCACCTCGGGTTCTTATGTCTACAGTTCGCCTAATTCGCTCGCATTTAAGACACTGAGCAGCGTGCAGTGCGTAGCAGTGATGCCCGACTTCAACAGGGATGCCTCCAAGCTGACGGTGAAATTCAGGTGGAAATGCGAGACCTCGGGTACCTCCTACTACCTTCAGTTGGGCATAGTAACTGACCCCGACGACCGCACCACCTTCGTCCCGCTCAAGACCTACGACAACTCCACCAGTTGGAACTACGCACAGGAGGACCTCAAGGCACTGCTCTGTGGCGGCACCGACTACACCGCTGGCTCCTATCGCTTAGCCATCCGCTACACCAACACCTCGGGACTCGGCTACCGCGGCTTTGTGGACAATGTGGAGGTGACGGAGACCTCCTGCTATGCCCCTTGCAACCTCGAGGTTTCCAACATCACTCCCAGCAGCCTACGCTTGAGCTGGACGGCCAATGCTCCCTCCTCGGCCACCTATACCATCTTCCTCAACGGCACGGCCATCGCCACCACTGCGGCAGGAGCCACCTACTGCGACCTAACTGGGCTTCCCAAAGGCTCCTATTGCCAGCTCGGCGTGCGTGCCAACTGCTCGGGTGGCGGCAATAGCCTGACCAGCACCATCATCACCCATACCGCCTGCGACGAAGGCGTGAGCACGCCCTATGCAGAAAACTTCGACATCTACACTGGCTACATTTCCTCATCCAGTAGCACCCCCACGGGCTACACAGCGGGCAACGATGTGACGCCCACCTGCTGGCAATACCTCGGCATCAACCGCACCTCCACCTCCACCTACCCACAGGCGTTCCTCACCAGCAGCAGCACCTACCGCACCGACGGCAACGGGCTGTTGTTCAGAACCAAGAGTGGGCAGGGCGAGATGTATGCCATCATGCCAAAGCCCGCCGACGTCAATACAGCCCGGCTCTACCTCAAGTTTTCCTATAAGTATACCAACATAAACTACGCTGGGCAGCTCACGCTGGGCTTTATGACCGACCCCTCCAACGCCTCCACATTCCACGCCATAGAGGCACTGCCCCTTGAGAACACCTACTGGCATGCCGTCTCCTACATTTTCAGGTACAACGCCGCCTTCCTGACAGCCATGTCGGCTGCTGGACTCGACACTGCCACGGCCAAAGTCTACCTCGCCTTCAAGCTTGCGGCAGGTGCTTCCACATCGGTTGGCTACTCCTGCATCGACGACGTTAGGATGGACGTCTACTCGCGGTGCTCTGGCACGTTGCCCTATACTGAAGACTTCGACAGCTATGGTTCCACCTCGGGCTACTACTCCACCTCCTATTCCACACTGCCCACGGAGTACCCCGACCATTATATGCCCTCCTGCTGGTTTATGCCCAACATGCTGGAATCGAGGACACCCGCCTATGCCGCAGCCTACCTCACCTCTGCATCATCCTACTACGTCTCGGGCAAGGGATTCGTATTCAACACCCACAGCTACGTACCCAACGTCTACGCCGTGGTGGACAAAGATTTTGGCACCTCGGCCAACAACCTCGCTTTCTCTTTCTCCTACAAGGTCAGCAATGCCACCTACTGCAATCTCTCCTACGGCTACATGACCAATCCTGCCGACACCACCACCTTCGTGGCACTGGGGTCGACCACCAGCACCAGTTGGACTGCGGTGGCAGACACCTTCTCCAACCACTCTGGTGTGCCTGCCAACGCCCTGCTCGCCTTCCGCTTCTACGACAGCCGAGCGACTTCCACCACCCACTACTATGGTGCACTGGACAATGTGCAAATCACCTCGGTGGCAGCCTGCCCCGACACACCTGTTACAGGCGACACCACGGCCTCGGCCATGGCCAGCTTCACCTGGCACGGCACCACCTACACCGAGACCCCTGCCACTGCCCCCACCCACACCTACAAGACCGTGGCCAACAACTGCGACAGCATAGTTACGCTCCACCTCACCATCAGCTGCGATGGGACGCTGCCCTACTACGAAAACTTCGACAGCTACACCAGCAGCACCTGTGCCGCGGGGGCAAACTGCATAGCTTCCAGCAACAATGCCCCCTCGGCATCGCCCAACCACGCACGCCCCACCTGCTGGACCTACCCCGGAATCGGTGCCTCCAGCTCCACTATGCCACAATCATTCATCTCCACCAGCTCCAGCTACGTGGTATCGGGTAAATCCCTCTGCTTGAAATCGACGGCGCGAAGCGAACAGGCCATGGCCGCAGTGGCCATCAACTTCGGTCTGCCAAGCAGTCGGCTGGCGTTCACTTTCAGTGGCAAAGTGTTCAGTGGATTGTCTCTTGAGTGGGGCGTGATGACCGACCCCAACGACACGACCACCTTCATCAGCTTCGGCAAAACGACTTCAACCTCCTTCGTTACCATTACCGACACCGTGGGCAACCACTCGCCGCTGCCTTCGGGCACGCTCTACGTCGCATTCAAAGGCTATCACAACCCATCTGGGGGCAACACCCTCGCCATGGTGGACAACGTCATTATCCGTCGCTGGTGCGACTCCACGGTGGTCAATCACAGCCAATGCACAGGCACCTACACCTGGTCGGAGACTGGCGAGACCTACACCGAAAGTGGTGCCTACCGCAAAATCTACGAGAACGCCCACGGCGGATGCGACAGCGTGGTGAGGCTCAACCTAACCATTGGTGCCACCAACACCGCTACCTCCGCAACCGCCTGCGACAGCTACACCTGGAGCTCGGGCAACGGCACCACCTACAACGCCTCGGGCAACTACACCTACTCATATACCAACTTTAACGGCTGCACCCAGGTGGACACCCTCCACCTCACCATCACTACACCCTCTACCCCCACCAACCTCCGCATCAACAATACCTCGGCCACAAGCTTAACCCTCACTTGGACTGCCACTGATGCCCTCCCCCATGCCATATACAAAGACGGAACATTGCTGACCACCGTGGCAGCTGGTACCAACACCTACACCGTTACAGGACTTACCGCTGGCACTCGCTATCAATTTGGTGTGGCCGCCAAGTGTTCCTCCTCCGACAGCTATAGCAGCACGCTCGTGCGCTGGGCGTGGACACTTGCCTCCACTGCTACAGTTCCCTACTTGGAGACTTTCGACGACTACGGCACCGCCGAAGGCTACTACTCTACCACCTGGGAATACCCCCCAACACAATTCTCCAGCAACCATTACCTTCCCATCGAGTGGGCTTTCCCCTACATGGCCACTGCGGCCTACGATGGGGCTTCAACACCCAAGCCTTGGGTCTATCTCACCAATCGCGAGTCTTACAATCCAACAGGCTCACGCTACTCCCTCCACCTCCGTGGCAGTGTGGCCGAAGCCCCATCGGTTTACGCCTGCGTAGCCAAGCCGTTCAACCTCACCTCGGACCGACTGGCATTCTCCTTCTATTGGATGACTTCTAACGGCGAGGCAGCCAACAACAATGTAGCCTACGGCTATATGACTGATCCCAACGATACCAGCACCTTCGTTGCTTTCGGCTCCTACACGGCATTCGCACTTCAGCGGGTAAAAGATGCCTTTAATCTCCATTCTGGCGTTCCCTCCACAGCCTATCTCGCCTTCCGCGAGCGTGTCAAGAGTACCTCAAGATCGGGTATTATCGATAGTGTGCGTATCTTCGACTGCCGAGACACTGTAGCGTGGGATAGCACCACCATCTCGGCTTGCGGCAGTTATAAGTGGTGGAACACCACCTACAATGCGGCTGGCACCTACTACCACACCTTCAGCGGTGCCAACCAATACGGCTGCGATAGCACTGTCCGCCTCACGCTTACCCTTACTTCCGCCACCCACCAAGCCTTCACGCAGACAGCTTGTGGTACCTACACTTGGACATCAGGCAACGGCCAAACCTATACTATCGGTGGCAACTACACCTATTCGCACACCGACGCTAACGGCTGCACACAAGTGGACACCCTCCACCTGACCATTCAGACGGCCTGCACTGGGACACTTCCCTACCTCGAGACCTTCGACCAGTACACCTCCGGTACAAATGCCACCTGGACACCACCTTCGGGCTACCCCTCCATCACCCTGCCCGACTGCTGGAAGTTCCCCATAATGAGCAGCTCCTCGTCCGACTACCCACAAATGTGGATTACCTCCCACACTCCCTGCCGCAATGCCGGCAATGGTCTGATCATACGCACACAAGGTGGTACTGACTATAAGCGCAACGCCTTTGCCGTCATCTATTCCGACTTCGGCATTGACCCACGGTACTTGGTACTCTCGTTCTATGCCCACAACGGCACCTACAGCCATACGCACTACGGCATAGTTACCTGTCCCTACGACACAGCATCGTTTGTCAGCCTCGGCTCACTAACCTCTGGGCGCGACATCAACAGCGGGCGCGTATGGGTGTCGCTAGCACAACACACCGCCGACCTACCCACGGGCAAGCCCGTCTACTTTGCCTTCCGCAACCACAACTTCTCCACCTCTTCCTACTATGGCTACACTGGACTTGACAGCGTCCGCATCTTCGACTGCCGCAACTCGTCCATCGAAGAGCATGTAGCCTGTGGCAGCTATTCTTGGCACGGCACCACCTACACCTCCAGCACCTCCAGCCCGACCTACGTGGAGACCAACATGTATGGTTGCGACAGCACCATCACCCTCCACCTCACCATCAACACACCCGTCCACGCGGCTACCACAGCCACCGCCTGCGACAGCTACACTTGGTCCAGCGGCAACGGCTCCTCCTACACCACCTCGGGCAACTACCAGTACAGCCACACCGACGCTAACGGCTGCACTCAAGTGGATACCCTCCACCTCACCATCAAT
>JAFTBM010000037.1 GCA_017455205.1 Bacteroidales bacterium
GCTATGATTATACATCTACCTCAACACAACATTATCCCCTTATATGGTAATTTTGCGTTGAAATACAGAACAATAACACCGTAACCCGTTGAAAAACAAAAGGAGCTGTCAAGCATCACTTGACAACTCCCAGCGGAGAGAGAGGGATTCGAACCCCCGGACCCTCGCAGGTCAACGGTTTTCAAGACCGCCGCAATCGACCGCTCTGCCATCTCTCCTTTCTTCCTCTTTCGCTCTTTTCTTCCTCTTGCTTTCCCGCGTTTTCCTTTCTTGCACACAAGCAGTTTCACTGGTGCAAAGGTAGCACAAATCGGCCATATCTCAAAATTATATTTGCAAACTGCTGAAATTTAGTGTTCTCAATATGTGCTGGCAATCCTCCAGTGCATCCCGCCATTAGCATTATTTGTCTATTTTTTGCTCCGCTTTATCTACCTCGGCATATTCTTTCACTGGCAATCTACTTATCTTCAATGTATTACTCGGCATTCCATAAGGATTCAAACCTTGTCCGATACCAACCCTCTTCGCTTCCCCTTCTTCCTCGGAAGAGGAGGAGAAAAAGGGGGGAAGAAGAGGGGAAGAAGAGGGGAAGAAGGGGATGGTAAGAAGTACCTGATATTTAGTGAGTTGGATGTTTCTCCTTCCTTTTTGTTAATTATTTGGTTTTCAGGCATGTAAAAATTTAGTCTGAAAGAGGTTTTCGGAGGGATGATGAGGGATAGGAGAACAGGAGGGGTGGAGCGGAGGGGGAGTTGGAGGTGGGGTAGGGGAGGAGCAGGGTGGGGATGATGGGGGGAGTGATTTTTTTTGGCGGGGATATACAATATTGCTTTCGGTTTGCGTTATTTGGAAGTTGAAAAAAAAGAGAAGACGGTGATGAAATTGTCGCAGTTTAGATTTAACCTTCCCAAGGAGCTTATTGCCGAGAAGCCTGTGCGCAATCGCGATGAGGCTCGGATGATGGTGGTGCACCGTGCCACGGGCGAGATAGAGCATCGCATATTCAAGGATTTCATTGAGTATGTGGACACGGGCGATGTGGTGGTGGCGAACAATACGAGGGTGTTTCCGGCGTTGCTGGAGGGTGAGAAGGAGAAGACTGGTGCTCGGATTGAGGTGCTGCTTATTCGGGAGCTCAACGAGAGCATGTGCCTGTGGGATGTGCTGGTGGATCCAGCGCGGAAGATACGCATTGGCAATAAGTTGTATTTTGGGCACAATGATTCGCTGGTGGCGGAGGTGATGGATAATACCACGAGCCGCGGCCGGACGATACGCTTTTTGTTTGACGGGACGCACGCGGAGTTTATGAAGTTGGTGAAGAGCATCGGGAAGACTCCCTTGCCCGAGGAGTTGCGTCGCTTGCGGGGGATAGAGAAGCGCGATGCGGAGGAGTACCAGACGCTGTATGCCAAGGTGGAGGGGTCGGTAGCGGCTCCGATAGCGGGGCTTCATTTCAGTCGTGAGTTGCTGAAAAGGCTTGAGATAAAGGATGTGAAGTGGGCAGAGCTGACGGTGCATTGTGGTATGGGCGAGTACAAGAGTATTGAGGTGGAGGATTTGATGAAGCATCGGGCTGATGCCGAGGAGATGCATATCAGCGAGGCGACGTGCGATACTATCATGACGGCCAAGGCGGCAGGGAAGCATGTGTGTGCGGTGGGGACGACCACGATGCGGGCACTGGAGAGTGCGGTTACCACGCCGGGCAACGTCTATCCTTTTGATGGTTGGACAAATCGGTTCATCTTTCCGCCCTACGAGTTTTCGATAGCCGATATGATGGTGAGCAATTTCCACCATCCGATGAGCAGCCAGTTTATCATGGTGAGTACCTTTGCAGGTCCTGCGCTGATGATGGAGGCTTACCAGACGGCCATCAAGGAGAAGTACCGCTTCTCGACCTATGGCGATGCAATGCTGATTGTATGACCCCGCTGGCCGAGATTTTGCGTCCACAGTCGCTCGACGAGTATATTGGCCAAGGACATTTGGTCGGTGAGGGAGGTGTATTGCGACAGCTGATTGAGAGCGGCAACTTGCCGAGCATGATACTTTGGGGGCCTCCAGGTATTGGCAAGACTACGCTGGCGATGATTATCAGCCGGACGTTGCATCGCCCGTTCCACACGCTGTCGGCCATCAGTAGTGGTGTGAAGGAGGTGCGCGAGGTTATAAACGCTGCGCAGCAGGAGGAGGGTGCGATTTTGTTTATCGATGAGATACACCGTTTCAACAAGGCGCAGCAGGATTCGCTGCTGGGAGCCGTAGAGCGGGGAACGATAACCTTGATTGGTGCGACGACCGAGAACCCGAGCTTCGAGGTGATATCGGCGTTGCTTTCGCGATGTCAGGTCTATGTGCTCAAAGAATTTGGCGAGGAGGATATGCGGAGGCTGATAGCCTCGGCGGTGAGGCACTATGCTGGGCAGGGCATCGCGGTGGAGGTGAAGGAAGCCGAGGCTCTGATGCGCATCAGCGGTGGCGATGCACGCAAGCTGCTTAATGCCATCGAGCTGGTCGTTAATCGGAGTACTCCGAATAATCAGAATACTCCGATTGTCCTCGACAACCAGAATGTCACGGCTGTCATCCAGCAGAACCTGGCCTACTACGACAAAGGGGGCGAGATGCACTACGATGTCATCTCGGCCTTCATCAAGAGTATGCGCGGCAGCGACCCCAACGGAGCCGTCTATTGGCTGGCGCGCATGATCGCTGGTGGCGAGGATCCGCTCTTCATCGCCCGTCGCATGCTGATCTTCGCCAGCGAGGATATCGGCAATGCCAACCCCAACGCGCTACTGCTGGCCAATGCCACGTTTGATGCGGTGAGCAAGATTGGCTACCCCGAATGCAGAATCAACCTCTCACAATGTGCCTGCTATTTGGCCTGCTCGGTTAAGAGCAACGCCACCTATATGGCCTTGGCCAATGCCGAGGAGGCCGTCAAGCGGTGGGGCGATTTGCCAGTGCCGCTGCACATACGCAATGCCCCCACAAAGCTGATGAAGAACCTCGGCTACGGCGATGGCTACAAGTATGCTCACGACTACGCGGGCAACTTTACCGAGCAGGAGTATCTGCCACAAGGATTGGAGGGAAGTCGCTTCTACGAGCCAGGGAATACCCCGCGTGAGAACGAGACTCGCAATGGTCTGCGTGTCCGCTGGGGGCAGAAGTATGGCTATTAGGGCTGTTGGTTGCTTGCTGCGCGGTCAGTTTCAATTAGTTTGACCAGTTCGTCGACGGCGTGGCGCTGGTCGATGTCGCGCTTGACGACCTGCTTGCCTTTATATAATGTTATCTTGCCGGCGCCGGAGCCGACGTAGCCGTAGTCGGCGTCGGCCATCTCGCCGGGGCCGTTGACGATGCAGCCCATGACGCCGATCTTGACGCCGACGAGGTGCGCAGTGCGGGCCTTGATGTCCTGCAAAGCCTTCTGGATGTCGTACTGCGTGCGGCCGCAGCTGGGGCAGGCGATGTACTCGGGCTGTGTGATGCGGGCGCCGACGGCCTGCAGGATGTCGTAGGCGACGGGCATCTCGGCCTCGGGGTCTTCGGTGAGGGAGACGCGGATGGTGTCGCCGATGCCGTCGAGCAGCAGGGCGCCGATGCCGGCGGCGGACTTGAGGCGCCCCTGCATGCCGTCGCCGGCTTCGGTGACGCCGAGGTGGATGGGGTAGTCCATGCCGAGGGCGTGCATCTTCTGGACAAAGAGGCGTGTGCTCTGGACCATGACGCGGACGTTGCTGGCTTTCATCGAGAAGACGAGGTCGTGGTAGTCCTGCGCCTCGCACACCTGCGCGAACTCCAGCGCGCTCTGCGCCATGCCCTCGGGGGTGTTGCCGTATCGGCTCATGATGCGCTCGGAGAGCGAGCCGTGGTTGGTGCCGATGCGCATGGCGGTGTGGTGCCGGCGGCAGATGTCGATGAGCGTGGCCATGCGCTCCCCTATCCTTTTCAGTTCGTCGTTGTATTCCTGATCGGTGAACTCCAGCTTGCCGGTATTGCGGTCGGTGTAGTTGCCGGGGTTGACGCGCACTTTCTCCACGAGCGTGGCGGCCACCTCGGCGGCTTTGGGGTTGAAGTGGATGTCCGCCACCAGCGGCACGTCGCAGCCGCGGCGCAGCAGCTCGTCCTTGATGCGGCCGAGGTTCTCGGCGGCGCGGACGTCGGGCGCCGTGATGCGCACCAGCTCGCAGCCAGCGTCGACCATGCGGAGCGCCTGCTCCACGGTGGCGCGGGTGTCGAGGGTGTCGGTGTTGGTCATGCTCTGTACGCGGACGGGAGCGCCGCCGCCGAGCGTGAGGTTGCCTATCGTGATTTGTCTGCTCATGGTGTTCTGCTCAAGTTAGTTCCACTTCTGGCCTATGTCCCAATGGCTGGCGGTCTTCACCTCGTAGACGGTGGCTTCGAGGTTGAACTCCTCAACGATAAGAGGTACGGCCTGTGGGTATTGCGAAATCCACGAACCCACAGCAATGGTGAACACGCGGGTGTCGGGATTGTAGAAGATGCGTCCGCGCGGCGTCATCTCGTAGGCACCGCTGTAGGGGCCGATGCCACCGTGTTTGTACTTCTGTCGGTTGTACTCTCTCCTCCAAACGTCCTCGTGCATCTCGGAGCAGGAGATGCTGCCGAACTCGGTGCGCGAGTTGGCTTTGGTGAAATCACTCACGCGATGCGACCTCACACCGAAAAGCTCGTTGTGCTGCGGGCTATACCAGAAGATGCCCACCATTGGCTCTCCGTCCTTGCCACGGTTCGATGCCATAAGATTCATCGCATCGGCCAGCTCCTCGCTGCCAAAAGGTTTTACCTCTACTTCGGGTACTGACGGCGTTGGCGTATGTTTCTCGCTGTCGGCTGCAATTTCGTCCAAAGCCAGCTTCACGGCACGAGCCACAATTCTTTGCAGTTCTTCCTCGGTTACTGTCATGGTGTACTCCTTAAGTTTTGATGTTTTGTACTCTGGGCTATTCCGATGCATACCATAGTCTGTGCGAAGGATGCCGTGGACAGTGCCTACGAAATGCGGGCGATGGTTCTCTGCAGCGAGAGTACTTGGCTTTGCAGCCTCTTGATTTGGTCCTGCAGGTTGGCGTTCTGCGAGCGGAGTCGGCGGTTCTCCTCGGCTAACTGGGAAGAGGTTGATTCGCCATCGGATGTTGGATTTGTGGCTTTTCGAGGTGAGACATCCTCCATCTGCATGTTTTCCACAGCTGGCTCGCCATTGAACACCCTGCCGATGCCCTGTTGGTCCTCCATGCGGATGAGCTCGCCGGGGGCGAAGGGCATGTCGAAGCCTGATTCATCTTCAACGTACACCATACCACCTTGTATATTCCTTACTATCCCCCCGCCCACGGCGTTGAGGAATTTCACTTTGTCGCCTATCTTGAATTGTGTCATATCCCGTTGTGTTCTTTAATATTAGTCTTCCGCAGGAAGAAGAGCAAACCGAATCCTACCGTAATGGCAGCAGATATGGTGTAGCCCACCGAGCGAGGTAGCAGGGTTCCCAAGCCTTCTTTTTCGGCCACGAAGAGGAAGCTGACCGTTACCATCGTCATGAACAGTGCGGGCAGGAGCGTGAGCCAGTACCATGCCTTGCCTGGGCGAAGTCGGCGCAGGAAGACCGTGATGGCCCACAGCGTTACCATGGCCAGCACTTGGTTGGCCCACGAGAAGTAGCGCCAGATGTAGTCGAAACCAGCCTGGTTTACCAGCGAGAAAATCAGCAATCCTGCCGACAGGACAAACACGGGCAATGCCACCAGCAGCCGCTTGCCTATCGGGCGCTGGTCAATACGCATAAAGTCGGCCACTATTAGCCTTGCCGACCGCAGGGCGGTATCGCCACTGGTTACAGCCGCACTGATAACTCCCAAGATGCAGATGGTGGCAATGACGGGGTTGAACCACTCGTTGGCAATCACGCCTACCATGGCGTTGCCTCCCAGGGGCTGCCCCTCGGGCGAGATGGTCTTGGCAGCCAACACTGGGTCGTGGTAGAAGACCGTGGCTGCTGCAGCCCATATTAGGGCGACAACACCTTCGGTAATCATGGCGCCATAGAATATGGGGCGAGCCTGCTTCTCATTGACCATGCAGCGAGCCATGAGCGGGCTCTGTGTGGCATGGAAGCCGCTGATAGCTCCGCAAGCAATGGAGATGAACATCATCGGGAATATCGGGTTGCTGGCTGCTTTGGGGTGTTTGTTGCCCAAGCCTTGCCACACTTCGGGTATCTCGGGCCGATAGACTGCGAAAGCCACCACTATGGCCACCGCCATCATCAGTAGCAGCACTCCGAATATGGGGTACAGGCGACCAATCACCTTGTCAATCGGGAGCAATGTGGCCACCAGATAGTAGGCAAAGATGATTCCCACCCAGATGAACACGCTCCAGTCTGGCGTGAAGTTCTGTTCCAACAACACGGCGGGTGTATTGACAAATACTGCTCCCACCAGCACCATCAGCAGCACCGTGAACCCGCGCATGAACTGCTTCATTCCGTTGCCGAGAAAGCGCCCGTGTATTTCGGGCAGCGAGGCTCCGTCCATGCGGAGGCTGACGAAACCCGCGACGAAGTCGTGTACTGCCCCTGCAAAAATGCATCCGAACACTATCCACAGGAACGAGGCTGTGCCGAATTGAGCCCCCATAATGGCCCCGCAGATAGGTCCCACTCCTGCAATGTTGAGAAACTGGATGAGGAAGATGCGCCACGGTTTCATGGGGACATAATCCACACCGTCGGGATGTGCCACGGCGGGTGTCGTGCGGTGCGAATCTACACCGAGTACACGCTCCACAAGCCTTGAATAGAGCCAGTAGCCAGCCACAAGGAGAACGATTGCAATGATGAAAGATACCATAGGTCAGAATGCTGTTTGCGAGTGCAAAGGTAGCAATTTTTTGGCAAATGCGGGGCGAAAAACATTCAGTGCAGAATAGTGTGCGGCCTTATCAGTTTGGCACACAGCATCAAGGGTAGGTCGAAAAGCCAAGGGGCGGGATAGCAGAGGTCATGTTTCCAGCGCGACTCCCGCAGCCGCATCCATTTTGCCCGCAGTCTTTGAGCAGGGCGGACGGCTTCATCGAGCTGCCGACTCTCGGCGGCGAAGATTTCCGTCAGCACCCTGTCGGCCATCGCCAGGTTGCTGGATCGCCCTGTGGTGGCGGCCAAATGTCCCTGGCAGCCAAACCAGCGGTGGCAGATTTCCTCGATGGCCAGTGCAAAATCAAGCATTCCCATCTGCCTCATTTGGCTTGCCGCCTTCGCCCAATCCACCATTTCTCTCTCGGCCTGGCAAAAAAACGTCCAGTCGAGCAGGTGGCGGATGCTGATGGCTTCGGCAGCAAAGTGTACCGCCATGTGCCGCATGAGGAACAAGGCATTGAACTGCGGCGAGGCCAGCAGGCAGGGCTGACCGCCGATGGCAAAATCCACGCAGCCACGTGCGGCTTCGCACTTCAATACGCGCTCGCTTCGCCGATTGCCCCAAGCACCGTGCCGAGGGGTGAAATCATAGTGGTTCTCCACCAGCACTCCATCAATGGTGTACTTGGTGTGGTGATGCGTTTTGCGGCTTATTTCCACCCCAAAGGTATCTCCCACCGCTCGGTCGGCCTCGCGGTAGTGGCCGAACTGGTAGATGTCTAAATCCGAGAAGGCGCGGAGCGAAGGCTCGGGATAGTAGCGACTGATAGCCACTCCTTTAACTACCATCGTCGGTATGCCCAGCGCTCCGAAAAGCGTAAGCAATCGCATCAGCACCGCCTTGCGTTGGGCGGTGGCTTGCACAGTACGCTGTTGCATGGCGGCAAACTTCAGTCTAACCTCCAGCGGCACCAAGGCAGCATGTTCGGCAACCACTGCCGCCAGCAAGCCTGCCACGCGGTGTTTGCTGGCCAGCGTAAACACCCGCTCCCACTCCACCGCCGTCAGGCTGGGGAATGCGGCCTCCTGCCGAATGGCCAAGGCCACCAGCGGAAGCAGAGCAGCCTCGGCTGGGCGACTATTTGGTAACTCTTGTGGTCGGGTCAATGGCATAGCGGTAGACCATTACGTAGGCCACACGCAGCGACTGCAGTGTTATGTTGGCATACGTTGGCCACGTCTCATTGCGCGATGCCTCGCGCTTGCGTTTTCGGGTAGGTTCCACATAGACGATGTCGCCCTGCTGAAGGTAGTAGCACGCCGAGGTGAGGACGCTTTTCGAGGTGAGGTCTACTGTGTCCACCACCACCTGTTCGCCACCGAAGCGCACCACCGTTACGTTGTCGCGCCGTCCGTGTATCGTAATGTCTCCACACTGGGCCAGAGCCTCGAAGATGGTGAGCCTTGTGCCTTGTGCGTGGAGCAGCGTCGGGACGGCCACTTCGCCAATCACCGCCACGTGGAAGTTTTTCAGCTCCACCACCACCACGGGGTCTTTCACCAGTCGCCGTTCGACGAGCCGTGCCTCAATGTCGCGTGCCAGCCCCTCGTAGGTGAGGCCAGCAGCATGAATTTTACCCAGCACCGGGAACTGGAAGTCTCCCTCCTCCCCGACGAGGTAACCCTTCGTTGTGCGGCGGCCTCTGACCACCTCTTTTCCTGTGCGCAGCATAGCCGAGTTGGTCTCCTCGTTGAAGGGGATGACCGCCTCGGGCGTGTTGCTGCTGACGTGAATATAGAGCAAGTCGCCAGGAAAGATGGTCGAACTGTAGTTGCTGGCAATGGGCTGGGCTTCTTCGCGTGCCGCATCGCCGAGGTAGGCGTAGCGCTCCGGTGTCCCGCAGGCACAAAAGATGCCTGCCAGTACCAGCAGCCACCACCGCCTCGGCAGCCCCCAAGCCCCCTGCTTCCTGTCGTCTTTCATACCCCTTACTTCTTCTTTGACCACGGCAGGGTGGGCAACTCCACCGACTTGAAGGCCGACAAGAAACCTTGTGCCGTCGACTTTTCCTTGCCATATATCTCGGCCACCACATCCTTGTACTTCTCCATCAGCGGTGCACGGCGCAACTTAAGCGTCGGCGATAGCAGGCCATTGGCTGGTGTCCACTCGTCGGTTACGATGCGGAACTGCTTGATCTGCTCGTGCGGCGCAAGCGACTTGTTGTAGACGTCAAGCACCTTGCGCATCTTGTCGTGCACCTCTGGCATCGAGACCAGCGCCACATTGTCGCGATAGTGCAGCCGATGCTTCAGTGCCCAGTAGTGGAGCGTGTTGAAATTGGGACTGATGATGGCGGCCACCTGCTTCTCGTTCTCGCCGATGACCATCACCTGGTCGATATACTCCGAACCGCGCAGCATATTTTCAATCAGCTGCGGTGCTACGTATTTGCCTGCCGAGAGCTTGAAGATGTCCTTCTTGCGGTCGGTAATCTTCAGGTAGCGCCCATCGACCATCTCGCCGATGTCGCCCGTGTGGAACCACCCTTCGCTGTCGATCACCTGGGCGGTATACTCGGGGTCGTTGTAGTAGCCCATCATCACGTGTGGGCCGCGAGTTAGGATCTCGCCATCGTCGCCGAACTTCACCTCCACGCCGCTTAATATCGGCCCCACGGTGCCGATTTTCACCAAGCGGTGCACTGGGTCATTGACGGCAATCACGGGGCTGGTCTCCGAGAGGCCGTAGCCCTCGTAGATATTGATGCCAGCAGCTGCAAAGAGGCGTATCATCTTGGGCTGGATAGAGCTGCTGCCTGTAATCACCGTCAGCCGATGGCCTCCGAACTTCTCGCGCCAATGGCGGTAGACCATGCGGTCGAGCAGCCACTGGTTGAAGAGGTAGAACGGCTGCACGCGGGTCAGCCCTGTGTAGTCGTAGCGTTTGCCGTGGCGGAAGGCCCAGTCGTAGATGCGCTTCTTCGCACCCTTGAAGTCCTTGCCGGCGGCGTAGAGCTTGTCGTAGACCATCTCCAGCACACGCGGCACGGCGCAGAAGCCGTCGCCGTGGATCTCTTGCATATTCTGCTGGATGGTACCCAGGCTCTCGGCATAGTAGATGCTGATGCCGAGATACTGGAAATGATAGTTCAGCGAGCGCTCGTAGACGTGGTTGAGGGGCAGGAAACTGAGCACGCGGCAGTGGCTGTCCATCGGCTGCACCTGGGCGTGAGCCAGGAAGTTGGAGCAGAGGTTGCGGTGGCTCAGCATCACCCCCTTGGGCATCCCAGTCGTGCCACTGGTGTAGATCATCGTCGCCCAATCATCGGGCGCAATCGAAAGCTTCCGATGCTCCACCTCCTCCATCCACTTGTCGCGGTTGGCTATGCCCGACTTCAGTATTTCCAGCATTCGATGCTCACCCTCAATGTCGGCCAGGGTGTAGACCGTGGGTCTCTCCTCCAGCTGGTCGAGTGCACCGCGCAGTCTACCCAGCAGCACCCGTGTGCTGACGAATATCGCCCTCGCACCACTATGGCGCAGGATGTGCAGGTAGTTGTCGGTCGAAAGCGTGGGATATATCGGCACGTGGATAATGCCGCAAAGCGCCATCGCCATGTCGATAAAGTTCCACTCGGGGCAGTTGGCACTCATCGTAATCACGCGGTCGCCAGGCTTCAGCCCCGTCTCGCAAAGGCCATAGGCTAGATAGTGAGCATACTTGTAGTAGTCGTGCGATGAGTACTTTACCCATTCGCCCCCCACCTTTCCAGCCAGGATATCATCCTTCGGATAGTGCTCCACCAAGTGGTCGAGCAAGTCAAATGTACGAGTTATTTCTCCCATAGGCAATCGGTTCAGAAATAAAATGCAAAGATACGCAAAATAATTCATACGCTCGTCGTAAAATCTGACATCCGCCAACCCAAAAGGCCAATATTCAGAGCCTGCACAGCCAAAAGTGCACCCCTGCCCAGTCCCTTTGGCCGACATTTTTTCTTTCATCCGCCCTGCCACCCGAGCCATTTTTCCTTCCTATCCGCTCCCTATTTTTTGCGTCGGGATACGGACTTGATACGGAGTGGATACGGAGCGGATACGGAGCGGATACGGAGCGGGTGGCTGGGAGGTGATGTTTCCAACTTCACCATTCAAGGAGGCGAAGTTTCCAACTTCGCCATGCGTTGATGGCGAATCAAGGAGGCGAAGTTTCCAACTTCGCCATGTGTTGATGGCGACGTTGGAAACTTCGCCTCCTTGCCCACCTGCTCCCGACGGCCTATTTTCGCTCGGCGGACGACAATATTTTTACAATGCTCCGAAAGTTTGAAGAATTTTGTGTATATTTGCAGGAAACGTTTTAGTGTAAATAATCATACAAGATAATGGAAGACAGTAAGTTATTCACCGAGTTTCCTCCCGTCCCGACCGAAAAATGGGAGGAGGCCATCAATAAAGACCTCAAAGGGGCCGACTACGACAAGAAGCTCGTGTGGCATACTATTGAGGGTTTCAACGTGAAGCCATACTACCGCGAGGAAGACCTCGAGGGGCTGGAATACTTGGAGAGCAACCCTGGTCAGGCACCCTACACCCGTGGGCATCAAACTTCGGGCAACACTTGGGAGGTGAGGCAGGATATCCTCGTGTCCGACACGGCGGAGGCCAACCGCTTGGCCAAGGATGCCGTGGAGCGTGGTGCCACTGCCCTCGGGCTTTGCACCAAGCAGGTGAAGTCGGTGGACGACTTGGCCGACCTGCTCCGTGGCATCTACATCAATGCGGTGAGTATCCACTTCATGTGTTCGGACGACTATCTGAAGTTGCTGAAGCTCTATGTGGACTATGCCAAGCGCGAGGGATACAACCCCTCGGAGTTGCGCGGCTCGTGCGACTTCGACCCCTTCCGCTACGCCCTGACCCATGGCCGCTTCCACCGCGGCGAGGAGGGCGACATGCAGGCAGCCCGCGAGCTGGTGGACTTCGCCCGCCAGGCGCTACCAGCCTTCCGTGTGCTGACCGTCAATGGCCAGCTGCTACGAGGCAGCGGCAGCAATATCGTGCAGGAGCTGGGCTTCGGACTGGCCGCTGCCAACGAGCTGGTGGCTCGGCTGACCGACCTCGGATGCGAGGCCGAGGCTGTGGCCAGTGCCATAGTGTTCAACACTGGCCTCGGGAGCACCTACTTCATGGAGATTGCAAAAATCCGTGCAGCCCGCCTGCTTTGGAGCAAAATCGTGGCACAATACGGGGTGGCTGATGGCGAGGCTATGCGCCTGCGCATCAACGCCACCACCACGCGCTGGAACCAGACCGTCTACGACCCCTACGTCAATATGCTTCGCTCCACCACCGAGACGATGTCGGCTGCCGTGGCTGGTGCCGACAGCATCAGTGTGCTGCCCTTCGATGCCGCCTACAAGGAGGCCGACGACTTCGGCTACCGCATCGCCCGCAACCAGCAATTGCTGCTCAAAGAGGAGAGCTACCTCGACAAGATTGCCGACCCTGCTGCTGGCAGCTACTATATTGAGAACTTGACTGATTCAATAGCACAAGGTGCTTGGCAGCACTTCCTCAAAGTGGAGGAAGTTGGCGGCATGTGCCAGGCTCTGCGTGCAGGCTTGGTGCAGGACGAGGTGGAGGCCACCGCCCAGCGGCGCGACCGCGACATAGCCACCCGCCGCACCACCCTGCTGGGCACCAACCAGTATCCCAACTTGCAGGAGCGCATGGCTGATAAGGTAAAGCAGCCAGCGATGCAGCCCTGTGGGTGTCAATGCCAGGAGGCAGAAGGCAGCGAGGTGCGGGTGCTGAAGCCCTATCGCGGTGCTGAAGCCTTCGAGCAGCTGCGCCTGCAAACCGAGCGCAGCGAGCATCGCCCACGCGTCTTCCTGCTGACCTATGGCAACCTCGCCATGCGCAAGGCACGGTCGGGCTTCGCCACCAACTTCTTCGGCGTGGCGGGATATGAGATTATCGACAACGCAGGCTTCGCCACCCCCGACGAGGGCGCCGAGGCCGCCGAGAAGAGCGGTGCCGAGGTGGTGGTGCTCTGCTCGAGCGACGAAGAATATGCCGAACTGGCCGAGCCAGTGTGCCGCAGGCTGAAAGGCAAGGTGAAAAGCCTCGTGCTGGCAGGCAATCCCAAGGAGATGGAAGAGACCTATCGTGGCTACGGCATCGATGAGTTCATCCACGTCAAGACCAACGTGCTGGAGTGTCTGCGTGGCTTTCAGAAACTGCTGCTCTAACCACACATAGCCTGCCGCCATACCACAGCAGGCACTATTGCAGATTCGAGGGGTGAAACGGATTGACCGATACATTTTAGCCAAGTATATCATGACCTTCTTGATGGCCTTGGCTTTGATTATTGTCATCATCATCACCTTCGATGTCAGCGAAAAGCTTGACAAGTTTATCAGCCACAATGCCACCTTTGGGCAGGTGGTAACCGACTACTACCTCAACTTTATCCCTGGATTTGTCAACCTCTACAGTCCACTGTTCATCTTCATTTCGGTCCTCTTCTTCACCTCGAAGATGGCTGGACACACCGAGGTGATAGCCATCCTCGGGTCGGGTATAAGCTACAGGAGGATGCTACTTCCCTACCTTATGGGGTCGGTTATCGTGGCCGTGGTGGTACTGCTGCTGGGCAATTTTGTTATCCCAATATCCAATCGCAACTTGATAGACTTCGAAGAGCACTACGTCAAGTCAAAGGCCAAGAACTACTACAGCAACATTCACTTTCAGGCCTCGCCGGGGGTGCAGGTCTACGCCGAAAACTACGATGTCCAAGCGCAGCGAGCCTCCCAGTTCCGCCGCGAAGAGTTGAGTCCCGAGGGAAGGCTGCTCAAGCGCGAAGCTTGCGACATCATCACCTACGACAGCACGCTCCGCCTGTGGCACTGCGTCGGCTACTCGCTCCGCACCATCGAGCATGGCAAATCCGAAAGCCTCTCCTACCAAGCCACAGCCGACCTCGACCTCGGCATTGAGCCCTCCGACCTCGACTTGCTCTCCAAACGCATCGAGACCATGAACACGCCCGCCCTCATCCGCCACATCAACCGCGAGCAGTTGCGCGGCACAGGCACCGTGAAGGAGGCCAAGATAGAACTCTACCAGCGGCTGCTCAACCCGCTGGCCATCATCGTGATGACCTTCATCGGAGTGGCCATTGCCGCGCGCAAGAGCCGCGGAGGCATCGGTGTCCACTTGGCCATCGGCATCACCATTGCCTTCGCCTTCATCGTCTTTATGAAAATCACCACCGTCTTCGCCACCAACGGTAACCTCTCACCCTTTATGGCAGTGCTGCTGCCGCAGGTGCTGTTTGGATTGGCTACGGTATACCTTATATATAAAGCACCCAAATGACCATACAAGAGAAAGAACAGCAAGTCATCGACGAGTTCGCAGCCTTCGACGAATGGCTCGACAAGTATGCCTACCTCATCGACCTCGGCAAGGAATGCCCAACCATCGACGAGAAGGAGAAGACCGAGAGCAACCTCATCAAAGGCTGCCAGAGCCGCGTGTGGCTCAGCTGCGAAGAACGCGATGGA
Source organism: Bacteroidales bacterium (assembly GCA_017455205.1). Taxonomy (GTDB): domain Bacteria; phylum Bacteroidota; class Bacteroidia; order Bacteroidales; family P3; genus Colimorpha. The sequence continues at coordinate 14,476 of JAFTBM010000037.1, forward strand.
AAGCTCTACTTCCGTGCCGACAGCGATGCCGTCATCACGCGCGGTATCATCTCGCTCCTCATCCGCGTGCTCGATGGACACACGCCGCAAGAAATCCTCGAGGCCAACCTCGCCTTTATTGAAACTATCGGCCTCAAAGAGCACCTCTCGCCCACACGCTCCAACGGCCTCACCTCGATGGTGAAGCAGATGAAACTCTACGCCATGGCCTTCGCAATGAAACAATAAGCCTATGCAACCCACCCAAGAAACCGTCAAAGAGGCCGTCATCAACTGCCTACGCAATATCTACGACCCCGAGATTCCCGTCAATATCTACGACCTCGGCCTTATCTACAACGTAGAGGTCAACGAGCAGCTCGAGGTGAAAATCCTCATGACCATGACCGCCCCCGATTGCCCAGAGGCCGAATACATGTTCCAGGAGGTGAAGCAGATGGTGGGCTATATCAGTGGCGTTAAGAGCGTAGACGTGGAACTTACCTTCGATCCACCTTGGAGTATGGACATGATACCCGACGAGGTAAAGGTGGAACTCGGATTTATGTAGCCCCTGATGAAATGGCGTTTCCACCATAGTCAGGCCGACCTTGCAGGCCGCTCGCTCGACCGCATGGCGTGGCACCGCTTCCGCAGCAATCCCCTCGCTGTGGTGAGCCTCGCAGTCATCGGCCTCTTTGCGCTGGTGGCTATTCTAGGCTACCTCATCACCCCTGACCCCACACCTTACAGCAACCAGCAGTACCTTGAGCTTGCCACCCGCAAACCGGGCAGCAAGGCCACCTTCCTCTGCATCGATGCCACCGAAGGCCACACCCCGTGGCTTACCCGCATGGTCAAAGGTGCCCCCCTACGCTACACTGCCATCCCCGTGGACAACTACACGTGGCGAGGCGACAGCCTATATGCCGAGCCTGTGGCTGGGGAGCCATTCGTGATAGCAGCCAGCCGAGTTGCCTGCGTTAAGCAACGCACCTTCCTGTTGGGTACTGATGCCTATGGGCGCGACGTGTTGAGTATGATTATGATAGGTTCGCGTGTCAGCCTCTCGGTAGGATTCATCGCCATACTCATCGCCCTGCTCGTCGGCATCACACTCGGTGCACTGGCAGCCTACTATGGTGGATGGGTGGACAACCTGATTATGTGGCTCATCAACGTAGTCTGGGCCATTCCCACCGTGCTGCTGGTCATCGCCATCACCTTCGCCCTCGGCAAAGGCTTTTGGCAGATATTCGTGGCCGTGGGGCTCACCATGTGGGTCGATATTGCACGCGTGGTGCGTGGAGAGGTGATGAGCCTCAAAGAAAAAGAGTATATAGAGGCCACCCGTGCACTCGGATTCAGCACCGCACGCACCATATTCCGCCATATCCTGCCCAACATCCTGGGAGCCGTGGTGGTGGTGGCGGCAAGCAACTTTGCCAGTGCTATACTGCTGGAGGCAGGCTTGAGCTTCCTCGGCATCGGTGTTCAGCCCCCCATGCCCTCGTGGGGTATGATGGTCAAGGACAACTATGGCTACCTCTTGCTCGACAATGCCTATCTTGCCCTGCTGCCCGGATTGGCCATTATGCTCATCGTACTTGCCTTTATGCTGCTTGCCAGTGGCCTTCGAGATGCCCTCGACATTCGTAGGCAGAAAGTATAACAAGTGTTAAAAACCGAAACTATCCACCACTTAATCAAGAAAAAAACATTACCTTTGCAAAACATAACAGAAGCGTAAGTATTAACCTAAAACATTAAAAACAAATGAAAAACACATTCAAACTGATGGGCATTGCCCTCCTGGCTGGTGCCATGATGTTCACCGCCTGTAAAAAAGACGATGACGAAGAGACCACTGCCACCACCGAAGCCTACACCGTTATGTTATCCTATGGTGGTGAGACATGGAATACAAACACCGTGCTTTATGCCATCGATGAAGGCAATCTTATCCTCCAAGCAGAATCCGGCAACGCAGGTTTCTCTATTATCTGTGGCACCGAGGCTAGAAACCATAGCTTTTCCACACCTGATTATGGTGTTGAAATTTGGAAAGGAAACGACACCATTAAAGGCAATACTAATGGCTCCATTAATATCACTGCCATTGACCTGACCAGTACCAAGACGATATCCGCTAGGCTCAGTTGCGAAATGGGGCAAGTTGGTTCTGCCGATATGCTGACCATCACATTCGACAACACCAAACTTACCGAAGGCCAGAAATAAATCATCAACATAGTCAAACAATAAAGAGAGATGAAAATAAATAGTTTTATCGCTGCCGCCGCAGTACTTGCACTGGCTGTTGCATGCAATAACAACAATAAACCTATCGAGGAGTCTATTGACACAATGCCCGATGTCGCTGTGGTAGAAGAGGTAGTTGTTGAAGAGGCAACCGACACCACCGCAGTTGCAGTGGCAGAAGAGTTCGTTGCCCCTGCCAAAGCAGTAGCAAACAAGAAGGGCGAAGAAAAAAAAGTTGAAGAGCCTGTTGCTAAAAAGGCAGAAGTTTCTACCAATGAGGATGGTACTAAAAACATAAAGGTGAAGAAACTAGAAGAAAAAAAAGCCGAAGAGCCAGTGAAAACAGAAGTTACAACCAACGATGATGGTACCAAAAGCATAAAGGTCAGGAAACTGAAGGCAAAGTAAGTTGCCTCAAAACAAAACCTGTGGGGCATCGCAAAAGATGCCCTTTTTTATTGCCCCAACCCGGTGATATTTAATCACTGCATATTATATCAATATATTTGTGTAAATTTGCAAATGGATTGCAGCCGTGATCCTCTCGCCCAAAGAGGGCGGTTACAGCAGCACGACATAATGAATATACAAGAAACAACTAAAATGAGTCAAACCCACAAACTCTTGCTTTTGGCTACGCTGGCCAGTACGCTTGTGGCTGCCTGCAAAGATGATCCCATAGAAATTCCCGAACCCTCGCCACGGCAAGTTTCCCACACCGTGATAGCCGACTCCGCTGGGCGAGTGATTACCGATAGCCTCACCATCAGTTTTGGCTCAAAGCACTGGGCTACACTTGACTACACCGCTCGCATCGACACCCTCACCTCCATCCAGGGGCTTCCCCAGGAGTGGCTGACCGTGGAGGCTCACCACCCCGGCGGAGAGATACCCTACATGAAGCTGATTATGCTTTGCGAACAGGGCACACAAACCGCTACCCTCTCCATAACCGACCCCGGCACGGGCTACACAGTCCCCGGGCAGATGGTTCGCGGCATCGGAGGCGGCGACCTATACTACTGCGATAGCCTCGAAATCAAGCAGTACGACGGCACCATCTGGACTGACTGGCGGCCGCTACGGCTGACCACTACGGTGCTGGAATACGATAGCTACCTCCGTACCCTGACCGCCACCGCCGACGCCGTAATGTTCCACTACGCCCAGTGGTTGGACAGCACCGCCACCTCGCACCCTATCAACGTCGCCGAGGCCGATACTTGCAGCATCGCCATCACTTTCGGTCGGTTGAAAGCCAACTGAATCCTTCGCACCCTCGGCTAAAGCGGCGGGTAAAAACTAACGAAGCGTGTCGAGCCGAGCGGCTACCTCCTCTTGAATGGTGGCGTAGTCCGACGCATGCTCGGCGTAATAGGTGAGGCTGGCCTCCACCTGTTGGCGCGAAATGCCGAGGCTGTCGAGCAGCGCGGCATAAGCACCCTCAAGGGGTTGGGGGAGGGAGTCGTAGGCATAATGCGTGGCCACCGAATAATAGCCCTCCAGCAGATAAGCCTCGGTGAGGAAAGCGGACATTTGCTCCGCGTCGAGCACGCCCTCGGGTCGCTTGCTGCTTTGGCAGGAGGCCGAGAGCAGCACCAGCAGCAGTGCGAGCAACTTGCACCTGTTCATTATCGTCGTTGTCTTCAGTCTGCGAGGGCAGCACCTTGGCGGCCTGCCCTCGCTCAAAAACTGCTTGTTGTGGGAGTAACAGGGTTCGAACCAGTGACCTCCTGCTTGTAAGGCAGGCGCTCTGAACCAGCTGAGCTATACTCCCAAAGCGGGTGCAAAGATAGCACTTTTTGGCCTAATGGCCAAATATTATTTGCATACGGCTGATTATCAACTGTTATTAGATAAGTGGACAGTGTGCTATTAATAGCCGATGGAGGGCATGAGCAACGATAAATGCTGCAACACTATCAGCCTCCTTGCAAGTGCCTTTCCATCCCCTGCCACCCTCCCTACATCCTACCCCTATCCGAGTCGTATTTCCACCGCATGGATACGGACTTGATACGGAGTGGATACGGAGCGGATACGGAGTGGATACGGAGCGGGTGGCTATCGAGAGGGGGAATGATTTGCTGATTTAGGTTGTCGTTTTTGCGTCCTGCGGGATAATAAAGGTTGCACCAATAGCCTCCAGCGCTGTATCACCTAATGGCATGAGCAGTTGAGCTATGGTCGGCATACGCTGATGAAGTGGGGTGCGTGCCAAGAGGAAGGCGGAAGCGTGAAAGTGGAAAGCAAAAGGTGGAAAGTGAAGGCTGAAAAAGGTAATGCAAAAGAGAGCAAAACGCTGATAAGACAGCAGTTGAAAAATAAATTTTCGAGGATAGGAAATTATTTCTACTTTTGCATCGTCGATAGCCCGAAGCGTTGGCGGGAAGCAAGGTAAATAATGTCTTTGATATTCAACATCTTGCATATTATCCTAACAATGTAGAGGGTGGGCGATAGGATATTGAAAAGGAAACGTTGAGCGAAACGTTTTATCTGCGGCTAACCGAATCTCGCAAGTTCGAAACCGTCTGCATGATAAAGCAATTGCCACCGTTCATGGTATGGTGCATCACACTCTTGTGCTGCGCCTACAGTGCGGGCTTCGGGCATTGCTTATTCTCAGACGGTAGGCAATGCGAGAGCCTGGTTAGCGGGATAAGCGATGAACTGCGATACCCGCGCTTCTTTTTTATATAACTCCTTGGAAAACAAATAAGGTAATCGGCACAGGTATCTGCCACAAAAAAAGATATACTCAAAAATAAAACTATCCTTTTGAATGCGATGAACACGTCATACATTTTTGTGGCAGTAGGATTGCTATTGCATTATACTACACTTATAATGAATGAATTAATTAACATTAAATTCTACATATTATGAATCAAAGAAATCCTGTAGTCGTCATCCTGTCGTTCTTGGCATTTATTGCTTTTGGAGCCATTAGTTGTTGGGCGACATCAGAAAGTTTATTCCATACAGAACTATTTGGACAAGGAGTCCCTAAGATTATGTACTGGATTATTGTTGTTGGCTTTTATGTCATAACGTCACTTGGAACAAAGTGGATTATTGACAGCTTTAACACAGAAGTATTTGTGGAAAAGCGCAGGTTGAAATTAGTGGGAGGAATTCTGATAGTTCTTGTTTTTTGGATAATGGTAAGTTTACCCACCAATGCACATACCTTTTTGTACAAAAAATCCGCCAAATCAGTGGCTCAAAAAGAATTAAAGTGGCAAGAAGGACAATTGGAAGGAATCGCTGATGTTGATGCATATGCCATACAGGTGAGAAATGATGTCATGAAACCAGTATTGGAAATAAAACAAAAGAAAGAAGAATTAATTGGAGAAATAAACAACCCTGACCGTCCTGGTTTCGCAGAGAGGGCTGAAAAAATATTACAAGAAATAGAAGGAAAACTTGGGTTGAGAATTGGAACCATTCCACGTACAAAAGCTGCAAATCATAGCAGAAATGAGATGAATCGTTTAAGAGAGCACTATTCAAATGCCATAGATTCGCAGCTGGAAATATTTGTGGCCGAATTGGAAAAACAAGTGGTGGTTCTTGCAGCAAATTACGAGAAACATGTTGCCGATGCAAAATCTTCAGAAAAACTGGTAAGAGCTGCATATGAAGCATTGGATGCCGAAGATGAAACCCGTGAAGATGTATTAAAAGAGGCCAGAAAACAAATAAACAATGCTTATAATGTTCTTGATAATGGCAAGGCTGACGGAGCGACATCCTCCAGGGACACTTACGTTGATAAAGTTAAAGGAATGCCGTCCAACCGTCTCACCAACGTTGTCGAGGTTGTTTACAAAGACTACCTCAGCGGCCAGTTGAACAAAAAATACGATATGCCGGAAACAAAGGGAATGATTTATTTCTTCCTCTTATCATTAATGATAGACCTTGCGGCATTCCTATTCTTCAACATTGCATTCAAGAAAAACTAAAAAAAAGAATAGTAAACGACAAAATCATAATAATATGCCAGAGATTGAAATCAACCCTCAGGGTAATGCAGTAGACGATTCCATCATCATTCAGCAGGAAAATGGAAACACTATCACACAGGATAATGTGGATGATATGCAGACAGACAATTCCAATGCACGTACATATAGTGACGAGGAAATCAATAACCCCGCCGTTATTGATGTCACTATTGCAGATACGCAAACGCCCATCGTGGTACTCTTTGGACCTCCTCAGAGTGGCAAGACAATGACCATGGTCAGGTTGGCAGAATACCTGACCCATCCAGACAGGGGGTATACGGTTGCCCCTGATAGGGCTTTTAGGAAAGCATTTGACGAAACATACCGTATCAACTGCGATAATTTCAATGGTATGCTCAACAGTATTTGGGCTGCTGAAAAAAGCAAGGGCCTGGAATTTATGCAACTCGTTGTATCAAAGAATGGCAGCCCCATTGTCCAAATACTTGAGGCACCAGGAGAACATTACTATGACCCTGTTGACAAGGATGAACCCAAAGGCAGTTTCCTGCCATACATCACTAAGGTGATTCAGTCTCCAAATCGTAAAATATGGGTATATCTTACGGAGCCCAATTGGAAAGACCACGGAGACCGTATGAAATATGCCCAGAAGGTTCAACTTATGAAACGGAGCATATCCAGACGTGATAAATCAATTGTTCTGTTCAATAAGGTTGATGCCACTAACTTGTTCTTTTCCACTGGAGAAGTCAATCGCAAAGAGGCTGAACGCTTTGTAAACTCGCAATATCCAGGTCTGTTCAGATGCTTCAAGAACGAGAATCCTATTACTTCACTTTGGCGCAGATATAATTGCGTATTTGTCCCCTTTGTGACGGGAAGTTATAACAAGGTATTGGTTGGAGGGAAAAACACACAGCGATATGTTGCAGGCCCTGATAACTATCCGAAAGTTCTATGGGATAACATTCTTAAGATTGTGAAAGGGTAACCGTATGGCATTAAGTTTTACATTATTTTTAAGCGGCTCTCCACAAGACTACGAGTGGCTACCCCAAACAGACAATCACGCTAAGCAGGTATGTGAGAAATACTTCAACTTACCCTCTACCGAAATACCGCATAGCTCCGATTTCTATATTGAGTTATTCCCTGCGGATAATTATTCCTATTACACATATCTCCACCGAAAAGCTGTAAATGGGATGCCTCGTGAGGGTGCTCATATTGCCCTCACAATGCGAATAAGTGGAGGATACTGCAACCAGCCAAGGACAATCTATGATTTGTTGGAGATGGTATATATGCAGTATTTGGACGGAAAGGTCATTCAACGTAAAGGAGATGGCGAAGTGTTCCTTGTTCCTTCGCTTATGGCTTGCGAAACACCACGCAAGCAAATGGAGGTTGCGTTGGGACAGGCCTTACAACAATTAGTTGCAGGCACATTGCAATCGTTCGGGAAAGAGATTTCTGCATCCAGACAACCGTCGAATGTAAAGTATTATTCGACAGATACTGATAATGAACAATTGCTGAAAGAACTTCGCCGAGCGCATAAATTGAGACTCATTCCCTCCAATGAAAGTTCAGCAGAAATTTCCACATCCCTAAATTCTGAAATTGACCAATTAAAGGCAGCATTGACACAGAAAGATGGAATAATACAACAAAAAGACAGAGAACTGGAGCAACTCAACGGCAAGGTAAAAGAGTTAGAATCAAAGATAAGAGTAAATCCTGTTCCGATAAAAAAGCCTATTGGTGCAAACACATCGAATGATGGTTTCCAACAAATAGTTCTTACTCAACTGGACGTTTTAAGTAAACAGATGGATTCTTTGTCAGCAAAGATGGGACTAGGGGGAAGTAATAACAATACTGATACACATACAAAGAGTATCCATAAGAGCATCTTTGGCGATAAGAGAATAATGCAATACTTGCCGTGGATTTTTCTTGTGGCAGCACTTGCTTACATCATTATTAATGGATTAAGAGAGCCGGAACAAGATACCTCAAAGGTCAAGACGTTACAAGTCCAAATCGATAATTTAGACAGAGAACTGCAAGTACAAAAGCAATTGGTGCACGAAAAAGATGCGGAAATCCAAGGACTGAAATCACAACAAAAAGACAATATAAGTGGTATTGCAGATCCTGTTGGTGTGGGAGGAAACAAAGGTGCTACGTCACCTTCGGCAACTACTCCTCAATCAAAAACAGAACAAAAACCAGAACCTTGGATTAGTGTAGGTGGACAAAATGATAGAGCGTTTATTGTAGGTAAGACCTATCCCATTAAAATATCACGTTATGATGGACAATGTACTTTTACAGTAACCAATGATGGTGGAGGGGTATTGTCGATAAATGAATCCGGCAATCTTTACTGTGCGAAAAAGGGAAGTGGTACTATCGCCGCTATTGACGAGGCTGGAAAAACTATTAAAACAAGAATTATTAATGTTGTTGAACAATAACACTGTATGAAATCAAGACTATTATTAATAGCTCTCACATGTTGTTGCATCTTTTGCTCATGTTCTCAAGCTGGCAATGACCAAGAAACAATTAGTGACTTGCAGAATCAAATAGAAGAATTGCAACAGCGTAATACAGAGTTACAGCAAGATGTGCTTAGATTACAAGCAGAGCGCGACTCTCTTGATGATATTATTGACAGGGTTCGCCAACGTATTGCAAATATGAATTATTAAAAAAACAGTCATGAAGAATTCTTTAATTGTTGTAATGGTATTTGCTGCCATTTTTTCATCATGCGAACGTAAGCATAAATTCAATATTAACGACTATGTTCAGCATGATATGACGGAATTGGAATATACCTCAACGGACAACACTGTCCGTGTCCCGTTCAAAAACAACGGAGGAGTAAAAACCGTTCAATGTCTCATCAATGGAACTATTCTTACTGATATGATTTTGGACTCTGGCTGCTCTGGCGCACTAATCTCCATTAGTGAGGCCCAATACCTTTGGTCACGAGGCGAATTGACAAGCAATGATTACAAAGGTAATTCCCAGTCTATGATTGCTGATGGCTCAATTGTTGAAAACATGGTGTTCAATATCAAATCCATAGTGATTGCTGATAAAATTGAGTGCAGGAATGTCGAAGTAACAGTTTCCGCCAATCCGGGAGCACCACTATTACTGGGGAATGAAGTGCTTGACAGGATGCCAAGTTATACAATTGACAATGAAAGAGATGAAATAGTTTTTACCGTACAGTAATAAAATGAATTGCAGCGTTTATATTATTGGTGCAGGCAGCGATGGCGTCATGCACGCATATCCTGATGATTATGCCGTGCATGATGTCTTTGAAAGATTCACGCCATTTCTGAAAGAGGATTCTCTGTTTGCCATTCATCGCAATGGTAGTTTGTTCTATCATATTTGGTATAGAAAGACCTCGGATGGATACTTTGGTATATGTGTTCTGCTGAATGGAATGTGGTTCTCGCAAACAGACATTCTCATTGGGATGTTTGAAAGTGCGTTCTCATTGGCAGCTGTAGATGGAAAGTTGTTAAAGGTAGATAATGATGGACATATCAGGACAACCGCAAGTGCGTTTGCGCATAACAAAGCCGACATCAACAAAATAGACCTGTATATAAAAGAGAGGATTTCGTCTCATTCCAAGTATTGTGTAGACATACCTCCACAAAACGCTTCTGTCGATCCCCATTCAATACAATACTTGCAGCATGGTGCTTCACCGCATTTGTTTGGCAGAGCATTGGAAACTTATCGTTCTGTATATGCCACTTATGGAAATGTCAACGCTTTGTTGCAGTGTATAGAAGATATGGCAAAAGAGCGGGATGAGTACAAAAATAAATACAAGCAATTGGTGAAGCAATGCAAGTCAATAAAAAACAATAACAGGAAAGTGACGAGGATTGAGCCGCCGCCACCTAAACCCAAGATTCCCCCCTATGTTCTACCCGTAATTGTCGCAGCTGTGGTACTCGTTGTCGCCGTAGTGTGCAAACTGACTTATGCACCACATCCATCCGCTTCAGGCGGAGAATACCCCTCCGACCAAGTCTATGCTTTGTATAAGGAGATGGTCGATGCCGTTCCGCAAAGGCTTGAACGAGGCGACACTCTTGGAGCAAGAGATTTCTTGGGAAGTATAGCGGCGTATGATGAACGTTACGGAGCAATCGACCCTCGCTTCTGCGAGTATGACCGGTTGAATAAAATGGTTTCAAAATAAGCAATTGATAGAAAATGAAAGAATACAAATGTGAAGAATGTGGCAAAACGTGGGCATCTGCCGTAGAACCATTTGAATGCCCCAGCTGCCATTCGGCAAAGATCGCCATTGTGGGAGGTAATGGGCCATCTGTGAAAAGGTACTGGTGGATTGTGGCTGTAGCCATTGTGTTGGCGGTCTTATTGTTGCTCCTTTTGCCAAATAAGGGCAGCACGCGTGTTTCCACCAAGGCCGATGAGAAATATCATACGCTTAGCGTCTCCCTTTCGGGCGAGAGTGCAGCCAAGTACACCCTTGTGTTGAGGCAGGATGGCGTGCTTATGCAGCGGTATCGTTTGAGCGAGGACGATGTCGAACACACGTTTACCGACCTCTGTGGAGAATACGTGCTTGAGGTCGTGTGGGAGGGCGGTGGTGCTGCACCCGATGTGAATAACTATGACCGTGAATTTGACTTCGGCGGCTGGTGTTCTTCAGATGGTGGAGGGGAAGGTGGTGAAGTGCCAGGAAGTGGCAGCATGATGCCTGAAATCATACAGATTGTTTCCTCGCCCGGTCGCATCAGCAAAAAAGGCGAGACCTATACCATCAAGGTGATATTGGATGACCATTTTGCGGGTGAAGCAGAGTACTCGATAGACAATGCCCAATGGCAGACCAGCAACACCTTCCCCCGACTGGTTCCAGGTGAATATGAAATATTTGTTAGGAACTCACGCCAAGATGCATACCGAGATTCAAAGCCAGTAAAGCTGCTCGAGGAACCAAAAATAACGCTCACGGTGGACGAGGCTAATGACCTGTTAAGCAGAGTGTCAGATGGTGATGATGAAGCAAAGAAAAAGTTAAAGCAATGTTTTGGTAACAGCATATTGGTTGTAGGGGTGGAGAATATAAATACTTTGCAGGACTTGTTGCGCGATTGTTGTGTGTTGGGAAATAGATATGAGATCATATCCATTTCGGGGAATAAGATAACGGTCAGGAATAAATAGGTATGAGAAGGTGTCTGCTGATATTGATATGGCTGCTTGCCGCAGGGCAGTTGGTCTTTGCACAAGGTCCACTAATCTATGTCCGCCCCGATTACTCAATGGATCTTGAGCAGCTGAGAATGCAGCTGCGTAAGGTGATAGAATCATCGGGCGATTCGTATGTTATCTACTATAGTGGCATCAAGTCGTTCTCTATGACTTCCGATAACTACGATGAGGATAAGTTGTTCGGAGCCATAAGTACGCAGAACTCAAGGCTACCCGTCGTTCCATTGCAGGAGATTGAAGCCCTGTCTGCACTGCTGGAAAGCAATTTGGACTTAACCGTCGATCCAGGGGGAATGGTGAGGTCGGCAAAAGGCTACGGTTCGATTGAGATAATATGCTTTGTGGGGGATGATTTTATTGAGGGCCACAATGCCGATGCGGTAATAGCGCGCCTGTTGGTGGTCAATGGACTGTCGGGGGACGGTACAATTCTGGCGGAAGTCTCTTTCTATCCCTGTGGAGCTGCGTATGCCGAGACCCCTATTAAGTTTAGCGACAAATATGGAATAACAAAAGAAATAGTTGTTGAAAAATGAAAAAGCAGTTTCTTTCTTTATCTTTTATCCTGGTATTCAGCCTGCCTCTTTGGGCACAGCAGTTGCCGACGAAAATCAATGCCTGGGTTCCCGAATATATTGGGAAGACCGATGGGAGTCCGCTCGGAATTGGAATCGATGAGACATGGCAGCATTGGTGCGAGCGGAAAATCAAGTCGGGCGATTTGGGAAAGAATACTAAAACGATATGGAAGGTGTGGAGTGATAGATCCAACAATCCCGCCTATGCCAGCAGCAGCACATCAAGTGAGGTCGTTAGGCGGCTGGCATTTGGTGAAAGCTTTTTTGTGGCCGATGTCAGCAATGGGATGCTCTTGCTCTTCTCGGATGAATATAATCCAACTTACCCAAAGTTCAATAAAACGTCAAAAGTGGTGGGATGGGTGCCGATAGAGAATCTGTTGCTTTACGGGGAGTGCCCCAAAACGCAAAGCCAAATATATCTGAAGGGTCTTATTGTCTACGACCCCACCAAAGGCAAGTCAGTTGATAAAAACCCTGAATATACATTGGTCCCCGGTGGCAATTTGGGAGCTGGGAGAAGGGCAAAGGACTTGGACATCCTTTTTGTTATGAAAAAAGTCTCCATTGGCGGCGGCAGTTATTACCTTTTGTCGAATTCCATGAATTGTGAAGATAGAATATCGGCACTCTATGGCTGGTTGCCAGAGGAATATGTTACCGAGTGGTCGCAGCGCCTTACTCTTGAGCCGACCCATGCCAGTTCTGCTGTCAGAGAGTATGACAATATCGAAAAGAAGCCCACGGCTTTCGAGGAGTACGACCGTGCAACGCGTTTTTTGTCCTCAGGGTCGATTGATAGACTCATTTGGGTCTACAGCGACTTTACAACCGTTCGCCAACATCCCTATCAGATGCGCCTTCCGATACTTAGCAATACCACCAATGACAACATTTTTCGGGTGGCAGTGATTAATAATCTCGCATCCAATGGCACGTCCGAGTCCGTCAAGGCCGATTTGGACAAGCGGCTGGAAAAGCTGCGTGAACACCAAAGCAAAATCAACGTGATATTCGTCATCGATGCCACCCAATCAATGAAAAAGTACTTTGCCTCAGTCGCTAGTGCGCTGACGGATGTGATGAAACGCACCTTCTTCCAAAGTGCCAATATCAAGGTGGGCTGTGTGCTATATCGTGATTATAAGGATCATGAAAAGAACGGGGTGCAGTACCTCCCCTGTACCGCCGACCTGAAATCTGTGGCCAGCTACCTTAACCAAGTGGAGGTGGGGAGCATCGACCCCGATGATTGGGAGGCTATGTTCGATGGTATCGAAGTGGCTCTCGATTACGGCAAGATGGGCTATAAGCCAGAAGAAAGCAACTTCGTCGTCCTTATCGGCGATGCTGGCAATCATCCCACGGATATCAGCGGGAAACCATGGCGTGCAATAGCCTCCGACCTCGCCAAACGGATGGTTACAAGCAATATCAACATGATTGCCTACCAAATCAACCACGCGGGTTCGGATGCCTACGACGACTTTGCCGACCAAGTGGGCGTGATGCAAAATGCTTTGAGCAAAGAGTATGAGCGGAAATTAAAACGCCCCGAAGGAACGATGGACTACAAGCTTATCTCTAATCGTTGCTACCGCCTCATGCGTGCAAGCACAAAAATGGACGACGTCCCGATATACAATATGTACCGCTATGCAGCTGCTAACACCTCCGAGTCTTCCTCCGGCCTCACCCAGATGATTTCATCCAACATTGAGGACTTTCAAAAGTGGACCATTGGCTACATTGACATGTTGGAAAAAGCCCTAAATGGGGGCATCGAGGGAGCGGGGGATTTGAACCGCGATGGATTGCTGGACTACCTAAAAAGAAACAAATGGACAGCGGATGAGATTAACCATTTCATCAGCTATATGAAGAGCGGGGGACATGCAAAGTTTTTAGCTTACACTTCGATGAAAATCGCAGGCAAACGCCACGACCTCTACGACTACGTCCTTTTCTTCAGCAAGCAAGAACTCCAGAATCTTCTCCACGAGCTCGACAAGGTCAACGCGAACAATGCCAGCGACAAGAAAGCCTACCAGGACGCACTCATCGCTATGGGGCAGGCCATCCTGGGCAACTTCAACGCCAACCAAATCGGCGGCATGACGGTTGAGGAGCTGATGTCGCAAATCTATGGTGTCCCGATTAAAATGCAATCCTGCGGCTTCCGCATCGACCAAATTCCCAACCTCGACAATGCACAGGTGCAAGAGCTGCTGAAAGATTTTCGTGCAAAACTTACTAAATTGCATCATATTGCAGGCAACACTTACGACGGCCAATTCTCGAAAAATGGAATCATCTACTATTGGATTCCTCTCGACCTAATGCCTGGCTATTGCATCAAATAACCGCTCCTGCTATGAACTATTTTGAACTCCACAATGTGCAATGTGCCTACAGCGACGGACGCACCGTGCTCCGCATCGACAGCCTCGCCATCCCCCGCAGCTGCATCGTCTTCATCGTAGGCCAGTCTGGCTGTGGCAAAAGCACCATCCTCGAAACCCTCGGGCTGATGAACAACACCATGCTCCCCACCCCCGATAGCCGTCTGCTCTTCCATGCACCCGATGGCTCCGAGATTGACTACCAGCGGCTCTGGACCTCGCGCCACAGCAATGCACGCCTCTCCGATATCCGCCGCCGCTATTTCAGCTTCATCTTCCAGCAGACCAACCTGATGCGCAACTTCAACATCTACGAGAACATCGCCCTCACCAAGATGCTGCAAGGTGCTTCCGAGGCTGAATGCAAGCGCACCACCAACGACATCCTGCACAAAGTGGCCCTCGACGAGTTTGTGAAGATGTACGGAGGCGGGTGGGCATCCGACAGCAAGGTCTTCAGCCGCCCCAACGAAGCCTCTGGCGGCCAGCAGCAGCGGATGGCCTTCGCCCGAGCTATGGTGGCTGAATATAGCATCCTCTTCTGCGATGAACCCACTGGCAACCTCGACCCCGACACCGCCGATATCCTGATGCACTACCTCCACGATGAGGTGAAATCCCGTCCCGATGCCTCGGCCATCATCGTCTCCCACGATATGCACCTGGCCACCCACTATGCCGATGTCATCATCAAGATATTCAAAAAGCAACATGGCACCGAACGCGACGACTACTACGGCTACATCACCTCCGACTCCGTATTCAGCCGCACGGGCGACCACTGGCATCAAGGCACCGACAACCTCAACCTCAACACCGATGAGGTCATCGCCAAACTTAAACAATGGGACAAATGAGACTCCAACTATTCACCCGCACCTTTACCCGCAACGAATACCGTGCCATCCTCGGTAAGCGGCACTCTAATTTCGTCATCCTCCTCCTCGTCTTCCTCTGCTCGGTCGGTGCCCTGGAGTTCAGCCGTGCCGGCCTCAAATACCTCAACCACAAGATGGACGACCCCTTCATCAACTGGGTAGACATCCGAAAACCACAACCCGACTTCGAGCGTTTCCAAGCCGATATGCAGCGGCAGGACCTCCTCGACCGCTTCCACATTGCCGACGTGGAATGCAACAACTACGACCTCGACCAAGTCTTCGACCTCAACCACCGCAAGCTCCGCGTCGAGGGGCGTACTTTTGCCGTTGGCAGTCGCCTGGTGGAGCGGATTCTGGCGCCAGACAACGTCATCGTCTGCCGCCAGCGCGACATCACCGATGCCGATTATGGATGGATCGTTACTTGGGATCTCCTCGCCCGCATGGGCTACACCTCCACCGACACACTCCCCCTCTTCATCACCCTCACCTTCGAGGGTAACTCCTCCACCATCGACCGCTGGAACATCGCCCACCATGCCAACAACTATATCGAAATCCCTATACCCATACTGGCCGTCGTGGAGCAACTGCCCGACCTGCTTGACTACCTCATGCCCTACCGCTACTTCGGCCAACGGCGCTGCAGCACCAACAACCCACTCAATATCACCAACCATCCCTCCTACTACTCCGACCTCCAATTCATCCTTCGCGACACCGTCGGCACCGCCCGCAGCCTTCGCACTGCCCTCGACCGCTGCGGTGTACCCTACGACGGCGACATTGTATTCACCCCCTATAGCGATGCCTACCTGCCCGCCCACAGGGTTCGCATCATTATGCGCGACAGCGTCATAGCCCACGTCAATGCCGCTGCCGAAGCTATCCTCTCCTCCCACAACGGCCTAACCCGCACCTACGACTTCGACTTTGAACACACAGGCCGTATGGCCACCGACTACGTCTCGCTTATGTTTTCCGACATCTCGCAGGTGGCTGCCTTCGCCGACTGGGCCAAGTCCGAATACGGCATCCGCATCGATATGGCCCAAATCGAAGCCAAAAACAACTTCAACACCTTCAACCTCCTCGCCAGCGTTCTCAGCGTGGCCATCATCATCCTCAGCATCCTTTTTGTGGCCATCTTCCTCTGGTTCCTCATCGACTCCCACTTCCGTGCCATCTCCAAAAACCTGGGGACTATCATGGCCTTCGGCCTGCCCAACGCTACCATCGTCCAAATCTACCTGCGGGTCTTCATGCGCCTCGTGGTGGAAAGCCTCGCGATGGCTGTGGTCTGCCTCGTGTCCATCGAACTCGGCCTCTCGCTCTGCGGTCTGGTCAGGGAAAGCGGTTTCCCCTACATCAGCATCCTCGACGGATGGGTGCTGGCCATCCTTGTGATCATCCCCTTACTGACAGCTCTGGTCGTAACCCTTACAATGCAGCACAAACTCGAAGCCCGCCCAGGCGACCTCATCTTTGAACGTATCAAGTAGCCGTGTCCCATCTTCTCCGCCTCCTGCCCTATTTTCGGCTTCCTCATTCGGGGAGCAAAAATTACTTCGCGTGCGAAGTAGTTGCATTTTGCAAACCATTCGGCTATCGCCATTCTGATTTTCTTAATGCATTGAATATTAATGCAATTACCCTATTGGAATTTTGCAATACGCTCGTAATAAGCCATTTGTCCTATACAGGTAGGCATCTGCTCCGTATCCGCTCCGTATCCGCTCCGTATCCACTCCGTATCAAGTCCGTATCCGCACGGAGAGGTTACGGTGCATTTACGTCGCGGATGAGGGGAGGGTGCCAATCGTTCGCACACGAACTAATTTGCTTTTTGGTGGGCGATTCAAAGACCATTTTTAGACCCTTAAGGTGGGGACGAGCGATGGTCGGTGCGAAAGGGAAATTCTCAAACGGCTGCGGTCAGCGTCGTGGCTTATTAAGTCGGATAGCGGAGGTCGCAGCCCCGTGCCGTGCAACCTTGCTTTCCCCGAATTGTCAATCAGTAAATCTTCATTCGATATGAATAGAGCGATAAAACCACTCGTGTTGTCTCTTTTGGTAGCTGGTGCCCTATCGGTATCGGCACAAAATGCTACGGTGTGTCGGCACGCCAGCTACACTTTGGCCACACCATCCGCCGTCAGTGCATCCTATACCTACCGCTGGCAAAGTAGCACCGACGATGCCGCGTGGAGCGACCTCACCACCTGGGATGCCTATGCTCCCTACACCCTAACAGACATCACTGCACCAGTCTACGCACGCTTGCAGGCCGACACCAATGCCGACAACGTCGCTGACACTCTGATTGTGCATCTTTCCCTCTCGCTCTATCCATCGGCACAGCTCCTCTCGGTGTCAGTGCCTGCCCAAGTCTGCCCTGGCAGCACGGCCAGTGTCAGTGTTGCAGCCAGTTCGGGTGTGCGTTTTACCTTGCAGTCCACAGCCGACACCGTGGGAGGCTCTGTCTCCACGGTGGTGGCTGGCAGCACTTCTACCGCCCTCACCACGGCGGCTATCGCCAGCACGGTGTTTCACCGGGTTATCGCCACGCACACCGTTTGTGGCGATACCGACACCTCGCATTGGTACAAGACCGAGCCCTACGCTGCCTTCACCGCTGGGACGATAGCGATAGCGGGTGCGGATACGGTGTGTTATGACAAGACGCCTGGGGTGCTTGGGATAGCGACGGCGTTTAGCGGTGGTGCTGGGATGGGGACGTATAGTTATCAGTGGCAGAGCAGCACCGATGGAGCA
>JAFTBM010000038.1 GCA_017455205.1 Bacteroidales bacterium
CAAACAACACAATAAGGACAAAAAACAAGCTTTTGCCCTTTTAGGGCGTAGCTACTGCACGTTCTATACCCAGGGCAGCGCCCTGGGCTGTTTGCTTTTTGGCCTTTCAGGCCGCTTTTGTGACAAATGCGGATAATCATATTCCATTTTTCTTCCCCACTGCGAAGTTTCTAATATAACGTTTCGGGTACTATTGGGGATGGGGCAAAAAAAATGTTAAAAAACAGGGGGGAGGGCAATTTGGGGGGCAGGAGGGCGTTAGTGAAGTGAATTAAAAGTAATAATCAAATAAAGGTGCGTATGATGCAGCAGTATGCTTTTTTGAGTCCCGACACGTTTTCCCCTACCACAGCCTGCGAGGAGGTGTGCCCTTCGGAGCGGGTGGTGAGAAATATCTTGGATTTTGCCCGCAGCTGTCAGGTTGTAGAGGTGGAGGGTCGGACGATTGAGATCTACCTTAACTAAAGAAGGCGGAGAAATAAAAATGTCGACCGCTGCCAAGCCGAGGTTTGGCAGCGGTCGGCATTATGGTACGGAATTTATCCGAGTTGTGCGACCCAGTCCTTGATGCGCTGCTCATCGGCAAGGCGGCAGACAAGGAGCGAATGGTCGCGCAAAGCGACGAGGCAGTGGTCGAGCCCCTGCACAATGGCCTGGTAGCCCGCTTCGATGTTGACCACGCAACCGCCAGAGTCTACCAAGAGGGCTTTGCCATTGAGGGCATTGCCATCGGGGTCAAGGGTGGAGTGGGCTTGGAGGGATCCCCAGGTGCCTATATCGCTCCAGCCGAAGTCGGCGGCAAGGGTGTAGCAGTGGTGGCTATGCTCAAGGATGCCGTAGTCGATAGAGATATTTTCGCAGAGGGCAAATTGGCGGTTGATGAAGTCCTGTTCCTGGGGGGTGCCGAAGAGGTTTTTTCCTTGGTCGAAGAGGGCGACGAGCGAGGGCAGGTGCTGACGGAAAGCGGCGTGGATGGCCTCGGCAGTCCAAAGGAAGATGCCAGAGTTCCAGTAGTAACCTCCTTCCGAGAGGAAACGTTGGGCAGTGGGCAGGTCGGGTTTTTCCTTGAAGTTCTTCACGGGCACGACCTCGTAGGGTTCGGTGGGGCGATTGGCCTCGATGTAGCCGTAGCCTGTTTCGGGACGCGAAGGCTGGATGCCGATAGTCAGCAGCGCATCGCGGTGCTGCTCAACGAAGGAAAATCCTGCGGCCATCACTTTATGGAACTCGGGTTCGCCGGTAACGAGGTGGTCGGCGGGGGTGATGGCGATAGAGGCTTGGGGAGACTCGGCCAAGATATGGTAGAGTGCATAGGCGATACAGGGAGCGGTGTTGCGGCGCATCGGTTCGCAGAGCACTTGCGAGGGTTGGAGCTCGGGCAGTTGCTCAAGGACAAGCCCTTTGTAGGCATCGTTGGTAACCACGACAAAGCGGTCGGCGCTGACCAGCGGAAGGAAGCGCTCGAAGGTGGCACGGAGGAAGGTTTTGCCCGTGCCGAGAATGTCGAGGAACTGTTTTGGACGGTCGGTTTTGCTCAGAGGCCAGAAGCGGCTGCCGATGCCGCCGGCCATAATGACACAGTAACGATTCATATTTCTTGGGTTTTAGCACGGCGCAACTCAAAGTCGCGCCCGAGGTATTTTTCGCGCACGTCGGGGTCGGCGGCCATCTCTTCGGGGGTGCCGTGGTGGAGCACTGAGCCCTCGTAGAGGAGGTAGGCACGGTCGGTGATGGCGAGGGTTTCGCGGACATTGTGGTCGGTGATGAGGATGCCGATGTTGCGCTCGCGCAAGTGAGCTACGATGTCCTGAATATCCTGGACGGCGATGGGGTCGACACCAGCAAATGGCTCGTCGAGGAGGAGGAACATAGGGTCGTTGGCCAGGGCGCGGGCGATCTCGGTACGACGCCGCTCGCCACCAGAGAGTTGCACTCCTTTGCTATGGCGAATCTTCTGCAGGCGGAACTCGTTGAGCAGGGATTCCAGCTTTTCGCGCTGCTGGTCGCGGGAGAGGTCGCGGCGGAACTCGAGGATGGAGGCGATGTTGTCCTCCACGGTCATTTGTCGGAAGACGGAGGCTTCCTGTGCGAGGTAGCCGATGCCGATTTGCGAGCGTTTGTACATAGGGAAGCTGGTGATCTCCAGCCGCCAGGGATTAGCTCCTTCGGGGCGTATGGCGTTCTTATGACTGAAGATGGGGCTTTGCTTGTCGGCCTCTGATGTGCTTTCAAAAAAGACTTTACCAGAATTGGCCTTGATGATACCTACCATCATGTAGAAGGTAGTAGTCTTGCCTGCACCATTGGGGCCGAGCAGCCCCACTATTTCGCCTTGGCTGACGCCGACCGATACTTCTTTGACGACGGTGCGGGAGCGGTAGGTTTTCACCACTTTGTCGGAATATAGCTTCATACGGGATACGATTTCGGGGGAAATAAATTCAATAGACGATTGCGTATGGCACAGCGTTTGGGGGATGTGGGAACATGGGGAAAGTTAGGCGACGTGGGGGCATTTTGCAGAGTTCAATTGTTTGATATACAAATGGACTTGAATAGTGATGTGGGGTGTGGGAGAAAAAATATTTTGGCACATAGCAATTTTTTCGTATTTTTGTGCAAAGGTAACGAAAGGGTTGCCCCATTTATTGCAAGATATGGCAGATTTGCACAAATACCTGAAAGAGATATTCGGCTTTGACCAGTTCAAGGGCGACCAAGAGGCCATTATCCAGAGCTTGCTTGACGGGCACGACACCTTCGTCATCATGCCCACTGGTGGGGGAAAGTCGCTCTGCTACCAGTTGCCCGCGATGATATTGGCTGGGACGGCGGTGGTGGTATCGCCGTTGATAGCGCTGATGAAAAATCAAGTGGATGCGGTGCGGTTTACCTCGGGGAGCAATTGTGTGGCTCATTTTCTCAACTCATCACTCTCGAAGGCACAAGTCAATGAGGTGAAAGAGGATTTGCTCAAAGGCGAGACCAAGTTGCTCTACGTGGCTCCGGAGACGTTATCGAAAGAGGATACAATCGACTTCCTCAAGCAGATTGATATCACCTTTTTTGCCATTGATGAAGCACACTGCATCTCGGAATGGGGGCATGATTTCCGCCCAGAATATCGCCGCCTGCGCGAGGCCATCAAGGCGATATGCGATCGTGTGCCGATACTGACACTCACTGCCTCGGCCACGCCAAAAGTGCAGCAGGACATTATCAAGAGCCTCGACATGGAGGGTGCGCGGACGTTTGTCTCCTCGTTCAATCGGCCTAACCTATACTATGAGGTGAGACCCAAGCCTGCCGACACGCTACAGCTCCATAAAGAGATTGTGCGCTTCATAAAGTCCAATCCTGGGAAAAGCGGCATTATCTACTGCCTAACCCGCAAACGAGTGGAAGATTTGGCAGAGCTGCTGGTGGTCAATGGCATCAAGGCACTACCCTATCATGCTGGGCTTGACAATAAGGTTCGTGCTGAAAACCAGGATAAGTTCCTCATGGAGGAGGTAGATGTCATCGTGGCCACTATCGCCTTTGGCATGGGGATTGATAAGCCCGACGTGAGGTTTGTTATCCACTACGACATTCCCAAAAGCGTGGAAGGATACTACCAGGAGACGGGGCGCGCGGGTCGCGATGGCGGTGAGGGACGCTGCATAGCTTTTTATAGCGACCAAGATGTGGAGCGGCTCTATAAACTCTTTGCCGAGAAGAATGTAACCGAGCAGGAGATGGCGCGACAGCTGGTGCAGGAAATGGTGTCGTATGCCGAAAGTGCCGCCTGCCGAAGGCTCAACATTCTACGCTACTTCGGCGAGGAATACAACGCACCCTATTGCGGCAACTGCGACAATTGCCTCAATCCCAAGCCACGCGAGGAGGCTAAAGAGGAGATGGCGCTTGCGCTGGAAACCATATTGGCCGTGAAGCAGGCGTTCAAAACCAAGGATATCGTGGACATCCTAATGGGGCGAAACAACTCTAACATTAAGAACTACCACCTTGACGAAATAGAGCAGTTCGGAAGTGGAGCCGACCGAAACGCACTCTTTTGGAATGCCGTGCTGCGACAAGCCTTGTTTGAAGGTTACCTCCAAAAAGAAGTGGAACAATACGGCATATTAAAGATAACTGCCGAGGGTATGAGATTTCTCAAATCCCCCCACAGCATCATGGTGGCATGCGACCACGACTATAGTGAGCTGGGCAATGAAGAAGAGGAAGAGATGATGGCTCTGGCCAGTAGTAGCTCGGCTGGCGATGAGGTGCTGTATTCACAACTCAAAAGCTTGCGCAACAACATTGCCCTGCGAGAGAAACTTCCGGCCTACGTCATATTCGACGATGTGTCGCTCAAAGATATGTCGCTTCAATACCCCTGCACGATGGAGGAACTCTCGCACTGCACCGGCGTAGGCATTGCCAAAGCCCAGAAGCATGGTGCACCCTTCATTGAACTCATAAAGCAATACGTGGCGGAGAACGAGATTGAACGGCCACAAGACATAGTGGTGCGTTCGGTGGTGAACAAGTCAAGCCTTAAGGTATACATCATCCAAAGCATCGACCGCCGCAAGAGCCTTGAGGACATTGCGGCAGGCAAAGGCATCAGTATGGAAGCACTCCTAACGGAGATGGAGCATATCAGCAGCGGCACCAAACTGAACATTGACTACTACATTGACGAGGTGATAGAGCCTGAACATCAAGAGGCGCTGCTCGACTACTGGAGGACCGCCGAGAGCGACTCCATCGAAGATGCTATGCAAGAATTTGAAGATGACCCTGACTACACCGAGGAGGAAATTCGCCTAATGCGCATCAAGTTCCTTTCCGACTATGGCCATTGAAAATAACGAAAGGGCAACCTTGCGATTGCCCTTCAATTGAACAGAGTGGAGTATATCGGACTCGAACCGATTACCTTTTGATTGCGAACCAAATGCTCTACCAGATGAGCTAATACCCCAGTTGATTTCCTACAAAGAGAGGGTCGTTGCTGCGACCCTCACGCTGGTGGAGTATATCGGAGTCGAACCGATGACCTCTTGCATGCCATGCAAGCGCTCTAGCCTACTGAGCTAATACCCCTCGGGGATTCCCGTTTGCTGTTGGAAACGAGTGCAAAGATACGATGTTTTTCAATATTGACCAAATTTTTCTTGAAGATAATTTACATAATATTGAATATCAGAAGTTCCAAGTGAAGTTACTGAAAGGATCTGTGGGGTTAAAATCCTGCTCATTCGACCGTTGTTGCATCGCTTTTATATGCTTCATACCCCACTTCCACATTCGAATATCAAAGACAATAAAGAGCAACAAAAGCACCAAACTGACCAGACCTGACACTATATCGCCTTCGCTGGAGAGGTTGGAACTCACCATAAGAAGCGTGTCGTAGGTACCATGAAGGAGAACTGGATAGATAAAGGCATGCCAAAAGTGGGCTGTGCGATGAGCAGGGTCGAATTTGGCCAACGAAAGATGATATCCCATAGCAACGGCAAAGAGGAAATGGGCGGGTACGGCAAGCAGACCTCGCATTATAGCCACGCTCAATGAATCGCTGCTACCATAGACGTAGGCGATATTCTCCACGCAAGCAAAGCCAAGTGAAAGAAACGCTGCATAGAGAATGCCATCATAATACTCATCGAAATGAGGGCTGCGCCAAATGACGAGGCAAAGCAGCAATAGCTTGCACAGCTCCTCGCTGAAACCAGCCACAATATAGCCATTAAAGACTCCTGATAGTAGTGGATAATTTTGACCCGATGGTTGAAAAGAACCCAACACGTATTCAAGCAGTATGGCGGGGATGACACTCAAACACCCCACAAAGAAAGTCAGCAATAGCTTTCCTGTCGGTTCGGGATTAAGACTATCCTTGCGATAGACAAAATAGAGCAACAACAATACTGGCAAAATGGCCGTGATAAATGCAATATTCATTTGCTATTGAGTATATGTAATTTAGAGCCTTGATGTGTCCCTCGACGTGCGAGTTCAGCATCCACCAATGGTGGAATATCTTCGTTGCGAATCCAGCGACCATCAGCACGGCGAAAAGCACGTTCAGCGACAGCCTGATAACGTGGTGGCACTTCGCTTGCAAGCCTTTCCACCACAAGGTCTGGACGTAGGCGTTCTATGATGTCGCATAGTAGGGAAATATATGTAGGCAATGAGAGCAACAATAGTGAGTTCCGAAATTGCTCATCGGTTAAGTACTGATGTTCCATGGTTGTACCTCGCAGAATCTGCAACTGATGAAACTTCACTGACGTCAATGGCAGCTGATTGATTTGCCCCACACCTTTAAGTATGTCGGTACGACTTTCACCAGGCAGACCAAGAATAAAGTGTCCTCCCACAGGGAGACCATAGGATGCCACAAGTCTCACCGCTCGGAATGCACAAGCAACATCATGCCCTCGGTTGATGGCAATGAGCGTGCTATCGTAGCAACTCTCTATACCCAACTCCACGGCCACATAATGCGACTTGGACAATTCACAAAGCAAGGCGAGGTTTTCCTCATTAATGCAATCAGGCCGTGTGGCTACAATCAGGCCGACCACCGATGGGTGTTGCAACGCTTGAAGATAGCGTTCTCGCAGAGTATCAACCGAAGCGTAGGTATTGGAATAGGTCTGAAAATAGACAAGATAAAGTGGAGACGTGCGACAACGATGCCTGTGGAATGCAATCCCCTCCTCTATTTGGCTGGCGATAGTTTTGGATGGCTGGCAATAGGAGGGAACAAATGCAGCATTGTTGCAAAAAGAACATCCTACTATGCTTCCTGTAGCACCATCGCAATTAGGACACGTAAATCCACCATCCACCGAGAGTTTTTGCACTCGCGTGCCAAAATGCTCTCGGAAGTACTGGTTTTGCGTATAATAGCGCATACAGAAGAAAATGGGACATGGACGGCGACCTGAATCGCCCATGCCCCTAATCACTTTCCTGTCAGTTCTTTCGCTGGCACTCTTTGGGCGTTACACATGTCCCCGTCGCTCGACACACAAGCACGCGTTCTTCGAGTACATCGGCTGCACTGGCACTGATGTCGGGTCGGGTACGAATGACCTTGTAGGCCTCAAAGCTCATCTTGCGGCTGGTATTGCCAACGTGGGTGATTTCACCATAAGCCTCAATATAGTCGCCTGCGTAGACGGGTGCCTTAAATTCCACCATATCATATGCACAGAAGAGTCCCTCATCGCCATCTTGGATGATGAGGAGTTCGGTGGCCACATCGCCGAAAAGATGAAGCATGTGAGCCCCATCCACAAGATTACCACCATAATGCGCATCTTTAGCACTCATGCGCACTCGAAGCATTGATTTTGCAGCCATCTCTCTACTTTTTAATGATATAATCCACAAAAATACTTGGTGTCTTCACATTCTCAGGAGCAATACTGCCTGTGGCAACTATTTCCTGCGGTTCAACAATTACCATATCTGCTGCCGTAGCCATCATAGGCGAGAAGTTCTGCGAAGTGCCTTTATACACGAGGTTACCCTCCTCATCACTGATATTTGCCCCGATAATTGCCACATCGGCTCTCACTGGCTTTTCCAGCAACCATTCCTTTCCATCTATCGTAAGCTTTTGCTTGCCGTTCTCCACCACCGTTCCCAAGCCTGTCTGCGTCAGCACTCCGCCAAGACCCGCACCAGCAGCCCGTATCTGCTCGGCCAGCGTCCCTTGCGGCTGAAGCGTCACCTTCAACTCGCCACTATTCATCTGGTCAATCGTATTGTTGTTCGTACCAATATGCGTGGCAATAAGCTCTTTTACTTGGTGATTGGTGATAAGTTTACCCACACCCACCTCTGGATAGGCCGTGTCGTTGCAAATGATGGTCAAATCCTTCACTTTGCGAGCCACCAGCTTGTCAATCAATGCCAGCGGATTGCCCACTCCAAGAAATCCCCCGACCATCACCGTCATACCATCGTGAATCTTGTCGGCTGCCTCTTTTACCGAGATAATTTTCTTCATAATACCTATTGTTTTAATCTGTTTCTTTCAATTTGAATGCGAATGCAAATATACTACTTTTTTGCCGATTAGGAAAAAAATTTGTGTAGGTGGTGAATTATAAGTAACTTTGCACTGGATTACAAAGGATGATGATATGAAAAAAATGCCGTGCTTGACACTTGCGCTGCTGATGTTTGCAGCCCTGGCAAGTGCGCAAGAGTATATGGAACCCGTGGAAACATGGAAGGTAACCGAGGTGTGGGGCAACAATTACCATGGATGGGCTTTCCACCAAGACTATGAAGTGGGCTTTACCGTCGAAAAGCAAGACGGACGCTTTACCCCAACCGACAGTGAAGTGGCCGAGGTGGAACGGCTTATCCAAAAGCGTATCCACTACATCAACCGCGACCACGTCAACCAAGGGGGCATGTGCCCTGTCATCGATGAGCATATGCGCCTCTACCGCCGCCAATATGTGGGCTTCACCAACACTCGGGGCGACCACATTGTATGGGTCAACTACCTCTGGGACGAAAACCTGACCGATGAGCAGCTCTCCGAAGACGTTCTCCTCATGCGTGGCGGATGTGCCCACTACTGGCACATCAAATGCAACCTCACCACCCGTAAAGTCTACGGCCTTGAGGTGAATAGCGAAGGCGATGTCCAGATGATACCCCGCGTGCAAAAACCCGCCCCACGTGTGAGTAAATCGAAAGCCTCCAAGAAGCAACGTGTCCGCAAGACGGGTATCATCCATACCGAGTCTGAAAAACAATTCTGATGGACACCCGCACCATTACCTCCAAGCAGACCATCTTCAAGTTCCTCAAATTTGGCGTTGTCGGAGCCTCGGGGATGATAATTGATATGGGGCTTCTTTTCCTACTACGCGAAGTAGCGGGACTGCACGACCTCATAGCCAACACCATCAGTTTCACCGCCGCCGCCACAAGCAACTACTTCCTCAACCGCATCTGGACTTTTCGCAGCAAGGATGAAAACATAGGCACCGAATACGCCAAGTTCCTACTCGTAAGCGTCATTGGCCTGTGCATTAACAACGGCATTCTTGCCCTTTCAAGCCTATTTTGGCCAAATGCCTACAGCGGCCTATTCCCCAATCCGTGGGACATCCCACTGAAAAACTTCTACCTCTTCAAACTCCTCGCCATCGCCATCACCACCCTTTGGAATTTCTTTGGCAATATGCTTTTCACTTTCAAGAAAAAGCAATAGCCCCACCTACCCACTACCGCAACGAGGCTTTCAATTGCCTCACGCGTTCGGCACTTTGGTGTATCCGCTCGGCACTCACCGCACCCGTTGCCACCAATCGCCTAATCACCTCCACCGCTTTGGCTACCAGCTCTGTGTCGTACTCGCTTCCATTGTTGCTTAAGCAAAGCATATCTGCTCCTGCCACTATGGCCAGCCGCAACGCCTCCTCGAAGGTATACTCCTGCACTATGGCTCCCATTGCCAAGTCATCGGTCACTATCACTCCAGCAAACCCTATCGTATCGCGCAGCAGCGAGGTGATGCGTACCGATAGCGATGCTGGCAACCCCGACGCATCAAGCTGCCGATTGATTACATGCGCCGTCATCACCATCGGCACCTCTTTCGCCAACTGAAAATAAGGCTCTAATTCCTGCCGCTCCCACGTCTCGCTCACGTCCACCAACCCCTTATGTGTATCCCCTCTCGCACTTCCATGACCAGGAAAATGCTTGAGGCAAGAGGCAATCCCCATCTTATGCTGCTCGTCTATCCAAATGCGGCAACACTCAGCCACTGTGTCGCTATTCTCCGAAAAGCTGCGCTCCAATTTACCGATGACTGGACACTGAGGGTTTATGTCCACATCGGCCACAGGCGCAAAATTAAGATTAATCCCACTTCCTTTTAGCAGCATCGCAGTCTGCTTTGCACACGCTTCCACACTATCCTTACCTCCTACTCTGCTATGCTTAGCCGAGGCTATCGGCGGAAAACCATATCGCGTATGTAGACGATTGACTTTCCCACCCTCTTGGTCTATGCCGATGAGCAATTGCGGCTGCACACGATGCAATTGCTTGCACAACCTCAACAATTGTTCTTTCCCTGTGATATTGCGACCCCTTCGTCCCGACGGCACGTCATAGTCAAACAATATCACGCTCCCCACATGATAGTCCACTATATCCCGCCAAATGTGATGTGTCGAGTCTATCGTTGTCCCACGAAACCCCACCAGCAGCATCTCTCCTATGTCTTCATCAGCCACTCCTGCCTGTTGTCCTTGGCAGCCCACCGTCAGTATCCCTATGGCTATCGCCAAAGCGATTATTCCCCTTTTCATCATTCAAACGGTATTCTGTGTACTATACTCCGCCCAAGCGTAATCTCATCGGCATACTCCAAGCTGTCGCCTATCGCCACGCCACGCGCCAGTGTGGTTATCTTCACCCCCACGTCCAGCAGCCGCAGCTGCCGCGATAGGTAGAAGTTGGTGGTGTCTCCCTCCATCGTGGTGGGCAGCGCAAGTATCACCTCCTCCACCTTCGCAGGCTCCGACTCCTGCACACGGCGCAACAGCGACCCTATCTCCAAATCGGCTGGCCCTACCCCATCTATCGGCGATATCACCCCCCCCAACACATGATATACCCCCTTATACTGCTGTGTGTTCTCCAGCGCCATCACATCCTGCACATTCTCCACCACACACACTATCCCCCGCTGGCGCTTTTCGCTGCTACATATCGGACACACCTCGCTGTCGCTCACATTGTGGCAATACCTACAGCGGTGCAATTGTGTTTTCAACCCCACAATGGCCTCGGCAAACTCCCTCACCCTCATCTCATCCTCTTTCACCAAGTGCAACGCATAGCGCAAGGCCGACCGCTTTCCCACGCCCGGCAGCAGCGACAACTGCTCCACCGCCTGCTCCAGTATCTTGCTCGGCAAATTCATCACTCTTTAGTCCAATCTTCCCAATCTGTATTGGTAAGCAGGTAGTCTATCTGTTCTTTTAGTTCTGGCATCTCCGAATGAAGCACCTCGAACACTATCTCCTCGTCCACACTGAAATATTCATGTACAAGAAAATTCCGCATGCCGCTGATATTGCGCCATTCAACATCAGGGTATTTTGTTTTGAAATCATCAGTAATCATACGTGCAGCTTCACCGATAATTTCAATGTTCTTTACGATGCCATAGTACCTCAATACATCCTTGCGCAACTCATCCTCCTGTAAACTTCCAGCATAAGTTTGAAGCCTATCAATTGCTTCTGCGATATGCTCCAATCTCATTTTGTCTTTACTGTGCTCTCTCATACACCAATATTTTATCGCTATTAACCGACTCACGTGCACATGAAAGCAACCCCCTTTCTGTCACGAGGTCTACTTCTTTGCCAATGATATCTTGTAGGTCAAGGCGCATGCCGCTGAGCTTGAAGAGCCCGACATGAGCATCCTTGTCAAGTGTAACCATGATGTCCACATCGCTGTCTTCTTGTTCTTCTCCACGGGCATAAGAACCAAATAGCCATGCTTTGAGGACGGGCTGAGTGGAGAAATACTCCGCAATGGTCTGCTGTAGTTGTTGTGTACTCATATCAGTGAAAACGCACAGCAGCACATTTTATTGTGTTGCCGCAGAAAACCCCTCCATGCATATCCCATGCTTTCTCCACTACTTCCAACGGCTATGGTAAATATCTGCGGCACCTGTTCATTCCTTCACCTCCAGCACAACGCATAGCGCAAGGCCGACCGCTTCCCCACGCCCGGCAGCAGAGACAACTGCTCCACCGCCCACTCCAATATCCTACTCGGCAATTCCATCTCTCCCTTTCTTTGCCTCCTCTACCTGACTTTGCAATTCCGCTATCTTCTCCGCCGCCTGTGCCTCCCTCTTCTCACCGCGCTTACGCGAATGCTTGCCGATGACAAACACCACCGCCAGTATCGCAAACACCACTCCCGATACCGTCAGCACCACGTCAAGCCCCACCCCAAGCTTCAGCATCACTATCCCCACCACATCGCCCAACAGCAGGGCAAAAAACATCTCCCATCCTATATTCTTCATACTTTTCTCCTTTTTCCTACCTCCCCTAACGCTCCGCCTCGCCTTTTATTGCTCCCCAAAAAGCAAACTCCTTCCCTCTTAAAAAAAGGGAAGGAGCCTGCATGGAGGGAAAGCACCTCTGCTATTTCGACGGTGCAGGTGCACTCTCGTTGCTCTGCTTGGTATATTGCTCACCCATGGCCGACAATATCCCATTCGTTATCGTCACCGAGAACTGATTGTTTCCAGCCACCACATCAGCCGCACCATTCTCATAATCCCCCGATGTGAGAGTATACGTACCCTCGGCAATGATCTCGCTCACGGGGTCTCTCCCATCTTCCCTGCTATACACCTTCCGCTTGGTTACCACCAGCGTCTGGTCGTCGAAGAGGAATACTGCCTCAGTCTTCGTGCGGTCATTCTCCACGTTGCTGAACGCATACCACGCCGTAAGGGTCTTGCTTCCATACGCCACAGGCAGATAGGCCGCAGTCTTAAGTTCACCGCTGCTTTGGCCACCATCGCCGTCCTCTCCCGTAGGCTCCTGTGCCGCAGGCACTTTGTCGTTGTCCTGCTTGGTGAAGGTTACACCTCTCTCCGAAAACACACCGCCACTAATGGTGATGTCAAACGAGTTATTCCGATCAGGAATAACAACCGTGGCCGAGCCATTAGTGTAATCGCCACTGGTCAATGTACACGTGCCACGGGCATCTACCACGCGCCGCTCCGTTCCGTCTGCCTTCTTCTTGTAGACGGTTCCCAGCAGGCTGTCGTTGTTGAAAATGTAGATGGCAGTAACATTGACCTGCCCATCCTGCTGCGTCTCGCTGCCTGTATACCAGGCTTTCACCTCGTTGCGGTCGTACCCCACTGGAAAGAAGGCACTGACTGCCGACACCTGAACGCCAGTAGCACCGCCCGTTGTCGTCTCCTCGTCCTTGTTGCACGAGGCCATCATGGTCATCGCCGCTATGGCTACCACCAACGTTGAAAATACACGTTTCATAACAAAAGACTTTTAATTGGTAATGAAATGAATAATCGACCAAACAAGCCCCCCACTCTCTCGAAGCTGCCACCACCATGTGTACAACCCGCGACCATTCTTCCGCCAAGCCTTCCTCCGTTGCCTTGGCGCACACCTATCCCACAGGCATAAACCCCGATGCCCCGCCCTATTTGAGTATGGTGGGGGGGGGGGGGGAGTGAGAATCAACATGTTATGCTTAACCACATAACTCATACCAAAGGCAAATATACAAAATCTTTCCCAGCCGCACAAAAAAAACTTGCAGTCCGCTATCTTATCAATGATATTATCTTCTCCGCAAGATACTCAACCCGAGGCAGCAGTTTCTCCACATCCTCTTTTGAAGCGTCGATAAAGTCATCGTAGTCGCTCTCTTGTCGGAAAGAAAATACCCTACCGAAAAGGTGTCCATCTTCCTTGGTCAAACGTCCTGTTTGAACATAATGCAAGTTTAATTGCGACAACACCCCTTTATGGCTGCTGGCCGTATGCCCATCGCTTATCAGCAATGCCACTGCCGCATAATAGACCGCATAGTACATTCTGTTGGCTATCATGCCCCATACTTCCATCGGCATTACCCGTTTGATTTCTTCTATGGCCGTACGCGCCTTTTCAACCCGATAAGCTACCACCGCACGGCGTTCTTCATCAGTCAGACTCATAATAATATTCCTTCTTCCCTTACATTATATTTGAACAACGAGGGTGGAGCATTGTTCCACTGCTCCGCAGTGTAGACCAAGGTGTTGATTTCTTCACCAATCTCGAATGCCTTGTCCCAAAGGTCGTAGACCACCTCATAGCGGTCGTGTCCCTCCAGTGGCGGAGTATTGAGCACCACCACAACATCCCAATCCGAATCCGCCCGCGCATCTCCCCTGGCTCGCGACCCATAGAGGATGATCTGCGCATCTGGTGCTTTACCCCGAATTGAACCCCTGATAATATCAAGAACCTCTTCCCTACTCTTCCGCTCCATCGCTTACACCAACTTCATGTCCCGCTTGATGCTCTCTATCTTGGCATCCAGCTCCCCATTGACCTGGTCGAAGCATTCTTTGCAGCAAAGCTCACCTTTCACCGAGAAGTAGTACTTGATCTTCGGCTCTGTGCCACTGGGACGCACCGTTATCTTGTTGCCCGAAGCAGTGAAGAACTGCAACACGTTGCTTGTGGGCAAATCGATGGTCTCCACACGCCCACTCTCGATGTCGCGGCTCTCGTGCCGCAGGTAGTCCTTGATGCAGACCACCCTGTCGCCGTCTATCGCCGCAGGCGGATTGCTGCGATAATCACGCATCATCTGCTCTATCTCCTCCGCTCCACTCTTGCCCTTGCGCACCACGCTGACCAACCCCTCTTTGTAGAAGCCGTAGCGCATGTAGATGTCCACCAGCACGTCGAAGAACGTCTTGCCCTGCTCCCGTGCCCAAGCCGCTATCTCGGCTATCATCGAGCAGGCACTGACAGCATCTTTGTCGCGCACGAAGTCGCCTATCATGTAGCCGTAGCTCTCCTCGCCACCGGCGATGAAGGTTTCCACTCCCTCCAGCTCGCGTATCTTCCCTGCGATGAATTTGAATCCCGTCAGCACATCGTATATCTTCACCCCTGCCCGAATGGCTATATCGGCTGGCAGCTCACTGGTTACGATGGTCTTCACCATATATTCATTCCCAGTGAGCAGCTGCTTCTGTTGCCATTGCCCGACGATGTAGTAGAACAGCACACTCATCGTCTGGTTGCCGTTGAGCAGCATCCACTCGCCATCGGGCCTCTTCACCGCCACCCCCACTCGGTCAGCATCGGGGTCGGATGCAAAGACGATGTCGGCATCTATCTCCTTGGCCAGCTCCACCGCCATACTCATCGCCGCCCGCTCCTCGGGGTTGGGGCTGGGGGTGGTGGGGAAGTTGCCATCGGGTACAGCCTGCGCCTCAACGATGTTCACATTGGTAAAGCCCAGCTGCTTCAGCATCCGCGGAATGAGGGTGATACCAGTGCCATGCAGCGGTGTGTAGACTATCTTCAGGTCGTGATGCTTGCGTATGAGCTCGGGGTTGAGGGCATTGTGCTCCACCTGAGCCAAATACACCTTGTCCACCTCCTCGCCGATGCTGACGATGTTGGCTTCGCCACCCGTCATCTTCACATCGCTCACTGCCTTTATCTTCAGCACCTCGTCTATCACTGCCGTGTCGTGTGGTGCCGTCAGCTGGCATCCGTCGCTCCAATAGGCTTTGTACCCATTGTATTCCTTGGGATTATGGCTTGCCGTGAGCATCACCCCCGTGTGGCAATGGAAGTGCCGCACGGCGAAGCTCAACTCGGGCGTAGGGCGCATCGACTCGAAGAGGTACACCTTGAAGCCGTTGGCGGCAAGCACCGAGGCCGTAATCTCGGCAAACTCGCGACTGTGGTTGCGGCTGTCGTGGCTCACGGCAGCACGAAGCTCGCCTGCCTCCGCACCCACCGCCTTGCTGACGTAGTTGGCCAACCCCTGTGTGGCCATGGCCACCGTGTAGCGATTCATGCGGTTGGTGCCCACACCCATGATGCCACGCAATCCGCCAGTGCCGAACTCCAAGTGGCGGTAGAAACTCTCGTTGAGCTCTTGCGGGTTCTGCTCCGCCATCTCGCGGATGGCCTGCTTGGTGGCTTCATCGTAGTCGCCATCCAGCCAAGCCTGGGCATTCTGGCGCGCACTCTCGTCGATGTTGAGGGCTTTTATTTCCATTGCTTTAGTGTTTTTGTTCCTTAACGGGTTCACCCCCACTTTTATTGCCTCACTCCCTTTGATTGTTCTTCACCCCACGTTGCAACCAGGCGTTACCTCGTCGCCTACCGTCAGCAGCACCAGCCGCCCGTCTTTGTCCTCGGCACTCAGTAGCATCCCTTGGCTCTCCACCCCTTTGAGCTTGCGCGGGGGGAAATTGGCGATGAAGCACACCTGCCTTCCCACCAACGCTTCGGGCTCGGGGTAGTATTTGGCTATGCCGCTCACTATCGTCCTCCCGCCCATGCCATCGTCTATCCTGAATTGAAGCAGTTTATCTGCCTTGGGGACTTTCTTGCATTCCAATACCCGACCCACACGGATGTCCATCCGTCCGAAGTCGTCAATCGTCGTCTCGGCTTTCACTGCCGCTGGCTGCCAGGCATCGAGGGCATTAGCCTCCTTGGTGGCCTGCAGCTTGTCCACCTGTGCCTGGATGGCCTCATCGCTGATTTGCTCGAAAAGCAACTCGGGCTCGGCCAGCTGATGCCCTGCGGCCAGCAAGTCGGTGCGCCCAGCATCGCGCCAACCCAAAGCCTGCAGGTTCATGATGCGGTGCATCTTGTCGGCTGTGAACGGCAGGAAGGGGGCACAAAGCACTGCCAAGTTGGCACACACCTGCAACGCCAAGTTCATCACCGTGGCCGTCCGCTCCGCGTCAGTCTTGACCATCTTCCACGGCTCCATGTCCGTCAGGTACTTGTTGCCCAGCCGCGCCAGGCTCATCATCTCGCCGAGCGCCTCGCGGAAGCGGTAGGTCTCGATGCTCCGCCCCACCCGCTCGGGAATGGCGGCCATCTCTTTAATCAACTCTTGCTCGGCCTCACTCCATGCCCCAGCGGCAGGCACCCGCCCACCATAGAACTTCTGCGTCAGCACCAGCGTCCGATTGACGAAGTTGCCCAGTATCGCCACCAGCTCGCTGTTGTTCTTCAGCTGGAAGTCTTTCCACGTGAAGTCGTTGTCCTTCGTCTCTGGCGCGTTGGAGCAGAGCGTGTAGCGCAGCACATCCTGCTTGCCTGGGAAGTCTTTCAGATACTCGTGCAGCCACACTGCCCAGTTCCTTGAGGTGCTGATCTTGTCGCCCTCGAGGTTGAGGAACTCGTTGGCAGGCACATTGGCAGGCAATATGTAGCTGCCGTCGGCGTGGAGCATCGAGGGGAAGATGATGCAGTGGAAGACGATGTTATCCTTGCCGATGAAGTGCACCAGCTTGGTATCCTCGCTCTTCCACCATTTCTCCCAGTCGTCGCCCTTGAGCTGCTTGGTGAAGCTGATGTAGCCTATCGGCGCGTCGAACCACACATACAGCACCTTGCCGTCGGCCCCCTCGATGGGCACTTTCACCCCCCAATCCAAGTCGCGCGTAACGGCCCGGGGCTGCAACCCCGCGTCAATCCACGACTTGCACTGCCCGTAGACGTTGCTCTTCCAATCATCCTTGTGGCTTTCCAATATCCACTGCCGCAGCCAAGGCTCATCCTGGTCGAGCGGCAAAAACCAATGCTTGGTCTCTTTCAGCACCGGCTTCGACCCGCTGAGCGCACTCTTGGGGTTGATCAAGTCGGTGGCGTTGAGCGAGGTGCCACAAGCCTCGCACTGGTCGCCGTAGGCCCGCTCGTTGCCGCAGTGCGGACAGGTGCCAGTGATATACCGGTCGGCCAAGAACTGATGCGCCTCCTCATCGTAGTACTGCATCGAGACTTTCTCCACAAACTTCCCCTCCTCGTACAGCTTCTTGAAGTAGGCTGCCGCCGTCGCGTGGTGCTCTTTGCTGCTGGTGCGGCTGTAGATGTCAAACGAAATGCCCAACTCGGCGAAGCTCTCCTTGATAATCTTGTGGTAGCGGTCCACCACATCCTGCGGGCTGACGCCCTCCTTGCGTGCCTTGATGGTGATCGGCACCCCATGCTCGTCGCTCCCACCGATAAACACCACCTCTTCGCCCTGCGCACGCAGGTAGCGCACATACACATCCGCCGGGACATACACCCCCGCCAAGTGCCCAATGTGCACTGGTCCATTGGCGTAGGGCAACGCCGAGGTGACCGTATAGCGGCGATAGCCGCGGTCTTTCTCTGTATACACCATGCCTATTCCTCCACCTTTTCTTCTTTCGCTGCTGCCACCTCCTGCGGTGCCTTCGCTTCCAAATCTATCTTGCCAGCAGCCAAAAGGATATTATACCACGCAAACAGCTTCTTCACATCCGACGTGTGCACCCGCTCGCGGTCATAGCTCGGTAGCACCTGCCCCAGCAATCCGAAAAGCTCCTCACCCGAAGCCTTCTTGGGCTCAAAAGCAGTCGGCTTGCCCTCAAGCAGCTTGTAGGCCGCCTGCAGCACCTCCTGCAACGGGCAATCGCCCTCCTCGGTGAATATTCGTATCTCGGCCAGCGAACTGATGCGGTCGTTTCTAAACACTGGGAACTTCGCTCCCGACACCAAGCTCTTTACCACCGCACCGCCCTTGGTCTGCGACACCAACTCGCTCAAATCGGGCTTCCCCGCCACCATCAGAATATTAGTCAAATCCATCTCTGCAATAGTTTTATTAGGTTAATATGCTCCCCCTCTAACGCCGACCCGCCCCACTTATTGCCCCCCACCGCAATATTTTTCCCCACGCCCCCTATCATCTTCACTTTTCGCACCTCCAACCCCTACCCCCTATGCCCCCGTTGCTAAATCCCCAACCCTCAACTCGCACCCCCTACCCTCTCCCCCGTCCCCCCGCTGCTAAATCCCCAACTCTCAGCTCGCATCCCATTCCTCCGACACTCAACATTTCACCATCTTCAACTTTCTCCTCCTTCTCCCCATCTTTTATCATTTTCGTTCCTTAATTCACAGATAGTTGCTGCTATCAACTCTTACTCATCCCTTGCTCATTGCCTTACCATCCCCTTATCAAAATTTTCGCCAGTAGGCAATAATAAGGCGAAGGTAACGTTATGGGAAGAAAATCATAGGGACTAAAAGGTAAGAGGATATGGCTACGATTGCTTACGGAATACTGGGGGGATTTGATGGGCGCGTGGGGCCGGTGATAGGCTACACTTGGCGGGGGCGGATGTGCCTCAGGGCCAGGCCGTCGCACGTCGCTAATCCGCGCACCGAGGCGCAGCAGGCGCACCGTATGGCGTTCCGCACGATGGTGCAGCTCTCGGCTCGGATGAAGGAGGCCATTCGGGTGGGGATGCGAGCCGAGTCCCTCGCACTGGGGATGACCGAGCAAAACCTGTTCGTCAAGCTGGGCTTCGGAGCGATGGGGGCAGAGGGATTGGATTATGGGCGGCTGCGCGTGAGCTCGGGGCCAGTGGCGGGAGTGGCTGTGGCGGCGGTAGAAATTGACAGCGAGGGGATTGCGCGCTTGGAGTGGGAGAAGGCGGCGGCGGGTCAGCGGGCTTCGGGCGAGGATGAGGTGTTGCTCTACGCCTATTGCCCAGCGGCTGGCTGTGGGGTGCTTTCGGCACCGATGCCGCGTCGGCGGAAGCGGCTGGCGATGATGCTGCCCGAGGG
>JAFTBM010000039.1 GCA_017455205.1 Bacteroidales bacterium
AGCACCTCTTTAACGGCGGCCTGGGCGACAGCGTGGCCCAGACCCTCGCCCTGCACTGCCCCACACCGATGGAGTACGTGGCCGTCGACGACCGCTTCGGTGAAAGCGGCACGCCCGACGAGATGCTCACCAACTACCACCTCCGCGCCGCCGACATCGTCGAGAAGGTGCACGCCGTGCTGAAGCGCAAATAGCTACTGGCTATGGAAAATCCCTTCCCAAACCAGCAGCACTTCTGCCAGAGCTGCGGCATGCCGCTGACCGACGAGGTAGTGAGCGACAACCCCGACTACTGCAAGTATTGTTTCGCCGACGGCCACTTCACCCAGGAGTGCACCATGGAGCAGATGGTCGACTTCTGCGTCCAGTACGTCGACGAGTTCAACCGCAGCACCGGCCAGCACCTCACCGCCGACGAGTACCGCCGCGAGCTCCTGCAATACTTCCCCCAGCTCAAGCGCTGGCAGTAGCAATAGCCGCACCGCACAGATTAAACCCCGTCACTGCGGTGGCCGTTTCCGACCACCGCAGTGATTAAAAACCGCCAGTGCGATGACAGCTTCCAAATAGTAATCATAATGGATGAGACAAGAATCGACCTGAACGACTATGAGCCTTCGGGGGCAGGTGTCCTCGGCGAGAGCTATATAAGCAAAAGCGACCCCAACATCCTGCTCAAGCTCTACCCCCGCGAGCGGGAGAAGATGGGTCTTGACGAGCATGAGCGGGCCTGCAAGGTGTACCGCATCGGGGTGTCGTGTCCTGCCCCTGGCGAGCTGGTGCGTACCGGGGAGGGACTTCTCGGCATCCAGTTTCGCCGCATCGTGGGCAAGAAGTCCTACGCCCGAGCCTTGAGCGAGCATCCCGAGCGGCTGGAGGAGTATGCAGCCCGCTTCGCCGAGCAGTGTAAGCGACTACACTCTATCCGTCCCGAGCCGGGCATCTTCCCCACCGCCAAAGAACAGTGCCTGTCGCACATCCGCCTCGACACATTCCTCTCCGATGAAGAGAAAGCCGGCCTGGAACACTACGTTGCAGGTCTGCCCGATGCCGACACGGCCCTTCATGGCGACCTGCACTACGGCAACATCATCTTCACCGACGATGGACAGCAGTATTTCATCGACCTCGGCGACTTCTGTACAGGCAGTCCGCTCTTCGACTTGGCCATCGTCTACCGACAGACCTGCTGTATGCCTGAATCCTTCATCAGGGAGAACTACCACATTGACGCGGCCACGGCGAGGACTTTCTGGCACGCCTTCGTGCCTCACTATTTCGGCTCCGACGCCGTCATCGACGGGGTAGAAGCGATGCTGGAGCCCTATAACACGCTGCGTGCCCTCGCCCTCGAGCAGTCCCTCGGTGAGTACCGTCCCTCCATCCGCCCCGCCTTGCGGGAAATGATAGAAACCATTTCTTAAAACCAACTATCCATGGCAAACAACCCTCTGAATACCGACCTATTGGACCGTGCCATCATCTTCGCAGTCCGCGCCCACGCTGGCATCGAGCGCCGCGGCAAAGGCTATCCTTATATAGTGCATCCCCTGGAAGCCGTGGAGATTGTGGCCACCATGACAGCCGACCAGGAACTGCTGGCCGCTGCCGCACTGCACGACACGGTGGAGGACACCGACGTGACGGTGGAGCAGCTCCGCAGCGAGTTCGGTGAACGCGTAGCCTCGCTTGTCGCCGCCGAGAGCGAGGAGAAGTACGAGGGCATCTCGGAAGCCGACAGCTGGCAAGCCCGCAAGCAAGCAGCCATTGACCGCCTTTCCCTCGCCTCTCGCGATGCCAAGATAGTGGCTCTTGGCGACAAGCTCTCCAACATGCGCGCCATCGCCCGCGACTATGCCGAGATGGGCGCGGGGCTCTGGAGCCGCTTCCACGTCAGCAACCCCAAAAGCCATGCCTGGCACTACCGTGGCTTGCTCGAAGCCCTGCGCGAGCTGGAAGGCACCTTCGCCTACAAAGAGTTCGAAGCACTTGTAGACCAAGTATTCCCACACAAAGGATAGTACCTCACTCACCACCAGGATGCGAATTTCCTAGATAGGCTTCAGCTCCCGATGCAGCTCGAAAGTGCCACTTGGTCCGTGTCAACTCCGTGTCAACTCCGTGTTAGGTCCGTGTCACCTCCGACTCGGGTCGGACATCACACGCTCCTGTCACGGTCCAAACACACCCCTGCCACGCTCCATCTGCCTGCCGCACGCCAACAGCCTGCTGCGAGGGTGGCGAACCGCTTCTGCAAGCAGACTAGGCTGGTGCGGAGGGGAGGCTGTGCAGATGGCTACTCGCCAAGGGCAAGGCCGCCGAGCGAAGTCTCGCGGTAGAGGCTGGGGAGGTCCTTGCCGGTGAGCTTCATAGTGCGCACCACCTTGTCGAAGCTGATGATGTGCCGTCCGTCGCTCATCATGGCGTAGATATTGATGTCGAGTGCACGCAGGGCGGCCATGGCGTTGCGCTCGATGCAGGGGATTTGCACAAGGCCGCAGAGGGGGTCGCAGGTGAGGCCGAGGTTGTGCTCCATAGCCATCTCGGCTGCATATTCAATCTGCTTGGGGCTTCCGCCGAAGAGCTGATTGCTGGCTACGGCAGCCATCACGCAGGCACTGCCCACCTCGCCTTGGCAACCGACTTCGGCACCGCTGATGCTGGCGTTGGTCTTGATGACGTTGGCAAAGAGGCCGGCGGTGGCCAGGGCACGCAGGATTTCGCGGTCGCTGAAGCCGTGGTTCTTCTTGAGGTGGTAGAGCACCGCCGGCAGCACACCGCTCGAGCCGCAGGTGGGAGCCGTAACGATGCGCCCGCCGCAGGCGTTCTGCTCGCTGGTGGCCAAGGCATAGGCTATCACCAGTGCGCGGCTTTGGAGCGAAGGCTTGAAGGCGGAGGCACGGATAAAGTATTGGTGAGCCTTGGAGCGCAGGTGGAGCCCGCCAGCGATGACACGGTCGTCGTGCAGACCCTCTTCGATGGTCTGCTGCATCTGCTGCCAGGCTTGCTCCAGGTGGAGCCAAAGGCCGCTATCCTCGTGCTGCTCCACATATTCCCAGAAGGAGAGACCTTGCTGGTCGATGTAGGCCATGATATCGGCCATCGACTGGTGTGGGTAGACTTCCCCTTCGGGGGTGATACCCATCGGCACTTCGCCCTGCTCGGTGGCCAGGTAGCCACCGCCGATGCTGTAGACCAGCCAGTGGTCGGTTGCCACTCCTTTGCTGTCCAATGCCTCGAAGAGCATGCCATTGGGGTGGAATGGTTTGACCTCGTCGGCACGCCATAGGATTTCCACCTTTTTGGGCTGGAGGCCGCGGGCGATAGCACTGTCGGTGTGGTGGCCTTTACCAGTGGCGGCCAGTGAGCCATAGAGGGTTACTCGGAAGCGGGCAGCATCGGCGTTGCGGGCGGCAAAGAGCTCGGCTGCACGGTGCGGCCCCATAGTGTGGCTGCTGCTGGGGCCGTAGCCAATCTTGTATATTTTCTTGATAGTTTCCATACGTGGTTGGATAACGCACATCGCCCTTCTGCTATTGCCTTTGCAGCAAAGGCTTGTGCATTTCTCTTGATATGTCGGCGATTTTGTGTAACTTTGCAGCACACCACCGCTCGGTGTGGCAATGCGTAAATCGTTATGGTTGGGTATATTATACTGCTCGTTGTGCTGCTGACACTCTTCGTCGTGCTTCCGTTGGGGGTGGTGGCGATGGTGCTTTCCATCGTCTACAACCGCCGCGAGCGCGAGTTGCGGGGCGAGGCCGAGGCACACCGCAAGATACTGGAAAGCACCTACGACCGCATTTGGAAAGAGGTGAAGACCCGCTGCAGACTGACCGAGCAGCACCGCCGCTCGTTCAGCGGGGTCTATCCCAACCTGATTGACCAGGAGATGGATGATGAAATCATGCTCAACTATATCCTCGACCACAACCTTGACTTTGACCCCTCGGAATATGCTGTACTCAAAGCCAATATCGCCGACGACCGCCAGAGATTTGTGCTCCACCAGCGGCGGATGCTCACCGTGCTGGACGAACACAACCGACTGCTCGAAAACAAGATAGCATATCGCCTACTCAAAAACAAGACCCTCATCAAGTATGTGCCAGTGGAGACCAACTACGAGCGCTGGGGCATCCCCCTTTGAGTGCCAGCGGGCAACTTGGTATCGGGGATTGATGCTGCTGGCCATCATGCTTCTGCACGCACTGCCTATGGCTGCGCAACGGCTTCCGCAGGGCTACTTCATCAGTCCGCTGGAGGGAGAGATTGGCCTTTCGGCCACCTTCGCCGAGTTTCGCACCAACCACTTCCACGCTGGCATCGACATCCGCACTGGGGGCGACATCGGAAAGCCAGTACGGGCAGTGGCCGATGGCTACGTGGCACGAGTGAGCCTCTCGCCCTGGGGCGGCGGAAAGATACTCTACATCAAGCACCCCAACGGCTATACCAGCGTCTACATGCACCTGAACTCCTACGCTGGAAAAATCGGACAGGCGGTGGCAGCCGAGCAACGCACGCAGCAGCGCTATGCCATCAGCCGCATCTTCGCGCCTGGCGCACTGCCAGTGAGGCAGGGAGAGGTGGTGGCCTACAGCGGCAACACCGGCAGCAGCGGTGGGCCACATCTGCACTTCGAGCTGCGTCGCGGTGGCGACACAGACCTCTACACCCACGCCACCACCATCAACCCCCTACTCTTCGGCATCCCTTATCGCGACAGCCAAAAACCCACCATTCGCGGACTGAGGCTCTACCCCATCGGTGGCCGAGCCATTGACGTGGGCAAAGCCACCACCGTCAGCATCGACCGTCCCTTCTACCTCGGCATCTACGCCACCGATGCCGCCGAGGGTTCTACACCCCACAACGGCATTGACCGCGTGGAAGTCTACCTCGACGGAACGCTCTGCTTCCGCTACACCACCGAGGCCTTCCCCCTTGACTCCTCGCGCATGGTCAATGCCATCATCGACTATCGGCACTTCCTCTCCACCCGCCAGGCCTACCTGCTCACGAGGCAGCTTCCTGGCGCACGGGGGCCGTGGGTGCCGCTGTGCATAGGCGATGGCGTGTTCCGCCTCAAGCCTGGTAGCACCCACTCCATCGGCGTGAAGGTGATGGACGTGATGGACAACACTGCCGAGCGCGTCATCACCGTGAAGGTATCCGCTGCGGCTTCCACCGCTACGCCTTCGGCGCAGCCGTCTGATACCGCTGGCCTGCATCCCGCAGCCTACGATCACCCATTCCAGCTCGCACGCACCCACTTCCGCATCCACCTGCCCGCCTTTACGCTCTACGCCGACGACCACCTCCGCATCGAAGAGAGCCAAGTGGCACCTTACCTTTCCCCCGTGGTGAGCATTACCCCCACCACCCACGACCTCCCACCCAACACCGCCTACACCCTCTACCTCAAGCCCACCGTTCCTTCCCACTTGCCACCCGAGAAGCTAACCGTGGTGCGCATCAGTG
This sequence comes from Bacteroidales bacterium, assembly GCA_017455205.1. Taxonomy (GTDB): domain Bacteria; phylum Bacteroidota; class Bacteroidia; order Bacteroidales; family P3; genus Colimorpha. Next base: position 5,485 of record JAFTBM010000039.1, read on the forward strand.
GCAAACGCCTCGCTGCCTATACCACCTCGTATGCCGCTGGCTGGTATAGCGCACCGCTGCGCGACTTTGGGCAGTTTGCACTCTTGGCGGACACCATTGCACCCGCCGTCCGCCCGCTGAACTTCTCTCCCGCCAAGCCCCTTCGCACCACCACCCTCAAAGTGCGCCTCTCCGACAACCTCTCTGGCCTCGACACCTACCGCTTCTACCTCAACGGACAATGGCTGCTGGCCGAATACGACGGCAAGACAGCCACTGCCACCCTCGACTGCCGCGGCAGGCTGAAAGCAGGGCACAACCGACTGACCGCCGACATCACCGATGCCTGCGGCAACACCACCCACCGCGAGTGGCTACTCACCCGCTGACGGCTGCTCGGCCGAGTGCCTCATGGCCTCAAGCTCGGCCTTGAGAAACTGCCCAGTGAAATTGTGAGGCTGGCAGGCAAGTTGCTCGGGCGTACCGCAGAAGGTGATATGTCCCCCCGCACGCCCACCATCGGGGCCGAGGTCGATCACCCAGTCGGCCACCTTGATAACGTCCATATTGTGCTCGATGACCAGCACCGTGTTGCCCTTGTCCACCAGCTTCTGCAGCACCCCTAGCAGCACCCTAATATCCTCGAAATGCAGCCCCGTGGTAGGCTCGTCGAGGATGTAGAGCGTGCGCCCCGTATCCACTCGTCCCAGCTCGGTGGCGAGCTTCACTCGTTGCGCCTCACCGCCGCTGAGCGTGGTGGACTGTTGCCCGAGGGTGATATAGCCAAGCCCCACATCGAGCAGAGCCTGCAACTTACGCCGAAGCTTAGGATAGGCATCGAAGAAATCAACAGCCTCGGCCACCGTCATGTCCAGCACATCGGCCACCGACTTGCCCTTATAGCGTATCTCCAGTGTCTCGCGATTGTAGCGCTTGCCGCCGCACATCTCGCACTGCACATAAACGTCGGGCAGGAAGTTCATCTCGATGGTGCGCAGACCAGCCCCCTTGCAATGCTCACACCGCCCGCCACTGACGTTGAACGAAAAGCGTCCGGGCTTGTAGCCACGGATGCGAGCCGATGGGAGCTCGGCGAAAAGCCGGCGGATATCATCGAAAAAGCCAGCGTAGGTGGCTGGGTTGCTGCGCGGTGTGCGCCCGATGGGGCTTTGGTCGATTTCAATCACCTTGTCGATATGCTCCATGCCCTCGATGGCCTCGTAGGGCAGCGGGGTGCGCAGCGAACGATAGAAATGCTGGCTGAGGATGGGCAAAAGAGTGTCGCCCACAAGCGAACTCTTGCCGCTGCCGCTGACCCCCGTTACGCAGACCAGCATCCCCAGGGGTAGGTCGAAAGTGTCTCCACAAAGGTTATTGCCCGTCGCCCCACGCAGTACCAAGTGCTGCCTACCCTCCACCTGCCGCCGCTCGGGCAGGGCAATCTCTCGCCTGCGCGAGAGATAATCCAGGGTCAGGCTGGCTGGGATAGTTGAACTATTTGGACTAGTTAGACTAGTTGAACTATTTTGATTAGTCAAGCCTTCGGCCTTTGGCCGACCAGCATACAGCACCTTGCCGCCACCCACGCCCGCGCCAGGCCCAATGTCCACCAGGTAGTCGGCCTCGAGCATCATGTCGCGGTCGTGCTCCACCACTATCACACTGTTGCCCAAATCGCGCAGGCGTTTGAGGCTCTCTATCAAGCGCCGATTGTCGCGCTGGTGCAGGCCGATGCTGGGCTCGTCGAGGATATAGAGTACATTGGTCAGCTGTGAGCCAATCTGCGTGGCTAGGCGTATGCGCTGCGCCTCGCCGCCCGAGAGCGACTTGGCACTGCGGTTCATCGAGAGGTAGCCCACCCCCACATCGTTGAGGAACGAAAGCCGCTTAAGCACCTCAACCAGCACCTCGTGGGCCACCGCAGCATCGCGCTTGTCCAGCTGTGGCTCTAATGCCGAAAGCCACTGCTGCAGCTCCGCCAAGTCCATCTCGGCCAGCTGGCCTATATTCTTGTCGAGGATGCGGAACGCCAAGCTCTCGGGCTTCAGACGGTGGCCATGGCACTCGGGGCAGGGCATAGTGTTCATAAACGAAGCAGCCCACTTCTTCAGGCTCGCAGGGCTATCCTCGGAGGTGAGGCTGGTGATATAATTGGCAATGCCATTGAACTCGCCCACCATCCCCATACCTTCCTCTCCGCCCGCTGCCTCGATATGGTTGCTGCCGTAGAGCAGGGCATTGACGGCCTCGGGGCTGAGGCTCTCGAATGGGTCGTCGAGCGTGAAACCATAGTGCCGCGCCATGAGCTCGATGCGACGGTAGATATAGTTGGTGGGGCTGTACTTTCCCAGCAACTCGATGGCTCCATCGCGCAGGCTACGGCTGGGGTCGGGGACAAGCTTCCGCATATCAATGTGAGCCACCTCGCCCAAGCCGTTGCAGTGGGGGCATGCCCCATAGGGCGAGTTGAACGAGAAAGTGTTAGGTTCGGGCTCGGGATAGGAGAGGCCACTATCGGGGTCCATCAGCATGCGGCTGAAATAGCGCACCGCTGGCCGCTCTCCCGCCTGCGACTTCGGAGCCCTGCCACTGGCCACTTCGGTGTCGAGCACCATAAGCACCCCTTTGCCCTGCCGAAAGGCCGTCTGCACCGCCTCGCGCAGGCGGACGGCATGGCTGCTTGCCCGCAGGCGGTCGACCACCAGCTCGATGTCGTGCACCTTGTAGCGATCCACCTGCATCCGGTAGGTAATATCCCGCACCTCGCCATCCACCCTCACCTTGAGGAAGCCGCGTTTGGCCACCTGCTCAAACAGCTCGCGGTAATGCCCCTTGCGCCCCTTCACCAGCGGTGCCAACACCATAATGTCGCGCTCGCCATAGTCCGAGGTGATGATTTCCAATATCTTCTCCTCGCTATACTTTACCATCGGCTTGCCCGAGGCAATGGAATAAGCCTTGCCAATGCGGGCATAGAGCAGGCGCAGAAGGTCGTAGGTGTCGGTCAGCGTACCCACCGTCGAGCGGGGATTGTTGTTGGTACTCTTCTGCTCAATCGAAATCACAGGCGAGAGCCCCTCGATCAGGTCCACATCGGGACGCTCCATATTGCCCACAAAGTGGCGAGCATAGGCCGAAAAGGTCTCCATATAGCGGCGTTGCCCTTCGGCATGGATAGTGTCGAAAGCCAGACTTGACTTCCCACTGCCACTGAGACCCGTAAAAACCACCAGCTCGCCTCGCGGCAGCTCCAAGTCAATATTCTGCAGATTGTGTACCCTTGCCCCTAAAACCCTTATACTGTTAGTTTTCTCCATACTGCCCATTTTGCTTCACGCCTGCAAATATACGCAAAAAAGTCATACCGCAGCCCTCCCTTGCCTCTATCCCACCTTTCGGGGCATCTCCCCTCCCCCACCCCGAAATGCCCAGTTCGCACCTTTCCTTCCCAAGCCATTTGAGCATTACCATTCGCACTCCATCCCCCTCTCAACCCCTACCCATCTCCTACCCGAAAAAGGGATGGATAGGGGATGGGTAGGAGATGGTAAGGCGTTGGTAAGGAGATGGTCACTTGAAGTGCTTGATTTGCAGCAAATTGGAGTTATCTCCTACCAAAGTATCCAATAATCTGTTTTTCAACGCATTACGAGAAAGCACTTCGGGGGGATTTTTGGTACTCTGGAGGGGGGCGAGGTGGGAGATGAAAGGGGCAACATAGGGGTGTTGAACAGAGCTGGAAAGGAAGCAAAAAAGAGGTGGCAAGCACGAATCGGAGGGTGAACGGAACGGCAGCAAAAGCCTGCAACAGGAAAACTGGGGGTTCGAGGGGAAAAATGGGCGGAGGGTAAAGGGTCGTAAAGAGTGGAAACAAGGGATTTGTAAAAATGTTGGCAATATTCGTTTTTTTTTCTTACCTTTGCAAAAGTTTGACTTTAGGAAGATAGTAATAACCAAAACATACGATTATGTCAAAACTCCTTTTGCTGGGCGACGAGGCCATAGCGCAAGCCTTTATCGATGCAGGCGGCAGTGCCATCAACAGCTATCCAGGCACCCCGTCGACCCAGATTACCGAATACGTGATGAAGAGTCGGCAGGCTCGGGAGCAGGGTGTGGTGGCCAATTGGTGCGCCAACGAGAAGACGGCACTTGAGGCATCGATCGGCGTAGCCTACGCCGGCAAGCGTGCCATGACCTGCATGAAACACGTGGGGCTCAACGTTTGCGGCGACCCGTTTATGAACGCCTCGATTATCGGCACCCGTGGGGTCATCATCGTGGTGGCGGACGACCCGAGTATGTTCTCCTCGCAGGACGAGCAGGACAGCCGCTACTATGGCCACTGGGCGATGATACCGATGCTTGAGCCCAGCAACCAGCAGGAAGCCTACGACATGGTCTTCTTCGGCTACGAACTCAGCGAGCAGCTGGGGACACCCATCCTGATGCGCATTCCGACCCGCTTGGCTCACAGCCGTGCTGGCGTGGAGCGCAAGGCTGTCCGCCCGCAGAACCCCCTCAGCAGCCCCAGCGACCCCAAGAGCTACGTGCTGCTGCCAGTGAATGCCAAGCGCCTCTACCGCGACCTCATCGACAAGCAGCCCGCTTTCACCAAGAGCAGCGAAGAGAGCGGCTTCAACCAGTATATTGACGGTGCCGATAAGAGCCTCGGCATCATCACCACGGGAATCGCCTTCAACTACCTGCAGGAGAATTTCCCCGACGGGAAATGCCCCCACCCAGTGGTCAAGATAACGCAATATCCACTGCCTTACGGCATGCTTAACCGCCTCTACGACGAGGTGGACGAGCTGCTGGTGCTTGAGGATGGTCAGCCCTTCGTGGAGGAGCATATCAAAGGATTCCTCGGCAAAGGGAAGAGGGTTCGTGGCAGGCTCGACGAGACCATTCGCCGCGACGGCGAACTCAACGCCGAGAAAGTGGCTGCGGCACTCGGAAGCCCGATGACGGCTGGTCCGAAGGCACCCGAGGTGGTAACCAACCGTCCGCCTGCCCTCTGCGCGGGTTGCCCCCATATCGACAGCTACGAGGCTGTGGTGGAGGTGATGAAAAAATACCCAGGCGGGCGCGTGTTTGGCGATATTGGTTGCTACACGCTGGGATTCAACATGGGTGCTATCGACACGACGGTCTGCATGGGAGCGAGCATCACGATGGCCAAAGGGGCTTCGGAGATGGGTATATTCCCCGCCATCGGCGTGATAGGCGATGGCACGTTTGGCCACAGTGGCATGACGGGCTTGCTGGATTGCATCAACGAGAAAGCCAACGTAGTCATCATCATTCTCGACAACGACATCACGGCCATGACTGGCGGCCAGCCGAGCAGTGCCAACATGAAGCTCTTTAACATCTGCAAGGGGCTTGGAGTGGACGAGAAGCACATACGCCACATCGTGCCGCTGAAGAAGAACCACGAGGAGTTTGTCCGCATGCTGGAGGAAGAGATAGCCTACGAGGGCGTGAGCGTCATCATCCCGCAGCGCGTCTGCATCGTGGAGAACAAGAAGCGGATAGCCGCCAAGAAGTAGCCACTGGCCAGTAGGACAAATAATACTGACAGACATAAGAAAAGAAAGGAATCCAACGATGAAAAAAGACATCATTTCATTCTTATGGTTTCTTTTGGATTTATATGGTTTGTAGTCAATACTTTTTGCATAATTTATCATGTTATAAACTATAATAAACTTTAATATGCCCCGTGCGTAAAAGTGTGCGTAAATGAAACTGAATCTCTATTTGGATAAGCGATATGATAAGTCGGGCAAGCACCAAGTCCGCTTGTCTGTTGCTTTTCTTGGTAGACGGTTTATCACCTCGCTGGGCGTTCCGATGTCAGAAGCGGAACTTACTGCACTTATAGCAGATTTTAATCACGCCAAACCCGAAACAAAGGTACGTCATCCGCAGCACAAGGATTTGCTTAGAAAACTTAATCAACTCTCGACCGATTTGGATTGGGAGCAGCAAAAGGTAGAACGCGGTGAAGTAAAACTTAATGACGTGGATTTCGCTGCGATTGTCAATCACATCAAGGGCAAAGAAATACGCACACCAAAGAACCAGCAAACTCCATCCAATGCTTGGATAGAGTTTATATCTGAAGAGATGAAGAAGAAAGACCTTGCAGAAGGTACAGTATCTTCTTTATCATCATTTCGCAAACGCTTCTTGGAGTTTGCTGGCATGAGAACATACGAACAGATAGCCACAGCGGAGTTTATAGACAACTGGGCACAATGGAATGTCAATCGCGGTGTAAGCAATAACACAACCAAGAGCCAAGTCTATTATCTTATATGGTTTCTCACCTGGAGTTTTCGCAAAGGATATTGTGGAGACGATTTCAAGCGTTATCACTTTGAACTAAAAACCGCAGACAAGAAAGAAAATGCTGTTTTGTTCCTCACATTGGAAGAGATTGCTCGGATTGAGCAACTGGATTTGGATGGCAATATAGACATTGCACGTAACATCTTCCTGTTTCAATGCTTCACGGGATTACGTATATCAGATGTGCGCAGGCTAAAAAAGCAGGACTTGCATGATGGTGTATTGCGCTTCACGATACAGAAAACAGGTGCATTCATTGAAAATAGACTTAATAATGGTTCATCCGCTAAATGGATAGGTGGAGTCGTGTAGGGAGAGAAGTTTGAGTCTGAAGAAGTCCATGTCCCTGTATCCATAGGCCTGACGTTTCATTGTCTTGATTTTGTTGTTGATGCCTTCGAGTTTTCCGTTGGTGA